>DAIQOH010000035.1:0-16702 GCA_036787995.1 Limnohabitans sp. | reverse complement strand
GGTTGTCACGCTTGGCATGGCCCTCGGGCATTTCTTGGGGACGGGACAAATAAGCGGCGAACAACTCACGCACCACTTGTTTAGCCCAATCGGTGGTTTGCAGCACTTGTGGGTGTCGGTACAAATGGTGAAGCAAAAAAGTTTTTAACTGCGCAGAGCGCTTTTGCATGGTGGGAGAAAACAGCACCAAGGGCGGTGCAATCCGCACAGCGTCCACGCTGACTGGCGAGTGTTGTGTGAGCGCGCTTTGGGTGGCTGCCAAGACGTCGTAAACCTGGTCGCTCAGCATGCGGCGTATGCTCTCGTACAGCAAGCGTCTGCCCGAGAGGCTGGTGAACTCAGCCTGCACCTGGCGGCGGTAATCGTCGAACAATGCCACGTCTTCGAGTTGTGCCAAGCTGATCAGGCCCGAGCGCACACCATCGTCGATATCGTGGGCGTTGTAGGCCATCTCGTCAGCCACATTGCACAACTGCGCCTCCAGGCTGGGCTGGCGTTTGTTCAAAAAACGTGCAGCCACACCGTCAGGCTCTTGCACCTCTAGCAACTGCGCGTTCCGCACTGAACAGTGTTTCAAAATACCCTCGCGGGTTTCAAAACACAGGTTGAGGCCATCGAACTGGGGGTAGCGCTCCTCCAAGCCATCCACCACACGCAAGCTTTGCAAGTTGTGCTCAAAGCCGCCATAAGGCGACATGCATTCATTCAAAGCATCTTGACCCGCATGGCCAAACGGGGTGTGGCCCAGGTCATGCGCCAAAGCAATGGCTTCCACCAAATCCTCGTGCAAACCCAGCGAGCGCGCCATGGAACGTGCCAACTGCGCCACCTCCAACGAATGCGTCAAACGGGTGCGAAACAAATCGCCTTCATGGTTGAGAAACACCTGGGTTTTGTAGACCAAGCGCCTGAAAGCGGTGGAGTGGACGATGCGGTCTCGGTCTCGCTGAAATGCATTTCGGGTCGGCGCATCATGTTCGGGAAAGCGGCGACCGCGCGAATGCGCAGGGTCACACGCAAACGGTGCCAATGTCAACGGCAGCAAGCCTGCACCACTTCGGCCACCAAGGCGTCGGGCGCGCCGCGCACCACCGCCGTGCCCGGTGGATCGATCAGTACAAAACGGATGTCGCCGGCCTCGGCTTTTTTATCCACCCGCATGTGGTGCAAATAAACCTCAGGACCCAAATAAGGACCGACGGTAGGCAAACCGGCGCGGGCAATGAGGGCGGTGAGTCGTTCGGTGAATGCCGCGTCCACCAAACCCAATCGGTGTGACAACTGCGCGGCCATGACCATGCCGCAACCCACAGCCTCGCCATGCAACCATTCGCCAAAACCCAAACCGGCTTCGATGGCATGGCCAAAGGTGTGACCAAAATTCAAAATCGCCCGCAAACCCGATTCGCGTTCGTCTTGGCCCACCACATGGGCTTTGATCTCGCAACTGCGCTGCACCGCATACGCCAAAGCTTGCGGGTCGCGCTGCAGCAAAGCATCTAAGTTGTGGTCTATCCAATCCAAAAACGCCATGTCTGCAATGGGACCGTATTTGATGACCTCGGCCAAACCCGCACTGAGTTCTCGTGGGGGCAGGCTTTGCAAGGTGTGTAAATCGCAAACCACACGCTCGGGTTGGTAAAACGCGCCGATCATGTTTTTGCCTATGGGGTGATTGATGGCAGTCTTGCCGCCCACCGAAGAATCCACTTGCGCCAACAAGGTGGTGGGCACCTGCACAAACGGCACGCCGCGCATATAGCAAGCCGCTGCAAAACCCGTGATGTCGCCGACCACACCACCGCCCAAAGCAAACAACACGGTCTTACGGTCGCAGGCGTTCTCTAGCAGCACATCAAAAATACGCTGCAAGGTTTCCCAGGTTTTATAGGCCTCGCCATCGGGCAGACTGAGGGTAAGCACCTTAGGGTAGTGGGCGGCCAAACTGCGCTGCACCTGTGCCGCATACAAGGGCCCGACGGTGTCGTTGGTAACGATCAAGGCGGTAGCGGCGCGGGGCAAGCCTTGCCACGTGCTGTCCAAGGACAACACGTCGTCGGCGATATGGATGTTGTAGCTTCGATCGCCCAAGGCGATGTGGACGAAGTGGGTAGGTTCATGAGGCATGGGGAGGGGTTTCTGCCAGGGGCAAAAGTCCAGCGAGTTCGAGTTGGCTCATTACCATGGTGACCATGGTTTGAATGCGAGGCCTGTGGGTTTCAATCACGTAATGGGCGGTTTCTTGGTAAAGCGGGTCGCGTTGGGCAAACAATTCTCTCAACTTAGCCTCAGGGTCGGCGACTTGCAACAAAGGCCGCTGGCGGTCGTGGCGCAAGCGGCGAAAAATTTCTTCGGGACTGACACGCAAATAACACACCGTGGTGCGCTCGCGCAGCAATGCGCGGTTGGCAGGGCGCAGTACCGCACCGCCCCCCGTGGCCAACACCCCCCCATCTTGGCGTGTGATGTTGTCCAACACTTGGCTCTCCACATCCCGAAAAGCCGCTTCACCTTGTTGTTCGAAATACTCTTTGATGCTGCATCCCAAGCGCTGCTCTATGAGGTAGTCGGTATCGACAAAGGCGCAGCCGATTTTGCGGGCGATTTGTCGCCCGACTGTTGACTTGCCGCTGCCGGGCATACCCACCAATGCCAACACGATAAAGACTTTCTCAAGGTGCTAAGGCACGTTGTGTCAGCATTTTAGGGCTTAGGAATATCAACAATTCTTGCTTGCTGCGCTTGCTACTGCGGTTGCCAAATAACCAACCTAGCCCAGGCACATCGCGCAGACCAGGTACACCCGCCAAGTTTTGGCTGTCGCTGGTTTCGTAGATTCCGCCAATCATCACTGTGCCACCATCGTCCACACGCACTTGCGTGCTGACATGCTTGGTATCGATGGCAAAACCTGCAGGGGTGCTTTGCCCCACACTGTCTTTGTGCACATCCAAGTCCATGGTGATGCTGCCCTCAGGGGTGATGCGGGGCGTGACCTCTAAGCGCAAATTGGCTTTGCGAAACGCAATGGAGGTGGCGCCATTTCCCGCTGCGACTTGGTAGGGCAACTCCGTGCCTTGCTCTATCACCGCCTTGGCTTGATCGGCTGTGACCAAACGCGGGCTGGCCACCACCTTGCCCAAGCCCTCGGCCTCCAGCGCAGACAACTCTAACGAGAGTCTGAGGGTTTTGGCAGCATCAAACAAGGTCAGCCCCAAAGTGGCTGCGTTTTGACCTTGCAAGCCCACTGCCGGCAGTTGGACCAAAGGGGTATTGTTTTCACCGCGGCCCAAGCGCACACCCAAACTGCTGGCAAAACTGTCCGAGGCTTCGATGATGCGGGCCTCGATCAACACCTGCTGCTGCGGTATGTCTATGCGCTCAATCAGCAAGGCCACTTGCGTCAATTTATCAGCCACATCCGTGACAAACAGTTGGTTGGTTCTGGCGTCCACCAAGGCTGATCCACGCGGGCTGAGCAAACGCGGCGCAGGCGTGTTGCTGACCACGCCGTTGCTGCTAAGCAGTGGCACCAGCAGGTCTTGCGCTTTGGCGTAGTTAAGGGCAAAAGCGCGGGTTTGCAAAGTCTCTAAAGTTTGCAGTGTGGCGCGGTTCTCCAAACCGGTTTTTTCGCGGGCTGCCAATTCGGTCTGCGGTGCTATCCACAACACACCACCCCATTTTTCTTGGCCCAGCCCTTTGGCTTGCAACACCGTGTAGAGCACTTGGTCCCAAGGCACATGGTTTAAGCGCAAACTGAGCGAGCCGCTGACGCTGTCGGCCACCACCATATTGACCCCGCTGAAATCGGCGATGAGTTGCAAAGCGGTGCGTACCTCGATTTTGGGAAAGTTCATGGACATGGGCTCCCCTTTGAAAGCCGGATTAGCCTCGGCAGGGGTTTGGGCATACAAAGGCACACCCCAGGCACAAACCCATAAACACGCTATCAGATGCCGCCAACTCATGGGGTGGCCTTGGGTGGTAGGCGGGTAATGCGGGTTTGCCATTGGCCTTGGGCATCGATAGACCATTCGCGCACCACAAGGTGGTCTGCAGCGATGTGGCTGATTTCACCGCCCTCCCTACCCAAAGGCTGACCGGTGGTGAAGTGGTAGAGCTTGCCGTCATGCAGCAGCAATGCGCGCGATTGGTCTGCCGAGCTGGCAGCACCCACCCACTGCCACTGGGATACATCGATGTCAGGCGCTTGAACGGGGTGGGCCACGCGGGGCAAAGCTGGCAAGCCCTGGGCCAAACCGGCGGTATCGAAAGGGTTGAACAGCGGATGGGATGAAGACGTCGCTGGCATTGCGGTTTGCTTCAAGGTTTTGCTGTGACTGCTTTTGGATTGCTGCAAAACCTGCGGCGCATCCTCGCGCACCTCTAAAAGCAAGTCCAAATCTGGGGCCATGTTGTCTTTGCTTGCCCCATCCTGGGTTGAGAGTTGCCACCCTGTGATCCTGGTTTGTGGTGAATGTTGCGCCAGCGTTTGCCAAGCCACCAACAGGCGGGGCAAACTGCCTCGCCAATGGTGTGTACCAGCCACCTCGTTTGCCACGAACTGCACACCTGTGGTTTGCAAGACCTCACGCCAATCGACGCTGTAGGTGTTGCTATTGCCTTGTGGGAGGTCCAGCCAAGCGGGCCCGTCTACCCCAGAGGGATGTGCCAAATTTTGCAACGCCTCTACACGCTCACGGTGCTGTTGCAGCGATATCTGCCATGCCTGTATTTGCGCCAAAGTTGCTTGCTCGCGCTCTTGGGTTTGCAGACAGGTTTGCCATGCATCGGCAGATATCAACCAGCTTAACCACAGCGTCATGCACAAAGTCAAAACACCCAAAAACCAGACTTGGGCAGACACAGGCCAAGCGTGCAACACACGCCAATGGCTGCGCCACTGTGGCCACCATGCATCCGCCCAGTGCAAAAAAACATTCATGAGCGCGCCCCTTCTGCGGGCAGCGAATGCAAGTCATAGGTGAGTAGACGCCACATACGCCCCTGGGGACAACGCCAACCACGGGCACTGGAGGGTATGGCAGACATTTGCAAAGCAATCCCTTGTGACTGCAACTGTGTCATCCAACTTTGCAACTGCAACTGACTGAAGGCATGGGCTTGTAAACGCCATTGCCCATCGTGCCACTCGGCATGGCTGAGTTGCACGCCTTGGGGAGACGCGCTTAACAAGCTTATGAAAGCTAGCCAGCCCTGTGCTTGCAGTTGTTGCCAATGCGGCCAAGTGTTTTGTAACTGCCGGGCTTGGCGTTCACGGGTCTGCCAAAGCGCGGCATCTCGAAGTTGGCTTTGCAAAGCCTGTTGTTGCGCCTGCCAAGCCACCATTCGGGTCTCGTGCGCTTGGTTATGGTCGGCCAATGCCTGGTCGATGATGAACGCCAAGCCTAGCGACAAAACCACAGAAAGCACCACACCCCACTGCCAGCGCTGTAAAACCGCACGACGATGGCGCTCTCGCCATGGGACCAAATTCAAGGTGCTCATGGTGACAACACCCCTAGCGCCAAGCCACCTGCACGCGCTTGCAAATGGGAAGACAAACCCTGTGCAGTGGGTGAATTGAGGTCGTCTGGCAAGCGTTGCCAACGCGCTTCAGCCTGCCATGCCGGCTCTAAACGCACCAACCACCAACCCACTGCACGACACCATTGCTCGCACGCGGACACCCATGCGCGTTGGGTTGCCAGCACCTCTACATGCTGAACGGTATGCCCCTGCATCGCCGAGAGCAACCAAGCGGGGCGCTGGTTATGCGTCTCTGCGACGCTTTCTGGGGGAGTGGGCAAACTGTGAAAATCCCACACCGTGTCGGTCAAAGGCCATGGCAATTGCCTGTGCAATTCGGCCTCGATAGCCTTGACTTGTTCACGCACATTCAAGCCCGTCTTCAACTGCAAGCTGTAGCGGCACAAACGTTGGTCCTCAATAGCCAATGCGGCGTCTTGGGCCTGACAACCGGTGTGGTGACGGGCTGCGCGCACCCAAGCCGGGTCTGGCCAACCCGCCAACAATGGATTGTCCGTCTGGGGCGCATCTTGCAAACCCAACCAATGCCAGCGTTGAATATGCAAACGCCCTTGGGTGAGTGCGCCGGCTTGGGCCAAGGCCAGGCCATCGGATTGCACCACCACGCCCAAACTGCGGCGTATCGATCGGGGGAAAAGTTGACGCATAAACACTCCCGTTGAAACACAGGACGAGGTTGTAAATTTGGCGATCCCTCCATGGGTTAAGCTGGACTGGCGAAGTTTTTACAATGCACTTACTCTTTTAGACGCCCCACAGCGGCACACCTAGCCCATGTCCCCACCCTCCAAGCCCACCGAAAGCCCACGCGCTGATACGGACAAGACCCCCCGCTCCACTTTGTGGCAGGTGCTGGGGAGCTTTTTTATCTGGGCATTTGGCCTGGGCACGGCTGGGGTATTGACCTTGGTCTTGTTGGTAGGTGTGGCCTTGGCCATGGCCTATCCCCAGTTACCTGATATCACCGATTTGGCTGACTACCGCCCCAAGTTGTCTATGCGCGTTTTTTCTGTAGAGGGCAAGTTGATGGGTGAATTCGGCGAAGAACGCCGCAAGCTGGTGCCCTTCAAAGACATTCCCGATGTGGTCAAGCACGCCGTGCTGTCCATTGAAGATGCGCGTTTTTACCAGCACGGTGGGGTGGACTACATAGGCTTGGCACGCGCCAGTTTGGCCAACGTGGGACGCGCCAAAAGCCAAGGCGCTTCGACCATCACCATGCAAGTAGCGCGCAATGTCTACTTGTCTTCTGAGAAAACCTTTACCCGCAAGATTTATGAACTGCTGCTGACCTACAAACTCGAGCATTTGCTGAGCAAAGACCAGATTTTTGAAATTTATTTGAACCAAATTTTCTTAGGCCATCGCGCTTATGGCTTTGCGGCAGCAGCTGAAACCTATTTTGGCAAGCCCATCCAGAACTTAAGCATCGCCGAAGCCGCCATGCTGGCAGGCCTACCCAAAGCACCCTCGGCCTACAACCCCATCAACAACCCTAAACGCGCACGCTCACGTCAGCTCTACATCATCGAGCGCATGCAAGACAACGGTTTCATCACCAAAGCGCAGGCAGAAAGCGCCAAAGCCGAAGAACTGAAAATTCGCAGCGTCACCACCCCTAGCAACACCCATGCTGACTATGTGGCCGAGATGGCGCGTCAGCTCATGTTCGCCCAATACGGGGCCGACATCTACACCCGTGGCTTGAATGTTTACACCACCATCAAAGCCGATGACCAAGAGGTCGCCTACCAAGCTTTGCGACGCGGCATCATGGACTATGAACTGCGACAGGTTTACCGAGGACCCGAAAAATTCATCACCTTGCCCACCGATGCCCGAGAGCTAGAGGAAGCTATCGATGAAGCGTTGATTGAAGCGGGCGACAAAGGTGATTTATTGGCCGCCGTGGTCCTGGAAGTGGCACCTAAAAAAGTGCGCGTCATGCGACAAAACAGCGAGGTGCTAGAGATCACGGGGGATGGCTTGAAGCCGGTGCAATCGGGTTTGTCTGACAAAGCACCACCGCACATCAAGTTGCGGGCGGGCGCGATGGTGCGCATTGCCAAAAATGCCAAAGGGGATTGGTCTTTAACCCAATTGCCCGAGGTAGAGGGCGCGTTTGTGGCGATAGACCCCACAGATGGTGCGATCCGCTCATTGATTGGTGGCTTTGATTTCGATAAAAACAAATTCAACCATGTCACCCAGGCGTGGCGGCAACCGGGTTCGAGCTTTAAACCTTTCATCTATTCTGCCGCCTTGGAAAAAGGGTTCACGCCTGCCACACAGGTCAACGATGCACCGCTGTTTTTCGATGCCAGTGTGACGGGTAGCCAGGCCTGGGAACCCAAAAACTACGATGGCAAATTTGAAGGCATCATGCCTTTGAAAACCGCTTTAGCCAAATCGAAAAATATGGTGTCTATCCGTATCTTGCAAGCGGTAGGCCCCAAGGAAGCGCAAAACTGGATCAGCCGATTTGGTTTTGATCCCGAGAAGCACCCCCCTTACCTGACCATGGCATTGGGGGCAGGTTCAGTCACCCCCATGCAAGTGGCTTTGGGCTATTCGGTGTTTGCAAACGGCGGGTATTTGGTGAAACCGTATTTGATTTCCAAAGTCACTGACCCGCTGGGCAAGGTTTTGTCGCAATACACACCCATCGAATTGGATGAACGTGCCCGCGCCATCGAACCGCGCAACGCGTTTGTGATGAGCCATTTGCTGCAAGAAGTCACACGTGCTGGTACCGCCATGCGCGCCCAACAGGTTTTAAAACGCAACGATATTTATGGCAAAACCGGCACCACCAACGACTCTATGGACGCGTGGTTTGCGGGCTACCACCCCACGCTGACCGCTGTGACATGGATTGGCTATGACACCCCACGCAAACTTGGTGACCGTGAAACCGGGGGTGGGTTGAGTCTGCCGGTTTGGATCAGCTATATGCAAAACGCTTTGAAAAACACCCCTGTGACACCGTTGCCTGTGCCCAGCGGTGTGGTATTTGAAGGGGGCGACTGGTTTTTCCAAGAGTTCACCCATTCGACGGGTGTGACCTCCTTGGGTATGGAAGGCCGTGACGCCACAGGCGAGGACGCCGAAAAGAAAAAAATCCTCGACCTCTTCAAAGAGTAAAAAGTAACAGGGAAATAGCTTTAAACAAAATGCAGGGATAAACCGGACTGTTCACTGGCGTCCATGCTGAGCCGATGCCAAAACTCACCTTGGCCTTTGGTGTCTTGCCAATGCTGGCCGTCAAAACGGAAGTGGTAGCCACCGCTGCGTGCAGCCAACCACACCTCTTGCAAAGGTTTTTGCAAATTAACCACGATTTGGCTGCGGTTGGCAAAGGTCAGCGTGACCATGCCGCCGCTGCGTTGGTTATCGATATCAGCATTTGTATCGTCATTCAAGCTGTCGCATTGTTCTTCTAAGCGGCGTAACAATGCCTCGGCGTGGTTCAAAAATTCCTGGTCGGTCATTGGGTAAGAGGTCGCGTCTGGGAGGTTAAAGGGGATGGCTACAATTTCAACCATGACTTGGCAGATTCTAGGCAGACGTACCGTCCTCATACTCAGCATGGCTTTTGGCTTGGCAGCTTGTGGTCAAAAAGGTGCTTTGTTTATCCCTACCGACCCTGAAGGCAAAGACCGCGCTAAGTTTCCACAGGTCTTGGTGCCCGATACCGGCTCTTCCATGCCCTCTTCAAACCAGCCTTGAGCGCTGGGCTTACCCAGCTTATTCCCATGACATACCTTGCCCTGCCTGGTGCACCTTATTTTTCACGCCGCAATGGTCAACTGTTTGTGGAGGAAGTGGCTTTGTCCAACTTGGCCCAGCAACACGGCACGCCTTTGTTTGTGTACTCTAAAGCCGCCATGCTGGGCGCTTTGGCGCCATATCAAAAGGCTTTCGCGGGGCGCGACGCGCAAGTGCATTACGCCATGAAGGCCAATTCGTCTTTGGGCGTGTTGCAAGTGTTTGCCCAAGCCGGTTGCGGTTTTGACATCGTCTCAGGCGGTGAACTCAGCCGCGTGCTGGCTGCAGGTGGCCAAGCCAACAAAGTGATTTTTTCGGGCGTGGGCAAAACCCGCTCCGAGATGCGCCAAGCGCTGGATGCGGGTATCGCTTGCTTCAATGTGGAGAGCGAAGCGGAACTCGATGTGCTCAGCGAGGTGGCGCTGTCCTGCGGCAAAGTCGCACCGGTGAGCATACGCGTCAACCCCAATGTGGACCCGCAAACCCATCCCTATATATCGACGGGCTTGAAGGGCAATAAATTTGGCATCGCCCACGAAGACACCTTGCGTTGCTATTTGCATGCCGCGTCTTTGAAAGGTTTGAAAGTGGTGGGCATTGATTGCCACATCGGCTCGCAAATCACCAGTGCAGGGCCATATCTGGACGCACTCGACAAGGTGCTGGACTTGGTAGAGGCCATTGAAGCCGCCGGCGTACCCATCCACCACCTCGACTTTGGCGGCGGCTTGGGCATCGATTACAACGGCGACACACCACCCCCTGCCGATGCGCTGTGGGCGCAACTGCTGGCCCGTTTGGATGCACGCGGTTTTGGCGGTCGTCGCCTCATGATTGAGCCAGGGCGTTCACTGGTGGGCAACGCCGGTGTGTGCCTGAGCGAGGTGCTTTTCTTGAAACCCGGCGAGCAAAAAAACTTTTGCATCATTGACGCCGCGATGAACGATTTGCCGCGCCCTGCGATGTACCAAGCGTTTCACCGCATTGAGCCCTTGGCAGTGCGTACAACTGCCGCCATGCTTTACGACGTGGTCGGTCCCGTGTGCGAGAGCGGCGACTGGATTGGCCGGGACCGCTCGCTGGCGGTGCAAGCCGGTGACCACGTGGCGGTGATGTCTGCCGGCGCCTATTGCATGAGCATGGCCAGCAACTACAACACCCGTGGACGCGCCGCCGAGGTGTTGGTCGATGGTGACAAAGTGCATATCATTCGCGAGCGAGAAACCGCGCAAGACCAAATGCGCGCAGAACGATTGGTTTGATCAGCGGGCTTTAACAACTTTCCAAATCCGCCAAACCAACAAACTGCCCAAGATAGCGGCATACACGCCTACCTCGGTGAAGTTGTTTTTGCCAGCGCGCATCCAGAAAAAATGCAGCACAGCCAGTATGGCTGCGGCATACACCATGCGATGCAACTTCTGCCAACGCTTAACACCCAGCCAGCGAATAGCGGCATTGAACGAGGTCAAAACCAAAGGCAGCATGGCAAGCACCCCCCCAAAACCCAGCCAAATAAACGGGCGTTTGAGGATGTCGCGCCAGATGTCTGCAAGCGCCAAACCTTGGTCAAACCAAGCGTAGCAAAGCATGTGCAAGCTGGCGTAAATGAACGCACCCACACCCAAGCTGCGGCGAAAGCGCAGCAGTGCAGGTGTGGCTGTGATGTCGCGCAAAGGCGTGATGGCCAACACCATGCACAGGCCACGCAAAGTCCAGTCGCCAGTGCTGCGTGTTAAGGCCTCGGCGGGGTTGGCGCCTAAAAGATCATTGAACGCCGCGTAAATCAGCCAAACCGCAGGAAGCGCCAGCAACAGCCACAAGAAAGGCTTGGCCCAAGGTGACAAAAGCAGTGAACGACAGTTCATGCAGCACAAAGTTGGGTCAGAAGTTTTTGCTCAAGTCCATGCCGCTGTACAAAGACGCGACCTGTGCCTCGTAGCCGTTGAACATCAAGGTTTTGCGCTTTTTATTGAACAACCCGTCTTCGCCAATGCGTCGCTCGGTGGCTTGGCTCCAGCGGGGGTGGTCCACATCAGGGTTCACATTGGAATAAAAACCGTATTCATGTGCGGCGGCTTTGTTCCAAGCCGTGGCCGGTTGTTTTTCGGTGAAACGGATTTTGACAATGCTTTTGGCATTTTTAAAACCATATTTCCAAGGCACGTTCAAGCGAATCGGCGCGCCATTTTGGTTGGGCAAGATTTCCCCATACATGCCAAATGTCAGCAGTGTGAGCGGATGCATGGCTTCGTCCATGCGCAGCCCCTCTGTATAAGGCCAGTCCAACACACGCGAGCCGACCATGGGCATGGTCTTGGGGTCGGCCAAGGTCACAAATTCCAGGTATTTGGCGCTGCCCAAGGGATCGGCATATTTGATCAAAGCAGACAAAGAAAATCCCATCCAAGGAATGACCATGGACCATCCCTCGACGCAACGCATGCGGTAAATGCGTTCTTCCATGGCGCCCAACTTCATCACCTCTTCCAACCCCAAGCGCAAGGGCTTTTTCACCAAACCCTCTATTTCCAAAGTCCAAGGCTTGGTCTTTAAGGTATGCGCGGTGCGCGCAGGCTCAGACTTGTCGGTACCAAATTCATAGTAATTGTTGTAGGTACTGGCATATGCATAAGCGGTGGGCACATCTGTTGCAAGGGCGTTTTCTAGCGTTGAGCGTTTACTGGCCAAGGCAGGCAATTTGCCAGGTGCCACGGTTGGGGCAAGACTGGTTTGAGACCACGATGCCCCGACACTGCCAAGCAAACCCAAGCCCAGGCCTTGTTGCAGCAAAGCTCGTCTGTTTTGATAGACCGTCTTAGGCGTGATTTCGCTGGGTAAAACGGTGCTGGCAACATCAGGCGAGGAACGGATCAACATGGGCAAATCTCCAAACAAAAAGGGCCGACATCACGTCAGCCCTTGTGCAGTTGAGTGAAAACAAAAAGTTTAGTTCAATCCCGCAATATAGTCAGCCAAGGCTTTGATTTCCTTGTCATTGAGTTTGGCTGCAACTTGGCCCATTTGCAGACTGTTCAAACGCACGCCATCGCGGAACTGGGTGAGTTGGGAAATGGTGTATTCAGCATGCTGGCCAGCCAAACGTGGGTACTGCGAGGGAATGCCAGCGCCTGTAGGGCTGTGGCAACCGGCACAGGCAGGGATTTGGCGATCGACAATGCCACCGCGGTAAATCTTTTCACCCAAGGTGGCAAGGTCTTTGTCTTTGGCGAAACCAGGCTTGGCGGTTTTACTGGATACAAAAGCGGCGATATTGCGCGCATCGTCTTCGCTCAAGGAGGCAGCCATGCCACTCATGATGGCATTCGCGCGCTTGCCAGACTTGTACTCACCCAGTTGCTTGGCGATGTATTCAGGGTGTTGCTGCGCCAGCTTGGGGTAAATGGGCGCAGCCGAATTGCCGTCTGCGCCATGGCAGGAGGTACAAACAGCACCGAATAAAGCGGCGCCTTTGGCTGGGTCAGCTTTGGCAGGGGCAGCAGGTGTATCGTTGGCAAACGCCAGGGTGGTGGCAGCCAATGCGCTGATAGCAATCAGCAATCGGGCAAAAAAAGTCATGGCTTTAAGGGGTTATCAAACTTCAAGGATTCTACAATGCGGCCCTGTTCGCCTCTTTGGGCGCTCTGGAAGAAACCCTTTGGCCTCAAGCTCTCCCCCGCTGGACGACATACAAGCGCAGCGTATCAAACAGGCCGTGGGCTGGTTGCACACTGCCCGTTTTTTAACCACCGCCGCCCAGCTGCACCACCTGCCCGCCTATGACCAACCCGAAATTGCATTTGTCGGACGCTCAAACGCGGGTAAATCTTCTTGCATCAATGTCCTGACCCAGCAGCGGCAACTGGCTTATGCCTCCAAAACCCCTGGCCGTACCCAGCACATCAACCTGTTTGCGCTGGGAAGGCAAAACCAAACCGATGCGGTGTTGGCCGACCTGCCCGGCTATGGCTACGCCGCTGTGCCTAAAGCTGACAAAGTGCGCTGGCAGCGGGTGATGGCCAATTACCTGATGACGCGGGACAACCTGAAAGGCGTGGTGCTGCTGTGCGACCCACGACTGGGTCTGACCGAACTCGATGAAATTTTGCTTGAAGTGATACGCCCCAAGGTAGAGAACGGCTTGAAGTTTTTAATGCTGCTGACCAAGGCTGACAAACTTAACCGCAGCGAGGCGCAAAAAGCCTTGTCGATTGCCAAACTGCAGTCAGGCGGGGGCCAAGCGCATTTGTTTTCTGCGCTGAAAAAACAAGGTGTTGAAGAGGTGAGCATGCAACTCTTCGACTGGACCCATACCGCTGTCACAACCACACCCATCGAATGAAACAGCATATTTTCAATCTGTCCAATGGCATCCATTTAGATTGCCGTGTTGCCGGCGTTCAAGGCCGCCCTGTGATGCTGTTTTTGCATGGCTTTCCTGAGGCCGCCTTTGTGTGGGACGAGATGCTGGCGTTTTTTTCTGACCCAGCGCATGGCGGTTATTGGTGTGTCGCACCCAATCTTCGCGGCTATGCGGGTTCAAGCGCACCCAGCGATGTTGCTGCCTACCGCGCCAAACATTTGGTACACGATTTGGTGGCTTTGAAAGAACAGTTGTCGCCTCAACAACCCTTGGCATGTCTTGTGGCCCACGACTGGGGCGGCGCTGTGGCTTGGAACATGGCCAACCAACACCCCGAGTTGCTGCGCCAATTGGCCATCATCAACTCGCCCCACCCGGGCACATTTTTACGCGAACTGCAGTCCAGCCCCGAACAGCAAGCCGCCAGCGCCTATATGAATTTCTTGATTCGACCCGATGCCGAAACCTTGCTGGCCGAGGATGATTACCGCCGGTTATGGGCTTTTTTCACCAACATGGGTGCACAGGATGGCCCCTATGCTTGGCTGACCGACGAGGTCAAAGCGCAGTACCGAGAAGTGTGGTCGCAAGGTTTAACCGGCGCACTCAATTACTACCGCGCCTCCCCACTGCGCCCGCCGCGGGATGCGGATGCTGCCGCCGCAGCAATCACCTTGCCCAAGTCCATGTTGGACATCGGGGTGCCTACTTTGGTGTTGTGGGGCATGCACGACATCGCCTTGCCCCCCAGCTTGGTCGATGGCTTAGAGGACTACATACCCGAGCTGACCTTGCAACGCATCGCCGATGGCAGCCATTGGTTGGTGCACGAGCAGCCTGCATTGGTTGCGCAAAGCTTGTTGGCGTTTTTAAAGCAAACTTAATCGGTGCCCGGCGGGTAGAGCGAAGCCTGATCATGGGGACGTGACTTGAACCGCTTGTGCACCCAGTAGTACTGCGCTGGCATGGCATCAATCCATGTTTGTAATCGCTGATTCATCATCGCGGTGTCTGCTTCAACGTCGTCAGTGGGGTAATCGGTCCATGCAGCGTGAACCTGTACCTCGTAGCCATGGGGTGTCAAACGTGAGGTGAGAGGCACCACCGGCACCTGCCCTAAGCGAGACAAGCGCGGCAGGGTGGTGACGGTTGCAGCGGGGACACCATAAAACGGCACAAAAATTGAATCTTCCATGCGAAAGTTCATATCGGGTAAAAGGTAAAGCAACGAACCCTTGCGCAAGGCCTTGACGATGGCTTTGAAACCATCCTCTCGGCGAAACAAGCGCACCTGCCCAAAACGCTGGCGACCTGCCATCACCCATTCGTCGATCGCCGCTGAACGCTGAGGCGTGTACACCGTGGTGAAATTGCGCGGCAGATGCACACACAAAGCTGTCCAACCCGCGTCCAATCCTACAAAGTGCGGCGCGAATACCACCGCGCCTGTGCTTTGTTGCAAAGCCTGTACCTCGCCCGTCAAATGCAATCGACTTGTAACCATGTCAACACTGCCATGCCATAGCCAAGCGCGGTCCAACCAAGCTTTGGCAAACAACACCATGTGCGCTCGCCCCCTATCGCGTTGCTGCTGTGTACTCAGTCCAGGAAAACACAATGCCAAATTGGTCAACACCACCTTGCGCCGTTTGCTAGCCAACCACCATAAAAGTTGACCTAAAACAAAACCCAATGCGCGCAGCAGTGGCAAAGGCAAGTAACGCAAAACCAGCATGAGCCCAAGCACGATGGCATTCATCGTCAATCACCTGCGCGTGGTTGTTTGTCACGCGCATAGCCCCACAGGTATTGATCGGGACGCGTCAACACCATGCTTTCAATGGCCTGGTTCATTGACAGTGCGGCTTGATAGGGCGTGGTGTTCGCTTGGTTCAAGTCCTGCAAACTTGGGGGCAACACATGAAACACATAACGGCCTGCATCTAAGCGTTCGCACCAAGCCAGTAAAACGGTAGCCCCTGTTTGTTGGGCTAACTTGGGTAACAAGGTCATGGTGTAAACCGGTCGACCAAAAAACGGGGCCCATACCCCTTGACCTTCTGGCGGCACTTGGTCAGGCAAGATGGCGGTGTAACCGCCCGCCCGCAAATGCTTGACCAAGGCACGCACACCTCGCAACGACGCAGTGGCGGTTTTAAAAAAAGCTCGCTGACGCGACAGTCCCACCACCTCTTGCAACCAAGCTTTTCTTGGTGGTCGGTATAAAGCCAACAAGTCACCGTAATGTGGCCCCATTTTTTCTGCCAAAGCTTGTCCACCCATCTCCCAACAGCCCAAGTGCGGTGACAACAAAATCACGCCTTTACCTGCTTGCATAGCCGATTCGAAATAGGGCAAGCCCTCCCATTGCACACGCGGCAACACCGATTGACCCGGCGCTCTGGCCCATAGCCAGGGCAATTCGGCCACCATCTTGCCTGTGGCTGCCACTGCCCCACGGGTTTGCGGCCATGTCAATCCAGCCGCTTGTATTTGGCGTTGAAATTGCGAACGGTAGGCTGGCGAAAACCACCACACCAACCAACCCAAAACCTTACCCAAACCCTGCATCCATCGCAAAGGTATCAAGGCAAGAAAACGAAACAAGTGGGTCATGAATAAGCAAATGCGTTTGGCAACGAAAGCGCATTGGGCGCCCGTTGATTGTGATTAGAATGCCGATTGTCGCTGAGTTAATGAAGCAACTTGCAGGGCGACACACTCGTAAGAGTCGGCTGACTTGTCAGCCATCTGCTAAAGCGTTCGCCGTACTTCTTGGTAAGGCAACGCGTCCAACCATTCAAAGGAGTATTTCATGGCGAACGATTATTTATTCACATCCGAATCTGTGTCCGAAGGTCATCCCGACAAAGTGGCAGATCAAATTTCTGACGCGATCTTGGATGCCATCTTCAAACAAGACCCCCGCAGCCGCGTGGCTGCCGAAACCCTGACCAACACTGGTTTGGTGGTGTTGGCCGGTGAAATCACCACCAACGCCCATGTGGACTACATCCAAGT
>DAIQOH010000034.1:0-17197 GCA_036787995.1 Limnohabitans sp. | reverse complement strand
CTCATCATCGATTTCCAAAACCGTATTTTCTCAACACAACCTGTGCACTGCTTGCTTGAAGATATGCAATAAATTTATTTGCTGTATCTGTTTGTGGACTTGAATTTACCTTTGCTATGGCGTATTGAATCGGGGTGGTGGTTTGCACTTGAAACATCACTTTCACTTTGTCTTGCATCAGTAGTGCATCACTTGCATAAACAAAACCCAGGTCCACTTCGTCACGGGACACATAATCCAAGGCTTGCCGGACATTAGATGTTTGAATAACTTTATCTTTCAATTCACTCCATAAGCCTAATTTTTCTAAAACCTCTTGTGCATAATGACCCGCAGGGACGCTGGTGGGTGAGCCCATGGCAATTCGCTTGATGTCAGGTTTCTTGAGGTCTGAAAGCTGCATCACTGCAAGCGTTGAGCGCATGGGTGAGATCAATACCAATTTATTATGGGTAAACACTTTGACATCGGTCGCAACCACAACGCCTTTGCTTACCGCTTTGTCCATGGTGTCCGTGTCTGCGCTGGCAAACACATCCACAGGTGCGCCATTGGCTATTTGCTGAAGCAAGGCACCAGATGCGCCAAAATTCAATCTAAGCTTGGTATCGGGATGCTGTTTTTCAAACAACATCCCAATCTCCTGAAATGCCTGCGTCAGGCTGGCAGCAGCTGAAACAGTCAGTTCAGTGGCCTGAACCAGCGTTTGGCTCATAAACAGGCATAAAAAAAATACTTTCCTCATTGGTCGTGTTCCATTATTAAAATAACGAAATTCATTCGCTATTCATTTAAAGAATAGCGAATATACCATCCATTTTCAACATTTGCCCTGATGAAAAATACAAAATCTCATGACCTTGGAAAAGCTTTAGGTCACCATAAAACCGATATGCGCCTGGACATCCTTCGCAAACTGGAGGATGCAGGCTCTATTTCGCAAGCCGCTCGACTGGCTGGTGTCAGCTACAAAGCTGCATGGCAAGCGCTGGATGTGCTGAGCAATATCGCTGGGACGCCCTTGGTTGAGAAAAATGTAGGTGGTGCAGGTGGTGGTGGCGCTCGCCTAACCCAAGCTGGAAAAAACCTGCTTCGCGCCTCATCTGAGTTGACGCAGATGAAAGAACAGCTGATGCGTAAAACCAAGAGCAGCGCACAAGCCTATCAAAACACCAGCCAGTTATTGGGCTTGCGCACCAGCATGCGCAACCAGCTGCCAGTGGTCGTGCGTGGCGTGGTTAAAAAGGGACCTTTTGTTCGGGTGATGTTCGCCACAAGGGGGGGCAATGTGTTTCATTCCAGCATTACCGCCACCAGCGCTGAGTTGCTAGACATCAAAAAGGACCAAGATCTATTAGCCCTTTGCAAAGCCACTGCCATCAAAATCGTTCCCCCCAAAGGCCGCCAACCTAAGCCAAGCACCACGGGAATCGTGATTCGCAAAAGTCGCGGTACATTGATGGGTGAGGTCAGTTTGCTGATCGAACCCGGCATTACCTTGGCAGGTATGAGCGACCATCTCTCGCTGATACGAATTGGCGATGAAGCTTATGCATTTATTGAAGAATCAGCGTGGGTATTGGCGATTTCAGACATATAAAGCAACGGATTTTTTTCATTGCCAGGCCGCGAAAGCACCACAAAGCGTTACATTTATCTCCCCACCAGGAAAATCCTTTATGCGCATAACTTTTCCCTTTTTATACAAAACACTGTTTGCATTTAGCTTGTTTATGGGCTGTATTCAAGCGCAAGCGCAAAATGCCGAAAAACTGCACCAACGTGCCAATGCAGCCATGTGCGCCAATTGCCATGGCAGCGAGGGCCGAACCGTAGACAAATCTGCGGTTCCACCTTTGGCAGGTCTGCCCAAAGACTATCTGGTACAGCAAATGCAAGCATTCAAGGACGGCTCACGCAAAGCCACCGTGATGCATCAAATCAGCAAAGGGCTGAGTGATGCACAAATCACCAGCCTTGCCGACTATTTCGCCACCCAAACACGCTGAAAGCCCGCCATGCAAAGAAGACAACTGCTTCGTTACAGCCTTGCCATGGGTGCCACCACCTCGCTAATGGGTCATTCCGTGTTTGCCCAAAATGCAGCGACCAAAGCCCAAGTGATCGTGATTGGCGGTGGCTATGGCGGTGCCACAGCAGCCAAATACATTCGTCTTCTGTCTGCCTACAAAATTCCGGTGATGCTGGTTGAGCCCAATGCCGAGTTCATTTCATGCCCCATGTCCAATTTGGTCATTGGCGGGAGTAAAACCCTGCAAGACCTCACCACCTCCTACGATACCCTTGCCAAAAAGCATGGTGTTCAAATCGTTCAAGACCGCGTCACCCGCATTGATCCTGACAAAAAAACCGTGACACTTGCCAAAGGGCCCACACTAGCCTACGACAAACTGGTGCTTTCACCAGGCATTGAATTGATGCTTGACAGCATTGAAGGCTTGCAAGCTGCACATGAAAGTGGTCGTATTCTTCAGGCCTGGAAGGCAGGACCCGAAACCACAGCTTTGCGCAAACAGCTGCAAGACATGCCCGACGGGGGGGTGTATGCCTTAACCGTTCCTGAAGCTCCTTACCGTTGCCCTCCTGGCCCTTATGAACGCGCCAGCCAAGTGGCTTTTTATTTCAAGCAGTACAAACCCAAATCCAAAGTGCTGATTCTGGATGCCAACCCTGATGTGACCTCCAAAGGACCTTTGTTCAAAAAATTCTGGTCAGAAAACTACAAAGATATTTTGGAGTTCCGCCCTAACCACAAAGTCACTGCGGTAGATGCCAACGCAGGCCTCATCAAATTTGATGTCCAAGAAAGTGTTCACGCCGATGTGTTGAATGTTCTCCCCAGTATGCGTGCTGGCACTGTTGCGACACAAACAGGATTGGCCAACGCCAATAAACGTTGGTGTGGCGTCAACTACCTCACTTTTGAGTCTTCGGTTGCCAAAGACATTCATATTCTGGGTGACGCCATGTTGGCTGCGCCTGCCATGCCCAAATCCGGCCACATGGCCAATTCACACGCCAAAGTTGCTGCAGCTGCTGTGGTGGCCCAACTCACTGACCTGGAGGTTAATCCTTCACCCTTTTTAACCAACACCTGCTACAGCTATGTGAGTGACAACATGGTGGTTCATGTGGCATCGGTGCATCAGTTCAATGTGGAAGAAAAAACCTATAAAACCGTACCTGGCTCTGGGGGTGTTTCTTCAGAAGCCAATACCTTAGAAGCAACTTATGCTTGGAATTGGGCGCAAAATATTTGGTCTGACAGCTTGCTCTAAAACATGCCAGGTGCTTGGTAGGCCAACCGTCCTTCTACCAAGGTTGCCCGTACTTGGGCTGTCATTTCACTGCCGCTTAAGTCGAAAGCAAAAGGCGTGTGTTTGCTTTGACTGCGCAAATTTTCTGGCAATACCTGCCAGCTTGCAGTTGGATCGACCACGCAAAGATCGGCAGGACCGCCCACAAACAAACGCCCTTTGCTGTTCGATGGACCCAACAGCGAAGCGGGTGCACTGGTCACCACTTGCAATGCGCGCAAACGGTCTATACCCTCTTGGATTGCCCACTTCAAACAAGCGCTCAGTAAAAGCTCCAGCCCTGTGGCGCCAGGCTCAGCTTGGGCAAAGGGCAAGGCCTTGGCATCGCCTTCGACCGGCGTGTGATCAGAGACCAGTACATCGACCGTACCGTCTGCCAAACCTTGTCGCAAAGCATCCCGGTCTCGTTGTTGCCGCAAAGGCGGTGTCAAACGTGCGCGCGTGTCAAAGTAGCCTATGTCTGCGTCTGTGAAATGCAAGTTATGAATGCTGACATCACACGTTATAGGCAAACCCTCAGCCTTGGCTGAACGAACCATCGCAACACCCTCAGCACTGGAAAGTTTGCTGATATGCACACGCGCACCGGTCATGCGCATGAGGTCAATATAGGTATGCAAAGCAATGGTTTCTGCGGCAACGGGCACCCCACTCAAACCCATGCGTGTCGCCAACGGTCCGCTGGCAACAATACCTTTTCCCAAGAAACTGTCTTGCGCTCGTAGCCACACTCCATAACCAAAAGTAGCGGCGTATTGCATGGCACGTTGCAAACCTTGGGTATTGGGAATTGCATGCTCGGCTTGGGTAAACCCCACACAACCCGCAGCAGTGAGTTCAACCATGGGCGTCAAAATTTCACCCTCCAAGCCTCTGGTCAAAGCACCTAAGGGAAACACGTTGGCCAAATGCAAACGCTTCGCACGGAACTGCAACATCTCAATCAAACCGGGCTCATCCAGCACAGGTTGTGTGTCCGGCAAACACACCACACTGGTCACACCACCGGCGACCGCTGCCGCCAATTCACTGTCCAGCATGCCTTCATGGGCATGACCTGGTTCACCCAAGCGAGCGCCAGCATCTACCAAGCCAGGAATGACCCAGCAATGCGAAGCGTCAAGGGTTGTATCCGGATGGAAATCGGAAGAAATGTCACCTAAGCCCACCACAGTTCCATTGGCGATAGCAACATCGGCTTGGGTATTCATGCCACTTGCAGGATCTATGACGTGACCGTTTTGTACCAAGGTTCTCATGCGTCATTCCCCGCAACAATGGACATCACCGCCATGCGAACCGCAATACCAAAAGTCACTTGGTTCAAGATCACACTTTGCGGTCCATCAACCACCGCCGACTCCATCTCCACGCCGCGGTTGATGGGCCCGGGGTGCATCACAATCGCATCGGGCTTGGCAGCTTGCAACTTGGCTGTCGTCAATCCGAAATTTTTGAAATACTCTTGGCTTGATGGCAATAAGGCACCGCTCATGCGCTCGTTTTGCAAACGCAGTGCTATGACCACATCACAGTCGCGTATGCCTTCTTCAAGGGTATAAAAAACCTTTACGCCTAAGTGTGACAAGTCAGAAGGGATCAAGGTGCGTGGCCCCACCACCCTCACCTCGGCACAACCCAGCGTGGTGAAAGCGTGAATATCAGATCGCGCCACCCTTGAGTGCAACACATCGCCCACAATCGCCACCCGAAGATTAGAAAAATCTTTTTTGAAATGGCGGATGGTGTAGGCATCGAGCAAGCCTTGGGTGGGGTGGGCATGTCGACCGTCGCCGGCATTGATGACATGCACATGGGGTGCAACATGCTCTGCAATCAGATAAGGGGCACCTGACTCACTGTGGCGAACCACAAAAATATCGGCCGCCATGGCGCTCAAATTGGCGATGGTGTCTAGCAGCGTTTCGCCCTTGCTGGCCGAAGAACGCGCAATGTCTAAATTGAAAACATCTGCGCTCAGTCGTTTGGCAGCAATTTCAAACGTGGTACGGGTGCGGGTGCTGTTTTCAAAAAACAAATTGAATACCGATTTACCACGCAACAAAGGCACTTTCTTCACGTCTCGGTCACTGACAGACACAAACTGGGTGGCTGTGTCCAAAATATGTGTGAGGATATCGCGAGACAAGCCCTCAGTAGAAAGCAAATGGATCAGTTCGCCGTTTTTATTGAGTTGAGGGTTGCGTTTGTACAGCATGCCTTAGTCTTCCAAGGAAAATGCAAATTGTGCTTGGCTGTCGCGGGTCAATCGCAAGGTCTGAGTAGGCGGCAAGCTGATCTGCACAGCAACCACATCTGCTTGAACTGGTAACTCTCTTCCACCGCGGTCAACCAACACAGCCAGGTGAACCGCTTTAGGGCGACCATAGTCAAACAACTCATTCACCACAGCGCGAATGGTTCGTCCAGTAAACAGTACATCGTCGACCAACCAAATCACAGCACCCTCAACTTCAAAAGGCAATTTGGTGGCAACGCTGTCTGCCATGCCACGCTTAGAAAAATCATCACGGTGCAAAGATGATGACACAATACCCAAAGAAGTGGGCAAAGCCAAGTCTTGGTGTAAAGCCTGCGCCAACCATGCCCCTCCAGAGGTGATACCCACCAAATGTGCCTCAGGCATTAACTTGCTTCGAAGATTCGCCAAAAGCTGTTGGTACAAAGCTTGTGCGTTGAGGTTGGAAAGAGCAGCATTCATGCGTTGAGACTTCTGAGAAATTGATCCAAGATGACGCAAGCAGATGCCGCATCCACATCTTTTACACCTTGGCTACGCGCCTCGGTGGTGGAGTAGCGCTCGTCCACTTCGAACACGGGCAACCCAAAACGCGCGCGCAGTTGTCTGGCAAATTTTTGTGCTTGCAACGTGTTCTCGTGGATCGCACCGTCTGGGTGGAAAGGGACTCCAACCACTAAAGCTTCTGGTTGCCATTTGTCAATGTGCTTGGCAATCAAAGGCCAACGGGCTTGACCACTTGCGTGCACAGAACCCTCTGGCCTGGCCTGCCCCATCATGCGCGAAGCATAAGCAACACCTGTGCGTTGTTGCCCAAAATCAAAAGCCAAAAAAGATTGCAAATCGGTTGCAGCCATGGGAGACACCACAGCAAGACTCATGCGTGACCTGCATGAGGTGAAAGCATCCAAGCCTGCAAGCCCAGCAATGCCAAAGCGCGGTCATAACGCTGCTCTATGGGCGTATCAAAAATAACCTGCGGATCTGCTTCAACGGTTAGCCAACTGTTTTCTGCCAGTTCAGACTCAAGTTGCCCTTGTGCCCAAGCAGAGTAGCCTAAAGTGATCAATACCCGTTTAGGCCCAGCACCCGTAGACAAGGCCTCCAACACGTCTTTGGAGGTGGTCATCTCCAATCCTCCGGGAATGGTCAAAGTGGATGCATAGGTGGCCTCAGAGACATCTGAAGAGGGTTGGGAAAGCGATAGCGGTTCATGCAATACAAAGCCACGCTCGGTATGAACCGGGCCACCTTGAAAGACAGGAATTTCAATCAAATCTGAACGACCTAAATGGAGTTCTACTTTTTCAAACAGTTCTTGCATACGCAGGGTGCTGGGTTTGTTGATAATCAAACCCAATGCGCCCCTGTCGCTGTGTTCGCACATGTAGACCACACTGCGGTTGAACGATTCATCCATCAGACCGGGCATGGCGATCAAAAAGTGATGGGTAAGGTTGATCGGCGCAGAATCTAAGGACATGGACCTATTTTAAGGCTGAAGATGAAACTTACTCCATCAGCGCGTTTTGACCGATCACTGGTGTGGTTTAGGCGTGATTTGCGCGCACAAGACCACACGGCGCTGCACCATGCACTGCAACAAAGCAAGCATGTGTTTTGTACTTTTGTGTTTGACGCCCATATTTTGGCATCCTTGCCTCGCCAAGACAGGCGCGTGGCCTTTATCCATGCCAGCTTGCTCGACCTCAACCAACAACTGAAGGCGCTGTCTGGTACAGACGACAGCGGTTTGATCGTGCGTCATGGCGACCCTCTGGCGCATTTGGCAGACATGGTCAAAACAATGGGTATACAAGCTGTCTTCAGTCATCATGATGATGAACCTTATGCGCTAGCGCGTGACAGTGCAGTACGCGAAGCGCTTCAGAATATGGGGGTCGCCTTTGTCACCTACAAAGACCATGTGGTTTTTGAACGCAGTGACATATTGACCCAAAACAATCAACCCTATGGCGTATTCACACCTTACAAAAACAATTGGCTAAAAAAAGTAACACCCGCTGATCTGAGTGAAAGACCCGTCAAACCCACGCCCGGGCAATTGGCACCCATACCCAAGGTGTTGCGCCAAGATCTACCGTCTTTGAATGAACTGGGATTTGATACCGTGGATTTGTCGGGTTTGCACATACAGGCGGGTAGCAGTGGTGCAGCCCATTTATTGAAAGACTTCACACAGCGAATCGGCCTTTACCAACAAACACGAGACTTTCCAGGCGTGAAAGGCCCCAGTTACTTGAGCGTGCATTTACGTTTTGGCACTGTCTCTGTCAGGCAGTTAGCACGACTGGCTTACCCCTTGGCTCAGCAAGGCGATGCAGGTGCCCAAACATGGTTGGGTGAATTGATTTGGCGCGATTTTTACCACCAAATACTGCACCACCACCCACGTGTTGTGACGCAATCTTTCAAACCGGTTTACGACGCCATTGTTTGGGAAACAGGCACAGTCGCCAATGTGTTGTTTGAAGCATGGTGCCAAGGTCAAACCGGCTATCCCTTGGTAGATGCGGCCATGGCACAAATCAACCAAACCGGCTATATGCACAACCGCTTACGCATGGTGGTGGCCAGCTTTTTGGTGAAAGACTTGGGCATAGACTGGCGTTGGGGAGAACAGTATTTCGCCAAGCATTTGATTGACTTCGATTTAGCAGCCAACAACGGCGGGTGGCAATGGGCCAGTTCCAGTGGTTGTGATGCACAACCTTACTTTCGTATCTTCAATCCTGTTAACCAGAGCGAGAAATTCGATCCCCAAGGAAAATTCATTCGCCGTTATCTGCCCCAACTGGCGGGTTTGCCAGATGACGCCATACACGCACCTTGGATGGCCAAGCCTGTGGTGCTGCAAGCGGCCCATGTCAAGCTTGGAGAGACTTACCCCCAGCCCATCGTGGACCATGCCAAGGCCCGTTTAAAAACTTTATTGCGCTACAGCGTGGTGAAAAGCAAGAAAGAAGGTGAATGAACGCTGACAGCGTTTTAAATTTGCACCATTTCAAAATCTTCTTTGCGCGCGCCGCACTCAGGGCAGGTCCAGTTCATGGGGACTTGATCCCAAGGTGTTCCGGCGGCTATGCCCTCCTCAGGCGCACCAGCAGCTTCGTCGTAAATCCATCCACAAATCAAGCACATCCAAGTCTTGTTCACAGTCAAGTCTTTCAAGTTAATCAGGTAAAACCCGCTAAAGCGGTGGCATAGAATGATTCAGATTCTATAGATGGCCCATGAACACACCTAACCCCTTGCCTGATGAAGGCCAATCTGAGGAAATGGCGCACCCATGCGTGCTGTGTTTCAATGCCAACGATCCCAGCGGAGCAGGCGGTTTAACAGCCGACATCTTGGCGATGTCCTCCGTGGGCGCACATGTATTGGCTATCTCAACAGGCAGTTATGTACGAGATACAGCCGAGGTGTTTGACCATGTGGCTGTAGAAGAAGACACCGTCGATGAACAAGCTCGTACCATTTTGGAAGACATCGCGGTACAAGTGATCAAAATTGGTTTTTGTGGCTCTCCCGATGTTTTGTCCACAGTGGCTGAGATTTGTGCCGACTACGCTGATGTACCGGTAGTCGCTTACATGCCCAGCCTGTCTTGGTGGCAAGACGAATCTATCGATGCCTACCAAGATGCCTTCATGGAATTGGTGTTGCCGCAGACCACGGTCCTGGTGGGCAACCACAGCACACTTTGGCGATGGCTTTTGCCTGAATGGGGAAGTGACAGAAACCCCACGGCCCGAGACTTGGCCAAAGCTGCTGCAGAAAAAGGCGTGCCTTACACCTTTGTCACTGGCTTGCCCCAAGCAGGTGGCCAACACATGGAAAATGCCTTGGCAACCCCTTTGAATGTCATGGTCAGTGAAACCATCGAACGCTTTGATGCGGTTTTTACGGGGGCGGGCGATACCTTGAGTGCCGCTTTGGCAGGCTTGTTGGCCATGGGAGATGACTTGGAAGCCGCCTCAAGCGAAGCGCTTGGCTACCTTGATGGCAGTTTAGATGCAGGATTTCGACCAGGCATGGGTCATGCAGTAGCAGATCGCTTATTTTGGGCACACAGCGTTGACGACAGTGGTTCGTTGACGGATGAACAAGACCTGACCGCCACGGCCGATGATTTTTCCTTGCCTGGACACCACACCCGACACTGAATATTTCGCTAGACCAATGGAAAGACCATGACCGATCTGAACCAAACCCTCTTCGACCGCGCGCGCCAAGTCATCCCTGGCGGCGTCAATTCCCCTGTGCGCGCTTTTCGCGCGGTGGGCGGCACGCCGCGCTTTGTCAAACGCGCCCAAGGCGCTTATTTTTGGGACGCCAACGACAAGCGTTACATCGACTACATCGGCTCTTGGGGCCCCATGATCTTGGGCCACGGCCACCCTGCGGTGGTCGAGGCGGTGCAAAAAGCGGTACTCGAAGGTTTCTCTTACGGCGCGCCCACCGAGCGCGAAATAGAACTCGCCGAAGCCTTGTTGAAACTCATGCCCTCCATGGACATGGTGCGCTTGGTCAGCTCGGGCACCGAGGCCGGCATGAGTGCCTTGCGTTTGGCACGCGGTGCCACGGGCCGCAGCAAGATCATCAAGTTCGAAGGCTGCTACCACGGCCACGCCGATGCACTGCTGGTGAAAGCCGGTTCGGGTTTGGCCACCTTTGGCAACCCCACCAGCGCCGGTGTGCCGCCCGAGGTGGTGCAGCACACCTTGGTGCTGGAGTTCAACAACATCGCTCAACTGGAAGAGGCTTTCGCATTGCACGGCAAAGAATTGGCGTGTTTGATGATCGAGCCCATCGCCGGCAACATGAACTTTGTGCGCGCCAGCGTGCCATTCATGAAGCGTTGCCGCGAGCTGTGCAGCCAGCATGGCGCCTTGTTGGTGTTTGACGAGGTGATGACCGGCTGCCGCGTGGCCTTGGGCAGCGCCCAAAGCGTGTATGCCCAGTCCTTGCCAGGCTTCGAGCCCGACCTCACGGTGTTGGGCAAGGTGATTGGTGGCGGCATGCCGCTGGCCGCATTTGGTGGCAAGCGCGCCGTGATGGAACAACTCGCGCCCCTGGGGCCTGTCTACCAAGCCGGCACCTTGAGTGGCAACCCGGTGGCCACCGCTTGCGGCTTGGCTACCTTGAAAGAAATTTCCAAACCTGGTTTCTTCGATGCGCTTTCTGCACGCACCCAAAGCTTGGTCGATGGCCTCAAAGCCGCTGCCGCCAAAGCGGGGGTGCCGTTCAGCGCCGATTGCCAAGGGGGCATGTTTGGTTTCTTTTTGCTGCCCGAGTTGCCGCAAAACTATGCCAAGGTCATGACCAGCGACAGCCCCAAGTTCAACCAACTCTTCCACGGTCTGCTGGACAAAGGCGTGTACATCGCACCAGCCTTGTACGAAGCTGGTTTTGTCAGCGGTGCGCACACGGCAGACGACATCGCCGCCACGGTGCAAGCCGCCGCCGAGGTGTTTGCCACGCTATGAAGTTGTATAAACCTACGCGTATTGCAGCAGCGGTTGTGATGGGTTTATGCACTAGCCTGGCCAAAGCTGACAGCCTCGGTAGGCCATCTCTCTGGGTTAATGCAGGTTTTTATACCGCGCATTTTGACCATAACAAAGGCTTACGCAATGCCAATCCAGGACTGGGGTTGGAGTGGACACTGAACGACACATATTCGATAACAGCTGGCGGCTTTAAAAACAGCGATAACCAACATTCCGACTATGTAGGCATGTATGTGTTGCCTTGGCGTTGGCAAAACTTCAAAGCGGGCGCTGTCGTAGGTGCTTTTGATGGTTATCCTCGCGCCAATCAAGGCGGGTGGTTTCCAGCTTTGATTCCCGTTGTGTCATGGGAGGGTGCACAATGGGGACTCAACACAGCCATCATTCCCACTGTAAAAGACAAGCTATACGGTGGCATCAGCTTTCAAATGAAATACAAACTGACACATTGATACCATGCCCTCAAAAACCAGCTCCCGTAGACAATGGCTTCAATCAACAGGTGCGCTGGGGCTGGCTGCCACGAGCAGCGTGAGCAGCTTTGCTCAAGATACCTCAAGCAACTTACCGCCCCATGTGCCCTCTTGGTCCAAAGCGCTTGGCAAGCCCTTTTTGAGTCCTGCTTATGGCATTCCGTCCCCCCATGAGCAACATGTCAAACGTGCGCTCTTGCCTAACCCGGGACCTTACCCCACAGCTTCACGCACACCGCTTCAATCGCTTCACGGCACGCTCACCCCCAATGGTTTGGTCTTTGAACGCCACCATGCAGGCTTTCCAACCATTCCGCCAGATGAACATCGACTCATGTTGCACGGCATGGTGGAACGCCCGTTGATATTCACCATGGAAGATATCGTGCGCTTCCCCTCCGAGTCCAAGACCTATTTTTTGGAATGCTCTGGCAATAGCGCTTTGGAGTTGAAAAAACCCACGGGCATCACTGCCCAAGATACCCACGGTATGCTGTCGTGTTGTGAATGGACGGGCGTTAGGCTTTCGACCATTCTTCAAGAAGCAGGTATTCATCGGCAAGCTACCTGGTTGTTGGCTGAAGGTGCTGACGCTGCCAGCATGACTCGCAGCATCCCAATGGCCAAGGCCTTGGATGACGCCATGTTGGTTTATGCCCAAAACGGTGAAATGCTACGCCCTGAGCAAGGTTATCCGCTGCGTCTTTTTCTTCCAGGATTTGAGGGCAATATGAGCGTGAAATGGTTGCGTCGCCTCAAGCTTGGCAATGCCCCATGGCAAAGTCGAGAAGAAACCAGCGCTTACACCGATTTGATGCCCGATGGCACAGCGTTGCAGTTCACGTTTCACATGGAAGTCAAATCCGTGATCACCACGCCCTCGGGTGGACAAACCTTGAAACAGACTGGGTTTCATGAAATTCAAGGTTTGGCTTGGTCAGGACGCGGAAAGATTCGTAAAGTTGAGGTCAGTGTGGATGCTGGCAAGCAATGGCAAGAAGCGGTACTGCAAGAGCCCATTCAAAGCAAAGCCTTGGTTCGATTTCGCCTGCCGTGGCAATGGACTGGGCAGCCCGCGTTGTTACAAAGCCGAGCCACCGATGAGTTTGGGCACGTACAACCCAGTCGCACACAAATCATTGCTGACAAAGGTATGAATTTCTACTACCACAACAACGCTATCCAAACATGGCAAGTGTCTGCACAGGGCGAGGTCCGTAATGTCCATGCATAAGCTTCTTACTGGCCTGCAAATCTTTTTATTGTCTTGTGCTGTGAGCATGCCTTGGCCTGTCATTGCACAAACCGCCTCACCCAAAGGCATTGGGCAAACACTGCCTGAGCATGTATTGGCAGGATGGGATATTGACATCTCCGCCTCGGGTGAAGGCCTGCCTTTAGGTCAAGGCAATGCCAAACTGGGTGCGCAGCTCTATATAGAAAAATGCCAGGCCTGTCATGGCGTCAACGGCACCGGTGGTTCTGCCAATAAATTAACAGGTGGTTCGGCTTCTTTAAGCACCAGCGCACCTTTGAAATCCATAGGCAGTTTTTGGCCTTATGCAACCACTCTGTTTGACTATATTCGCCGAGCCATGCCTTTGACAGCACCTCAATCATTGAGTGCTGAGCAAGTCTATGCTTTATCGGCTTATTTGCTTTTTATCAACGGCATCATCGATGAATCACAAAATTTGGATGCGCGAAGCTTGCCACTGATTCGCATGCCCAATCGTCAAGGCTTTAAGCCCGTGATAGATGCTTTGCCTGATTAAGGTTTATTTTTGCCAGACAAGGTGTGTGCGTGCGTAGCCATGTCAAACACCTTGGCTTTGCCAATGTAAAAACGGTCAATACGCCAATCTTTCAAGACTTCTATGGCTAAATCGAAATCGGCCGTGTCCAAAACGTATAAATCTTTGACTGAAAACTCGACATCAGACTCCAAGGAAAGAATAAGCTTGGAAAACGTCTGACCAACGGCTGAGTTGGGATTCTTTTCAATCAATTTCTTAACTTGCTTGATGGCACGCATCTACTACCCCTTGTTTAAGAGAATACTACTGCATTGCATACTCGAATTTTGTGTCAAAGGTATGACAATTTGACTTAGATCAATGCCGGAAATGACGCACACCGGTGAGTACCATGGCCACGCCTCGCTCATCGGCTGCTGCAATCACTTCGGCATCACGCACTGATCCACCCGGTTGAATCACGCACACAGCACCCGCGTCTGCCACCACATCCAAGCCATCTCTGAATGGGAAAAAAGCATCGCTGGCTACCACCGAACCCTTCAGGGTTAGCTGGGCATGGCCTGCTTTGATACCAGCCATGCGAGCCGAGTCAAGGCGACTCATTTGCCCCGCGCCAAGGCCCAATGTCATACCCTGACCTGCAAACACAATGGCATTGCTTTTGACAAACTTGGCGACTTTCCAAGCAAACAACAAGTCCTCGAGCTGCGTTGGGCTGGGATGAAGTTTGGTAACGACTTGCATATCTTTGATGCGAAGTTGGTGGTTGTCTGCTGTTTGCATAAGCAGACCTGAGCCCACACGCTTGACATCAATCATGTTGTGACCTTGTGACCATGCATCGTCACCCCCAGGAGGCAATGCAATTTGCAAAACGCGCACATTGGCCTTGGTTTGCAGCAATAAAAGCGCTTCGCCAGTAAAAGAAGGTGCTATCAAAACTTCAACAAACTGCTCTCCCAAGGCTTGTGCCGTGGGTAAATCGATGGGGCAATTGAAAGCGATGATGCCACCAAACGCCGAGGTGGGGTCAGTTTGATAGGCTTTGCGATAAGCCGCCAAGGCATCGTTAGCAAGTGCAACGCCACAGGGGTTGGCGTGCTTGACGATGACACAGGCTGGGGTGTCAAAACTTTTTACGCATTCCCAAGCAGCGTCAGCGTCAGCAATATTGTTGTAGGACAACTCTTTTCCTTGCAGTTGCTTGGCCGTCACCAATGAACCGGGCGCAGGATGGGTATCACTGTAAAAAGCAGCCAGCTGGTGAGGGTTTTCGCCGTAACGCAAATCTTGGAGCTTCAAAAATCGACCGTTGGCTTGCGCAGGAAAAATGCTGCGTTGACCAGACGACAAATCGAGCGAAGACAAATAGTCACTGATAGCACCGTCGTACTGGCTGATGCGATTGAATGCACTCACAGCCAACTGAAAACGCGTTAACTCACTGACGGCATTGTGTTGTTCTATCTCGCTGATGACGGTTGCATACTGACTGGCATCCGTGACCACAGTAACATCTTTCCAGTTTTTGGCGGCGCTGCGCACCATAGCTGGTCCACCAATGTCTATGTTTTCAATGGCATCCTCCAAAGAGCAATCTGGGGCTGCAACCGTGGCTTCAAACGGATACAGGTTGACCACCAACAAATCAATGGTTTCTATGCCATGCGCTTGCAAAGCTTTCATATGTTCTGGCATGTCTCGTCTTGCCAACAGACCGCCATGAACGCTTGGATGCAAGGTTTTGACACGGCCATCCAACATCTCAGGCAAACCTGTTAACTCGGCCACTTCTTGCACAGGCAAGCCCTGTGAACGCAGTAACTGCGCGGTTCCACCAGTGGAAATCAACGCCACACCGCAACGATGCAATGCTTGGGCGAACTCGATAATTCCTGTCTTGTCAGACACGGAAATCAGGGCTTTCATAAACATCCTTTTATGGTTGCTAATGTGCAACGCAGCGCATCACAATAATTTATGTTCAGTCAATTTTTTTCGAAGGGTATTTCGATTTAAACCCAACCAACCAGCAGCGCGAGACTGATTACCCTCTGCATGCTTCATGACAACGTCCAACAAAGGCTTTTCAATCACGTTGATCATCATATGGTGTAACTGGTCGGGGTCTTCACCACGCAAATCTTTGAAATAGACCTCTAAGCTGTGGCGAACAGCCTCTTCAATTTGTTTCTTGCTCATTCGATTGTCTCCGTGTCTGTCACAGGTACCACATAGGTCAAGCGATCGGCTTGCTGCCCAAGTGCCTCCCAAAAATCAGCAACCGCCAAAAACTGCTTTTGGCAATCCTCGATAGCGTTGAGATGTTTTTTAAATTCTGTAGCGCCAGGTAAGCCTTGCACATACCATCCAATGTGTTTTCTGGCGGTGCGTACACCGGTATAGCTACCATACAAACTGTAGTGATCTTGCAAATGCTGCAACAACAAACGCTTGACCTCTGCTACCAAAGGTGGCGCCAACAGCGTGCCATGCGTTAGAAAGTGGTGAATTTCACGAAACAACCAAGGACGACCTTGGGCGGCACGGCCAATCATGACAGCGTCTGCGCCAGTGTGTTCCATAACCATCAAGGCTTTGGCGGGAGTATCGATATCGCCATTGGCAACTACGGGGACAGAAACGTTTTTTTTCACCTCGGCGATGGTGTCGTATTCCGCTTGTCCTTTGTAACCTTGGTCGCGCGTGCGGCCATGGACAGTGATCATTTGTATGCCTGCCGATTCTGCTTTTCGAGCCAACGATACGGCATTGCGTTGGTCCGATTGCCAACCGGTGCGCATTTTCAGGGTGACAGGTGCCTCATAAGGCCGCGCAGCATTGACAACCGCTTCAATGATGGACAACGCCAACGATTCATCTTGCATCAGCGCAGATCCAGCCCATTTATTGCAGACCTTTTTGGCAGGGCATCCCATGTTGATATCTATGATTTGCGCGCCACGTTGGAGGTTGTACGCCGCTGCTTGCGCCATCATGTCTGGCTCTGTACCCGCAATTTGCACAGCAATCGGACCGCTTTCACCTGTGTGGTCTAAACGCCTCGAGGTCTTCAAACTGTGACGCAAGTCTTCTCTTGCAGTGACCATCTCAGAAACCGCATAAGCCGCACCCAATTGCTTAGCCAAAATGCGATAAGGCCTGTCCGTCACACCTGCCATGGGTGCGGCAAAGACCGAATGAGGAATATCGTAGGAACCGATTCGCATGAGGCGTTGATAGATAACGGGGTGCTGAAAAACGAGGCACGATTCTAGCGGTGCAACTTTCACAATAGGGTACTTTTTTGCAGGTTTTTTTTCATGTGTTTCAATGTGTTTCGATAACACTGAAGTACCCGCTTACACTGCTTTTTTATGGATTATTTTTTTCAACCCCTCTTGACAAATTTGTCAGCACCCGTATGGGGTTTGGGTATTTTGTTCATCTGTGCCACCTTGGCGGCCACCTTGCTGCCACTCGGATCAGAGCCAGTGCTGTTGGCTTTTTTGACTTTTCACCCCCAACTCGTATGGCCTGCATTGTTGGTGGCCACTATTGGAAATACTTTGGGGGGTGCCATCGGTTGGTGGATGGGTTGGGGTGCAAAGCGCTGGCTAGCGCAGCATTTGAACCAAGACCATGTCACCACACACATGCGCGCACTGTATTGGTTAGAGCAATGGGGTCCCACGGCCTGTCTAGGCGCATGGGTGCCCATCATCGGTGACCCCCTGTGTGTAGTGGCGGGCTATTTAAAACTACCGTTTTGGCCTTGCGTTGTTTACATGGCTATAGGGAAAGCTTTGCGCTACGGGATAGTGGTGTGGGG
>DAIQOH010000033.1:4658-17277 GCA_036787995.1 Limnohabitans sp. | reverse complement strand
AGCGCGTGGTGCATGTGTTCACCCACGACTCCATCGGTTTGGGCGAAGACGGCCCCACCCACCAATCCATCGAGCATGCAGCCTCCCTGCGCTTGATCCCGGGATTGGATGTCTGGCGTCCTGCGGACACCGCTGAGACCACCGTCGCTTGGGCGGTGGCCTTGCAAAACGCCAACCGCCCCACCGCGCTCTTGCTCAGCCGCCAAAACCTGCCTTACTTGCCTAAGGGCGACAGCGCTGCCAAGGACGCCAGCGGTTTGGACGCGATCAACAAAGGCGCTTATGTGCTGGCCGAGCCTTCTGAAGTCGGCTTGAAGAAAAAAGCGCAAGCCGTCATCATCGCCACCGGCTCCGAGGTGCAACTGGCCATGAAAGCACAAGCTTTGCTGGCTGAGCACAAAGTGGCTGTGCGTGTGGTCTCCATGCCCAGCACCACCACCTTCGATCGCCAAAGCGTGGCCTACAAATCGGCCGTGCTGCCTCAAGGCATTCCCCGCATCGCGGTGGAAATGGGCTCGACCGACGGTTGGTGGAAATACGGCGTGTCGGCGGTGGTCGGCATCGACACCTATGGCGAGAGCGCACCCGCACCGGTGTTGTTCGAGCACTTTGGCTTCACGCCCAAAAACGTGGCCGAGACCGTGTTGAAAGTGCTGCAGTCGCACTGACGTTTTGGGCTTGCTGCCGCTGTGCAGCAAGCGTTCCTCCCCTCATTGAAACTTGAAAGAAGAGAGATCCATCATGGCCATCAAAGTAGGTATCAACGGATTCGGTCGCATCGGCCGCATGGTGTTCCGCGCGGCGGTGCAAAACTTCAACGACATTGAAATCGTTGGCATCAACGACTTGTTGGAGCCTGACTACTTGGCTTACATGCTCAAGTACGACAGCGTGCATGGCCGCTTCAAAGGCGAGGTGTCGGTGGACGGCGGCAACCTGATCGTCAACGGCAAAAAAATCCGCCTCACCCAAGAGCGCGACCCTGCTACTTTGAAATGGAACGAGGTGCATGCCGATGTGGTGATCGAAGCCACCGGCCTGTTTTTGGACAAACCCACCGCCGAGAAGCACTTGGCCGCTGGCGCCAAAAAAGTGCTGCTCTCTGCACCGTCCAAAGACGACACCCCGATGTTTGTGTATGGCGTCAACCACGCCACCTATGCTGGTCAAACCATTGTGTCCAACGCCTCTTGCACCACCAACTGCTTGGCACCCGTGGCCAAGGTGTTGAACGACAAATGGGGCATCAAGCGCGGCCTCATGACCACGGTGCACGCCGCCACCGCCACCCAAAAAACCGTGGACGGCCCGTCCAACAAAGACTGGCGCGGCGGCCGCGGTATTTTGGAAAACATCATCCCCTCCAGCACCGGTGCCGCCAAAGCGGTGGGCGTGGTGATTCCTGCGCTGAACAAAAAACTCACTGGCATGTCCTTTCGCGTGCCCACCTCCGATGTGTCGGTGGTGGACTTGACGGTCGAGTTGGACAAGCCCGCGTCATACGCCGAGATTTGCGCCGAAATGAAAGCGCAAAGCCAGGGCGCTTTGAAGGGCGTGCTGGGTTACACCGAAGACAAAGTGGTGGCCACCGACTTCCGTGGCGAACCTTGCACCAGCGTGTTTGACGCCGATGCCGGCATCGCTTTGGACAGCACCTTTGTCAAAGTCGTGTCTTGGTACGACAACGAGTGGGGTTACTCCAACAAGTGTTTGGAGATGGTGCGCGTCATCGCCAAGTGAGTTTGCCTACCTTTGACGATGTGCAAGCCGCTGCCAAGCGGCTTGCCGGTGTCGCCCACCGCACGCCGGTGTTGCAATCGTCGACCCTCAACCGTCAACTTGGCGCCGAGGTTTTTTTCAAGTGCGAAAACTTTCAACGCATGGGCGCGTTCAAGTTTCGTGGCGCTTTCAATGCGCTGTCGCAATTCACCCCTGCCCAGCGCAAAGCCGGTGTGGTGACATATTCCTCGGGCAACCACGCCCAAGCGATTGCCTTGTCGGCCCAGATTCTGGACATACCCTCTACCATCGTCATGCCGCATGACGCCGCACCTTTGAAGCTGGCCGCCACGCTGGGCTATGGCGCCAAGGTCGTGCATTACGACCGTTACAACGAAGACGCCCATGCCATGGCCCAGGTTTTTTGTGCGCGTGATGGGATGGTGTTTATTCCGCCTTTCGACCACCCCCATGTGCTGAGCGGCCAAGGCACGGCAGCCCTGGAACTGCTGCAAGACAACGGCCCCTTGGACAGTTTGTGGGTGTGTTTGGGTGGTGGCGGTTTGCTCAGCGGCAGCTTGTTGGCGGCCCATGCTTTGTCGCCCCATTGCGCGGTGTATGGTGTGGAGCCCGAGGCGGGCAACGATGTGCAGCAGTCGCTGGTTAAAGGTGAGCGGGTGCGAATACCCACGCCGGTGACGATTGCCGATGGCGCGCAGTCGCCGCAGGTGGGGGCTATCACCTTTGACATCATTCGACGATTGGTTAAAGCGGTGCACACGGTGAGCGATGCGCAACTTGTGGCTTGCATGCGTTGGTATGCCGAACGCATGAAGATGGTGGTCGAACCCACGGGCTGCTTGTCGCTGGCCGCACTGTTGCAAGCTGCGCCTTATCTTCGTGGTCAACGCATAGGCGTCATGATCAGCGGTGGCAACATCGACAGCCTACGCATGGCGCAACTCTTGAACAGCTAACATCTTCGCTTTATGTCTTCCGTCATCGAACCATTTCAAGCGCAGATACACCACGCCATAGCCGCGGGGCAAACACTGCGTATCCAAGGCGGCAACAGCAAACACTTTTACGCACTAACCGCGCACAGCGACGCTGTGTTGGATACCCGTGCCCACCGCGGCATCGTCAGCTACGAGCCCAGTGAGTTGGTGGTGACGACGCGTTGCGGCACCCCTTTGGCAGAGCTGGAAGCCGTGTTGGCCGAACAAGGCCAATGCTTGGCATTCGAGCCACCGCATTTTGGCGACACAGCCACGGTGGGCGGCATGGTGGCGTGCGGTTTGGCCGGTCCTGCCCGTGCGGTGGTGGGTGGCGTGCGCGACCATGTGCTGGGTGTGCAAATGCTCAATGGCAAAGGCGAGTGGCTGACCTTTGGCGGCCAAGTGATGAAAAACGTGGCGGGTTACGACGTGTCGCGGGTGTTGGCCGGCAGCATGGGCACGCTGGGTGTGCTCACCGATGTGTCGCTCAAAGTGCTGCCCCAGGCACCCGCCGAAGTCACACTGGCCTGCCATTTGCCGCAGGCAGATGCCTTGGCCTTGCTGCACCGCTGGGGCGCACAGCCCCTGCCCTTGAACGCCAGTTGCTGGGTCAACGACCAACATGGGCAAGCCGCGCAAGACATGCTATTTGTGCGCTTGCGTGGCGCGGTGGCGGCGGTGCATGCTGCTGTGCCACGCATGTGTGCCGATGTGGCCGCTTTGGGTGGGCAGGCCGCTCCCATCGATCCAACACAAGCCCAAGTCGATTGGGCCGCTTGCCGCGATCAACGCCTGCCGTTTTTCACGACACCGGCCGCTGACATGGCGCTGTGGCGCTTGAGCCTGCCGCAAACCGCACCGGTTTTGGACCTGCCCTTTGCGCCATGCATTGAATGGCACGGTGCCCTGCGTTGGCTGTGGGCACCGCTGTCAGCCGCACCCAACTTGCGCGCAGCGGCGGCCCAAGCCGGTGGTCACGCCACCCTGTTTCGCGCACCCGTGCAAACCTCAGGCGAGATGCCCGCCGTGTTCCACCCCTTGCCTGCGGTGCAACAGCGCATCCAGTGCGAATTGCAAATGCAGTTTGACCCCCATGGTGTCTTCAACACCGGACGACTCGGACTGAACTGATCACCATGCAAACCAAGCTCGCCCCCGAATACCAACACACCGCCGACGGCCAAGAGGCCGAAGCGATTTTGCGCAAGTGCGTGCACTGCGGTTTTTGCACCGCCACCTGCCCGACCTACCAGTTGCTGGGCGATGAGTTGGACGGCCCGCGTGGGCGCATCTATCTCATCAAGCAAGTGCTGGAAGGTGTAGAGCCCACCCGCGACACCCAGCTGCATTTGGACCGCTGCCTCACCTGCCGCAACTGCGAAACCACTTGCCCCAGCGGCGTGCAGTACGGCCATTTGGTCGACATTGGGCGCAAGCTGGTGGACGAAAAAGTGCCGCGCCCCGCGGCAGAGCAAACCGTGCGTTGGGCCTTGAAAGAAGGTTTATCCTCACCGCTGTTCGCACCTGCCATGAAGTTGGGCCAATCGGTGCGTGCTTGGTTACCCAGCAGCTTGAAAGCCAAGGTGCCCGAACCTCGCAGTGCCGGTGCTTGGCCCACGCGCACCCATGACCGCAAGGTCTTGATGCTGGCCGGTTGCGTGCAGCCCAGCATGAGCCCCAACATCAACAGCGCCACGGCCCGGGTGTTGGATGCGTGTGGGATTCAAACCGTGGTTGAACCCTTGGCGGGTTGCTGCGGCGGCGTGAAGTTCCATTTGAATGACCAAGACGCGGCCCATGTCCAAATGAAAAACAACATCGACGCGTGGTGGCCGCATGTGGCGCAAGGCGTCGAAGCCATTGTGATGAACGCCTCGGGTTGTGGCGTGACGGTCAAAGACTATGGCCACATCTTCCGCCATGACCCCGTCTATGCCGAGAAGGCCGCCCGCATCAGCGCCCTCACCCAAGACCTGAGCGAGTTGCTCCCCCACCTCATGCCGACCTTGCAACAACGCATCCAACCCGAACAAGCAAAGCAACAAGGGCAACTGGCGTTTCACCCGCCTTGCACCTTGCAACACGGCCAGCAACTCAAGGGCGGTGTGGAAACCTATATGAGCGCCTTGGGCTTTCAGGTGCGCGTGGCCAGTGTGGAAGCGCATTTGTGCTGCGGCTCGGCCGGTACCTACAGCGTGTTGCAACCCACCATCGCCACCCAGTTGCGCGACCGCAAGCTGGGCCATTTGACCGAGATACAAGCTAGCGCCATCCTGAGCGCCAACATCGGCTGCATCACCCATTTGCAAAGCGGCACTGCCGTGCCGGTGCGGCATTGGGTCGAGATGGTGGACGCGGCGCTTTAGGACAAGCGGCGTTCTTCAGACAAGCGCTTTAAAAAGCTGCTGGAAGACAGCAACTGTTCTTCTATCAGCGCTACCAGCTTTAAGCGGTCAAACGGTTTGACCATCAGCGCGTTGATGCCTGCTTGTAAACCGCGCAAATGGTCTTGGGCATTGACGTTGGCGGTCAGCAAAATCACCGGCACATGCTGCACAGGTACAGCAAAGTCTTGTCGAATATGTTGGGTGGTTTCAATACCGTCCATCACCGGCATGACCATGTCCATCAACACCAAATCGAAACCCTCTTGACGCAAACACGCCAAGGCTTCTTCGCCGTTGCCGGCCTGACACAGATAGGCTTGGGGCCATTGGGATTGCACTATGCTGCATGCCAGCAGACGGTTGACTGGGTTGTCATCCACAATCAAAAAGCGCAACCGCAAATGCGCTAGGTGGGTTGTACTGTTAAAAAAAGAGGTTTGCTCAAGCGCGGTGACAGACGCTTCTTGCAAGGGAAGGCGTACCCAAAAGACAGAGCCTTTACCGAGTTCGCTTTGCACACCAATCGTGCCGCCTAAGCGCTGCACAAGTTGGTGACAAATCGATAAACCCAAGCCATTGCCACCATACAAGCTGGCGGTATGTGCATTGGCTTGTTCAAAGCGCTCGAAAATCTTTTCGACACGATCAGACGCCACGCCGATACCGGTGTCGTGTACTTCAAATAGCAACCATGAGCTCTCACGGCGCACCCGTAAACTGATGGCGCCTTTGTGGGTGAATTTGATGGCGTTGCCCAATAAATTCACCAAAATTTGCGTTAAGCGGTGGCGATCGGTGACGATCGTGGTGGGAACATCGTCGTCCACGTGTAAACGGTAGAGGATGTCCATGCTGTCGACTTTTTGCTCGAATAACTTGAAGGCGCTGTTGACGGTGGTGCGAAGTTCAAATGGCTCAGGGTTGATATTGAGGTGGCCCATTTGCATTTGTGAAAAATCCAGCACATCGTTGATGACGGTCAACAAATGTTCGCCGGCTTGGTGGGAAAGTTTCACCAAGGACAGTGCTTGAGGATGGTTCTTAAGAGAAGTGACGAGTAAATCGTTAAAGCCCAAAATCGCATTCAAGGGGGTGCGTAATTCATGGCTCAAGGTAGAGATGAAAGAATTTTTGAAATTTTGAGACCGCAGTAAATCGGCGCGTAGTTTTAATAACTCTTGTTCACGTGCATGGGTTCTTGCCAGGTTGTTTTGAAACACGCGTTCGGACAACAAAGGCAAGCTCAGCATGATCAAACAATTCAGGCTGTAGCTGAGCCCACTGTAAATGTGAACAGACAAGTGGGTGGCAAAGTGTTGCGGAAACCAACCTTGATAGGTGGCCCACCACACACCCACGTACATCAACAGTGACAAGACAAACCACACCACCGAATGCGCCACCCCCATGGCAAACAATGGCAGCAATGGCAGCAAAGGCGTCCAAGCCAAGGCGACAGAAAACACCCCGCCTGTATGCATGGCTTCATTCAATATATGCAAGCTGCTGATGACCAAGCCAATATGCACCGCCACACCCACGGGTAAACCGACGATAGCGGCACCACTCAGCAACAAATAGGCCAAAGCCGATAACTGCAATGTGGCTTGGGCAAGCGGGTTGGAGATGAAAAAGGACAGCCACAACAGGCTAATGGATATGCTCCATACAACGATCAAAAACGGGCCGAGGTGGGTGGTGCGAAATTTATCCGGCAACCACATTGGCAAGACCAATTCCCACCAAGTGGATTTAAAGGTGACGGGCAGTTCAGTGGACATGCGCGCCCTTTTGAAGCATGGCTGCATGCACTTGGGTGTTGACACAGGCAGCCAAGCTGGCCTTGTCTAAAGGCTTGGACAGTACATCGTTCATCCCGGCATCGATACAGATTTGACGGTCTTGGGCATGCGTACTGGCTGTCAGGCCAATGACGGGGATGTGACACCAGGGCTGGGCGAGTTGCTGCCGAATGGTTTGGCAGGTTTGCGGGCCACTCATGCCGGGCATGAACATGTCCATCAGCACCACATCAAACACAGACGCTTCAAGCAAGGCAAGGCACTGCGCGCCGCTGGCGGCATCACGGATGACGGCTTGCTGCCAAATGCTTTGGCACATGAAGCGTGCAACTTGCAAGTTGACGGGGTTGTCATCGACCAGCAGGATGCGCAAGGCAGCGCCGCCAAGGTCAGGCGTCGGTGCTGTGGTTGTAGGCAAGTCGGGTGGTTCACAGGTGTGTAGAGGCATGCGAAACCAAAAGTGCGATCCTTTGCCCAACTCGCTTTGCAAACCCATGGTTCCGCCAAACAAGGTGACCAATTGCTTGGAGATGGCCAGCCCTAAGCCGGTTCCACCAAATTGGCGCAAGGTCGCTTGATCGGCGTGTTCAAAGCGCTTGAAGATATGCTCTTGAAACTCAGCAGGTATACCTGCACCCGTGTCAATCACATCAAATTGCAATTGCTCTTCTTGGCGCGATAAACGCAATTTCACTTCGCCCTCGGCTGTGAACTTGAAGGCGTTGTCTATCAAGTGGCACAACACCTCTTTGACACGCAGGGGATCCAAGACCACCCATTCAGGTGCGTCGGGGTCTAGCTCAGTGACAAGGCGTACGGGCCCAGATGGATGGGTGTTGAAGGAATCGTGGCACTGTGCCAAGGCGTCGCTGATCTTGACGGGCACCGGGTTGAGTTTTAAGCGACCGGCTTGCAGTTGAGAAAAATCCAATATTTGGTTCACCAGTTTCAAAAGTTTGTCGGTAGACTGGCGTATCAAACGAACGGTTTCAAGGTCTTTGGCCTCCAGTTGCAGGTCTTCTAACAAGACATTGTTAAAACCCAAAATCGCGTTCATGGGTGTGCGCAATTCATGGCCAACCGCTGCCACAAACTCGTCTTTGTAGGCCTCGGATTGCAGCAATTCGCTACGGCTTTTTTCAAGCTCCAGATTTCTTTCTCTCAAGTTGACCAGTTGTTTTTTGTTTTGGGCGTAATAAAAAAGCGGCACCCCAAAAACATTGAATGCAATACACACCAATGAAATCAAAGCCCAATCGATATGCTGCGGCAAATAGTCGATATCACTGGGTAGATAGCCCCCTAAAGTCAAAGCAAACAAACTGACGATGGAACCCATCACCACCGCAACCCAGATAAAGGTGTCTTTGAAACCCATCAGCACCAAACACGGCAGAGGCAAAATACCTAACCACAGCAATTGCGGTGAAGTCAAGCCGCCAGTTTGCAAGCAGACGACGTAGAGAAAGACAAAGCAAACACCCAGCAGCGCATGGGTGGTGCCTGCAACCGGCCATTGGCGCCAGACATACAACATGCCAATCGCTAACAGTGCTGCCATGCACACCAAACTTGCAGGCACTTGGTTAAAAGGCCCATGAAGAAAACAAAAGCCGCCAATGATCAGTAAAGCGACGGACAAATAGCTGCGCAAAATCACATGCCGCTGACGCTCTAAATCGTCGGGCCATTGGCGGGCAATCAGTCCAAGCAAAGCATGCATGTCTGCATGATAACGATGCGTGTTGGGTTTGGTTACCTAAATAGTTACTCAGTATTTAAAGCGGATCAGGCGGCCAAGGCGGCCGCAATGTCCTTGCTGATGGACGCAGGTGAGTCGACCGAGCCATAACGCTTGACGCTCACGCCATCTTTGGCGACCAAGAATTTGGTGAAATTCCATTTGATGCCTTCGCTGCCCAGCACACCGGGCGCTTGGGCTTTAAGCCATTGGTACAGCGGATGCGCTTGGACACCATTGACCTCGGTTTTGGCCATCATGGGAAAAGACACGCCATAATTTTTTTGGCAAAAAGCGCCGATGTCTTCGTTGCTGCCTGGATCTTGGCTGCCAAACTGGTTACAGGGAAATCCCAACACCACCAAACCTTGGTCGGCAAAGGTTTGGTGCAGCTCCTCCAGTCCTGCAAATTGCGGCGTGAAGCCACAGGCGCTGGCGGTGTTAACAATCAACAGCACCTTGCCTTGGTAGGCATTAAGCCCCACTGTGTGGCCATCAATGGTTTGGGCTTCAAAATCATAAACAGTGCGCATGGTGTGTTCTCCGTGATGAATCAAACCATTGTCGCTAATCTGGCTTGTCCTTGCTGGGCCAAGCTGCCAAGGCCGCTGCCAACACAATCAGCAAACCGCCTAACAGCTTGCGTGTGCTGAGCTCAGAAGCACCCAGGGCCACTGAAGACAAGGTGGCAAACACAATTTCAGACAGCATGACCAACGACGTGGTGCTGGCTGCTAACCGCGCCGCCCCCATCTGCAAACTCAGATTGGAAGCCAGCAGCAGTAACGCCAAGCCCAAGGCATAGGGCCACCACGCATAGCCCTGCGGCCAGGACACCCAACCCAAGGGCGCGCCGGCCAAAGCGGCTGCCGCAGTCAAAGCCATGCCACCACCAAACATGCCCGCCATGCGATCGGCTTCGGGCAGGTAGGACAGCTTTTTCAGCATGGCATTGTTCAAGGCGAAACTGGCGCCACCCAAGAGCGCCAAATAATCCATGGCCGATGAGGGCCAAGGCCATGCCATCTCGGGGGTTTTCAGCACCAGTGCCACGCCGCACAAAGCCAATCCCAAGCGCAACAACGACCAACGGGTGGGGCGCTCATCCAACAGCAACCATGCAAACAGCACCGACCATGCAGGCATGGTGTAAAACAGCAGCACCACCCGCACCACATCACCCCAAGTGACGGCCCAGTTAAAGCCAAAATTGGTCAAACCCGAACCTAAAAACAGGCACCACAGCGCAGGATGCTTGCCCATGCTGCGCCAACTGTTGGGGTAGAAGATGGCGATGCATACACAGGCAAAGCCGTACATGAAAGCGGTGGCCCACAGGGGATGCAAACCCAGTGACTGCATTTCTCGCAATGGCCACCAACTGAGGCCAAACACCAGCGCATTGAAAAGCAGGGCCAGTACGGGCCCCCAGGTGTTGGTCATGGTGCTAATGCGAGGGGTCTTGGCGAGCGATATGGAGCAGACGTTCCACCTCTTGGGCGTGCTGCGTGCAATTGCTTTGGTGCCAGCGCTGTATCAGCCACATAAAACCAGCAAGCAAGGCTGCAAAACCAAAGATTGCACCAAACGCACTCAAACCCAAACCGGTTGCCAAAGCGTACAAACCGCCCAGCGCCAAAATACAAGCCTGTTCGTTGAAGTTTTGTACCGCGATAGAGCGACCCGCGCCCATGAGGTTATGGCCGCGGTGTTGTAGCAAGGCGTTCATGGGCACCACCAAAAAACCGCCCAAGCCTCCTAACAAAATGAAAAACGGTGCAGCGACCCACACGTTGTCGATGAAATTCATGCCCAGCATCAACAAGCCCATGCCTATGCCCAAAGGCATGACGCGCGGGGCATCTTCCAAGCGCATGCGCACAGACGCTACCACCGCACCCACGGCAGTGCCAATGGCGATGACGCCTACCAAGGAAGACGCTTGGGTGGTGGTGTAGCCCAGAGCCACAGAGCTCCACGCCAACACGATGTAGCGCAAATTACCACTGGCACCCCAAAACAAGGTGGTGGTGGCCAAAGAGATTTGGCCTAATTTGTCGCGCCACAGGCGTTGGTTGCAATGCCAAAAATCGGGTGCCAAGGCCAACAAGTGGTAGGCAAGCGAATGTTGTTGGTCGGCCTTGAGAGGAATCAAACTCGCGCCAGTGTCGGGGATGCGGGTGTTAAACCAAGCAGCCAAGGCATACAGGCTGACGAGTACACAAATGGCTGCTTCGGGTGGTGTGTCAACAGGCGTGTCGATCAAGGGGAAGTCAAAAGCCAGCAAATAGCCTGAGATGTGGGGTCCGACCAACTGCCCGCCTAGCAACACACCCAAAATGATGGAGGCGATGGTCAAGCCTTCGATCCAACCATTGGCTTTGACCAGCAAAGAAGCGGGTAGCAATTCGGTGAGGATGCCGTACTTGGCCGGCGAATAGGCGGCCGCGCCCAAGCCGACGATGGCATAAGAGAGCAAAGGGTGTGAGCCAAATAACATCATCAAACAACCCAGCACTTTGATGCCATTGCTGAGAAACATCACTTGCCCTTTGGGCCGCGAATCGGCAAACGCACCCACAAAAGGCGCGAGCACCACATAAAACAAGGCAAACATGGGCACCAAGGCAGCGCGCTGCCACTCTTGCCCGCCATTGGCTTTGATGAGTTCGACAGCCGCAACAAACAAAGCGTTATCCGCCAGTGAGCTGAAAAACTGGGCCGCCATGATGGTGTAAAAACCGCGCTTCATAGGGGGAGAAAAAGAGGGGAGAGGCGGTTCACAAAAGAGGGCATAAGAGGTGAATTAAGGGCGCTAGCCCTGCGGGCTTGTGGGTTATATCATGCCGTTCGTGGTGTGCAGAGCCTGCGACAATGGTCTGCATGCCCCGCCCCATACATGCGCTTATTCATACCCAAGCCTTGCGCCATAACCTGGCGCGCGTGCGTGATTTTGCAGGCGATGCGCGTGTCTGGGCGGTGGTCAAAGCGCATGCCTATGGTCACGGTCTGGCACGGGCGTTTGAAGGACTGCGCGCGACCGATGGTTTTGCGCTGCTTGATCTGCACGAGGCCCAGACCTTGCGTGACTTAGATTGGCGTGGTCCGATTTTGTTGCTCGAAGGCGTGTTCGAGCAGCGCGACTTGGAGCTGTGCTCACGCTTGAACCTGTGGCATGTGGTGCACCACGAAACGCAAATCGACATGCTCAGTCGTCACAAGACCCAGGTGCCGCAGCGTGTGTTTTTGAAAATGAACTCTGGCATGAACCGTTTGGGTTTTGCGCCCGAGCGCTTTCGTTCGGCCTGGGCGCGTTTGAACGCCTTGCCGCAAGTGGATGAAATTTCGCTCATGACCCATTTCGCCCATGCGGATGATGCAGTGGGTGTAGACACCCAGCTGAAAGTCTTCCAAGACACCAGCCACGACCTGCCGGGTGAACGCAGCCTGGCCAACAGCGCGGCGGTGCTGCGTCACCATACCGATGCACAAGTGACAGCCGATTGGGTGCGACCAGGTATTGCCTTGTACGGCAGCGCACCCGACCATCCTTTACACAATGCCGAACATTGGGGCTTGCAACCCACCATGAGTTTGCGCAGCCAACTCATCGCGGTGCAACACCTTAAAGCAGGTGACGAAGTGGGCTATGGGGGCTTGTTCAAAGCACCGAACGACATGGCGATGGGCGTGGTGGCTTGCGGTTATGCCGATGGCTACCCGCGCCATGCGCCCAGTGGCACGCCTGTGTTGGTCAACGGTGTGCGTTGCCCCACCGTGGGGCGGGTCAGCATGGACATGTTGTGTGTGGATTTGACACCCGTGCCCCATGCGCAGGTGGGCAGCGAAGTCACGCTGTGGGGCGCTTCATCTGCTGGTGCGGTTTTGTGCATCGATGACGTGGCGGCTGCAGCCGCCACCGTGGGCTACGAACTGATGTGCGCTTTAGCCCCTCGCGTACCAGTCTTTTTA
>DAIQOH010000033.1:0-4558 GCA_036787995.1 Limnohabitans sp. | reverse complement strand
ACCCCGATTAAGGGTGTGCCGCCCGTTCAAGGCGGTCGCGCACACCGTCCCATTCTTCACCCAAGGGTGGCGCTTCTACCCAAATTTCTTGCACTTCCAAGGCGTCCATGGCGCGCAGCTGCGCAAACAAGTCGTGGGCGCATGCGGTGGCATCAGCAGGCATGGTCCAACAGCGAACAGTGGCAGGTGCAAGCATGGGACTGCGCGTCCACACGGCTAAAGATGTGTTCGCACTGGGTAACAGAGACGCTATTTGCACGTCCGTCATCAGCCGCAGGCGTGCGCGGGGTGCATAGTGGGATGCCAAGGTACCGGGTGCCGCAGGGTTTGTTGCTGTTTGCAGGGCGTTCCCATGTGGCGCAGCGCTGCGCAACGGCACACCACACACGTCGCTGAGCTGCGAAATACTCAACATGCCCGGGCGCAACAGCACCGGCACATCTCGGCTGCAGTCAACGATGGTCGATTCAATGCCCACATCGCAGGCACCGCCATCGAGTACCAAGAGTTCAGGAAACGATTCGCGCACATGCGCAGCGGTGGTGGGACTGACACGTCCAAACACATTCGCACTGGGTGCCGCCACACCTTGTACACCCAGTGACAGCGCGGCGCGCAACACCGCTTGCGCCATGGGGTGCGAGGGGCAGCGCAACGCGATCGTGGCGTGGCCGCCCGCCGCCGTATCGGCCACGCCTGCGTGTCGCTTCAAGATCAAGGTGAGTGGACCTGGCCAACAAGCGGTCATCAAACGCTGCGCGAATGCCGGCACCTCGTTGGCAAACACAGGCACCAACGACGCATCGGCCACATGCACGATAAGCGGGTGGTTGGGCGGTCGCCCTTTGGTTTTGAAAATCGCGTTCACCGCAGCAGGGTTTAGAGCGTCAGCTGCCAAGCCGTAGACGGTCTCGGTGGGCAACCCGATCAGCTCACCTCGCGCCAAGGTCTGCGCGGCTTGCAGCACTTCATCACTCCAAGCATTCACCACGCGGCAATGCCCAAGATGGCTGCGGCTTGCAAGGCCACCTCACGTGCCTCATTCGCATGGGCGGCGGTGATGGTGAGGTGACCCATCTTGCGGCCACGGCGTGCTTCGGTTTTGCCATACAGGTGCAAGTGAGCGCCCGGCAAGGCCAAGACCTTTGCCCATGGAGGCTCAACCATTTGCACACCGTGGGACAGCCACAAATCGCCCAGCAGGTTGAGCATGACACTGGGGCTGTGCAAACGCGGTGGCACCAAAGGCAGGCCGGCCATGCAACGCACTTGCAATTCGAACTGCGACACATCGCAACTGTCGATGCTGTGGTGACCGCTGTTGTGGGGTCGTGGCGCTATTTCATTCACCACCCAGGGCCCCAAGGCATCGCGCTCGGGACCGTCTTGTAGCAAGAAAAACTCCACGCACAACACGCCCACATGGTTCAGGCCACGCGCCACCTCATAGGCGGCGTGCAAGGCTTGCTGCTCGGTTTCGGTGGGCAAGGCATGTTCAAACACTTCGGTCACCGCCAAGATGCCATCGCGGTGCAGATTCACTTGCAGGGGCAAATGCACCATCTCGCCGTCAAAGCCGCGCGCCAACACCACCGAGCATTCAGCGGCCAGGGGCAGGTGTTTTTCCAAGATGCAAACCGCGTTACCTTGGGTTTGAAGCTGCGCCCAAGCCGCGGGCAAGTCGACCAATGACGCCACCCGCACCTGGCCCTTGCCGTCATAACCCAAGCGGGTGGTTTTCAAAACACCTGGCAGCAAACTGGCGGGTACTGCGCTCACATCAGCTGCACTGTGCAACACCTGGTGGGGTGCAACTGGCACACCGCATTGCACAAAGTGCGCTTTTTCACGGGCACGGTCTTGCGCCACCGACACCGGTTCTGCACCCGGGGCACAGGGCAGGGTCAAACCAAGTTGGCGCAAGGCCTCGGCAGGCACGTTTTCAAATTCGGTGGTGATGGCCTGGCATTGCGCCGCCATTTGTGAAAGTGCGTCAGCGTCCAGGTAGTCGGCACAGACATGTAAGTGGCTGATCAAGCCGGCCGGGCTGTGCGAATCGGGGTCTAGCACAGCGGTGCGAAAACCCAAAGCTTGTGCAGCATGGCTCCACATGCGACCCAATTGCCCCCCGCCTAAAACGCCCAGCGTCACGCCGGGTTTCAAACGCGTCACGCTGCAGGGGGCACGGTCATGGCGCGTGCAGCCTCGGTTTGTTTTTGGCGAAAGGCTTGCAGTTTGGTGAGTAACTCGGGGTTGTCGTGCGCAAGCATGGCCACAGCAAACAAGGCTGCGTTGGTGGCCCCTGCAGCACCGATGGCGAACGTGGCCACAGGTACACCCTTGGGCATTTGCACAATGCTGTGCAAAGAATCCACGCCTTGCAAATACTTGCTGGCCACCGGCACGCCCAGCACCGGCACGGTGGTCTTGGCGGCCAACATGCCTGGCAGATGGGCTGCGCCGCCCGCGCCCGCAATGATGGCGCGCAAGCCTCGAGCCTGCGCGGCTTCGGCGTAGGCAAACATGTCGTCGGGCATGCGGTGGGCAGACACCACTTGGGCCTCATATGCAACGCCAAAATCCTGCAAGATGTGGGTGGCGTGTTGCAAGGTGTCCCAATCAGAGCTGGAGCCCATGACCACACCGATAAGTACAGGGTTCATAAGGAGTAGCAGCGTGAACTGCGAGTAAGCTTGGCGGTTAAGAGAAAATAGATTTTATTCCCCTTGGAAACTGCCCCATGATTGATGTGACCGTTGCAAATTTTGAAGCCGAAGTGATCGAGGCCTCTACACAGCTGCCTGTGTTGGTGGACTTTTGGGCGCCGTGGTGCGGCCCTTGCAAATCACTTGGCCCTGTGTTGGAAAAACTCGAGGTGGATTACGGCGGCCGCTTCAAGTTGGTCAAGATCAACTCCGATGACGAACAACAACTCTCCCAAGCCTTTGGCATTCGCAGCATTCCCACCTGTGTGTTGATGATAGGCGGCAAGCCTGCCGATGGTTTCATGGGTGCTTTGCCCGAAGGTAAGGTGCGTGAATTTTTGGACAAGCACCTGCCAAGCGAGGGTGAGCTGATCGCTGAAGCCGAGGTGAACGAGGCGGAAGCTTTGCTGGCGCAAGGCGACACAGGCTCAGCGCTGGCGAAATTGCAAGAGGCCTTGGCCATCAATCCAGCCAATGACGATGCTCGCTTTGACTATGTGAAGCTGCTCATGGCCATGGGCGAACTCGAACACGCCCAAGCCGCCTTGGCGCCAGCTTTGGCGCAAATCCCCTTGCAATTGCGATTTGAAGCTTTAAAGCATTGGGGCGATGCACTGCATTTCGCCAATACCGATGAACGTGCCCACTGGCATTTGCAGCAGTTCGATGACTTGATCGCCCAAAACAAACGCGACTTCGACACCCGTTTGGCCAAAGCCCGCTTGCTCATGGCCGCCGCCGAGTGGACAGCCGCCATGGACGAGTTGTTGGAAATCGTGATCCGCGACAAAGCGTGGGGAGAAGAAGCCGCACGCAAAAACATCGTCGCTATTTTGGCGTTGTTGACGCCTCCTAAGGCCAAGGGCGAAGCCGCCGCGTCGGGTAAATCTGCCGGTGGCATCGAGCTGACTGGCAAAGCCGCAGCCCAAGAAGACCCGCAGGCAGAGTTGATCTCCAAGTACCGCCGCCGTTTAAGCATGGCTTTGAATTAGCCTCTCAACCTCGCCCAGGCCTCTTGGTATTTGTCGGCAGTGAGCGAAATCACCTCTTGCGGCAGCGCAGGCGCTGGCGCGGTTTTGTTCCAAGGCGCGCCGTCCACTTGCGCGGCGTCCAGCCAGTCGCGCAAATACTGTTTGTCAAAGCTGGGTGGGTTGGCGCCCTCGCGGTAAGCGTCGGCCGGCCAGTAGCGCGATGAATCGGGCGTCAACACCTCGTCCATCAACACCAGCGTGCCCTCGGGGCTCAAGCCAAACTCGAACTTGGTGTCGGCAATCAGGATGCCTTTGGCCGCTGCGATGTCGTAAGCCGCTTCATACAAAGCGATGCTGATGCTGCGGATGCGCTCGGCCAAATCCCGCCCAATCATGGCCACGGTTTGCTCGAAACTGATGTTCTCGTCGTGTTCGCCCACCGCGGCCTTGGCCGCTGGCGTGAAGATGGGCTCGGGCAAGCGGGACGCGTTTTTCAAACCCGCAGGCAGGGGCACGCCGCACACCGACTGGCTGGCTTGGTATTCCTTCCAACCACTGCCGGCCAAATAACCACGCACCACCGCTTCCACAGGAATAGGCTTTAAGCGGCGCACCAGCATGGAGCGCTGGGTCACGAAAGGCTTTTCGGCGTCAGACACCACGCTCTCGGGGGCGTCGCCGGTCAGGTGGTTGGGGCAGATATGGCCCAGCTGGTCAAACCAAAACAGCGCCATTTGCGTGAGCAGTGAGCCCTTGCCCGGTATGGGTTCGCCCATCACCACGTCAAACGCGCTGATGCGATCCGAGGCCACCATGAGGATGCGGTCATCGCCCACGGCGTAGTTGTCGCGCACCTTGCCGCGCGCCAGCAAGGGCACGGAA
>DAIQOH010000032.1:0-17909 GCA_036787995.1 Limnohabitans sp. | reverse complement strand
GACATGGCCTTTGCCCGCATGAACAACTTCAGCTTCTGGTTGATGATTCCTGCCGCTTTGATGCTGGCTGGTTCATTCTTCATGCCAGGCGGTGCACCCGCTGGCGGTTGGACTATTTATGCGCCCTTGACCCTGCAAATGGGCCCCTCCATGGATGCGGCGATTTTTGCGCTGCACATCTTGGGTGCTTCTTCCATCATGGGCTCTATCAACATCATTGTCACCATCTTGAACATGCGCGCACCTGGCATGACCTTGATGAAGATGCCTATGTTTGTGTGGACTTGGCTTATCACAGCCTATTTGCTGATTGCTGTGATGCCTGTGTTGGCAGGTGCCATCACCATGACACTGACAGACCGTCACTTCGGTACCACCTTCTTCAATCCTGCTGCCGGTGGTGACCCCGTCATGTTCCAGCACATCTTCTGGTTCTTTGGTCACCCCGAGGTCTACATCATGATCTTGCCGGCCTTTGGCATCATCAGCCAAATCGTGCCTGCGTTTGCGCGTAAAAAGCTCTTTGGTTATGCCTCCATGGTTTACGCCACATCGTCTATTGCGATTTTGTCGTTCATCGTGTGGGCGCACCACATGTACACCACGGGCATGCCCGTGACTGGCCAGCTGTTCTTCATGTATGCCACCATGCTCATCTCCGTGCCCACAGGCGTGAAGGTGTTCAACTGGATTGCAACCATGTGGAAAGGTTCCATGACTTTTGAAACCCCCATGTTGTTTGCAGTGGGTTTCATCTTTGTGTTCACCATGGGTGGTTTCACTGGATTGATTTTGTCCATGGCCCCCATCGATTTGCAGTTGCAGGACGGCTATTACGTGGTGGCGCATTTCCACTATGTTTTGGTAGCGGGTTCTTTGTTCTCTATGTTTGCTGCTTATTACTACTGGTCACCCAAATGGACCGGCGTGATGTACAACGAGACACGCGGCAAAATTCACTTTTGGTGGACACTGATTTCTTTCAACGTCACTTTCTTCCCCATGCACTTCTTGGGCCTGGCCGGTATGCCCCGTCGCTACGCCGACTACCCCATGCAGTTTGCTGACTTCAATGCATTGGCCTCGGTAGGTGCATTTGCTTTTGGCATTGCGCAGGTGTATTTCTTCTTCTTTGTTGTGTTACCCACCATGCGTGGCAAGGGTGAACCTGCTCCCCAACGTCCTTGGGAAGCTGCCGAAGGTTTGGAATGGGAAGTGCCTTCGCCAGCCCCTTTCCACACGTTTGAAACACCTCCCAAGCTCAACCGTGACGCTACCCGCATCGTGGCCTGATCGACGGCATGTCAGCATTCGGTATGACGACGCCTGAGCAGAAGAAAAGCAATCTCCGCCTTGGCCTGATCTTGGCCTCGGTGGCGGCTGTTTTCTTTTTGGGTATTGTTGCCAAAATCACTTTTCTTAACCACTGAGCCACCACCATGGGCCTGCGCCACGCCAATCTGCTCATGCTGCGCAAACTTGCCGTGGTGGCCTTGGCCATGTTTGGGTTTGGTTATGCTTTGGTGCCTTTGTATTTGGCCATTTGTGAAGCAACAGGCATCAATATTCTGGCTTTGGGCGAAAAAGAGTTGCCTGGTTCTGGCAATGCGCGCTTGACTGCGCCCTCTAACAGCCAAGTTGATACCAGCCGTACCATCACCGTCGAATTTGACGCCAATGTCCGCGGCCCATGGCAGTTCAAGCCCATGCAAAACTCGATTCAGGTACACCCTGGCGAGATGGCTACCGTGATGTACGAGTTTCAAAACGTGCAAGATCGCACCATGTCTGCGCAGGCCATTCCCAGCTACGCTCCGCACCAAGCGGCTGCGCATTTCAACAAAGTCGAGTGTTTTTGCTTTAACCAATACACCTTGGCGCCTGGCGAGAAAAAGCAATGGCCCGTGGTGTTTGTGATTGACAAAAAATTGTCCAAAGACGTGAACACCATCACGCTTTCCTACACCTTCTTCGAAGTTGGAAGCCGTACACCACCAGCGCCGACAGCCGCAGTGACTGGGGTCCCGCTTTCCAAGGTGGGTACATGAGCGTAGATACGTCCACCGTAGACAAACCCGTGATGGTCAAGCGCCCGTTTTGGCGTTCCATTGTGGCGGTGTCGTGGTCGTTTATTGGTATTCGAAAAAACAGTGAATTTCAGGAAGATTTGGCGCACATCACGCCCTTGCATGTTTTAGGGGTAGGTTTGGTTGCCGGTCTGTTGTTTGTGATCGGGTTGATTGTTCTGGTCAACCTGGTGGTTGCGAAATAAAAGGAGTCGAGATGAGCAGCACATCCCATGGCACTACGCCACATTACTATGTACCCGAGCCATCGCCGTTTCCGGCGTTGACATCATTGGGACTGTTTTTTGTCATCTTGGGTGCCAGCCAATGGATCAATGACGTCAGTTGGGGCAAGTATTCACTGTTGCTTGGCGTGGTGATTTGGCTGTCGGTGTTGTTCAAGTGGTTTAGCGCCACAGTCTCTGAAAGCGAAAGCGGTCAATACGGGCATAAGGTGGATTTGTCTTTCCGCTGGAGCATGAGCTGGTTCATCTTCTCCGAAGTCATGTTCTTTGGTGCCTTCTTCTCTGCCTTGTGGTGGGCGCGTGTGCACTCCGTGCCCATGTTGGCCAATCCTGAGAATGCTTTGTTGTGGCCGGGTTTCAAAGCCGTATGGCCCAGTATTGCGGCCGGGGTCACAGCTTCACCTGCAGGCATCATCGAGCCTTTCCAAACCATGACACCGTTTTGGTTGCCCACCATCAACACGGCCTTGTTGCTGAGCTCTGGTGTGACCATCACCATTGCCCACCATGCTTTGATTGCCAATCAACGCGCCAAAACCATCAGCTTCATGTGGTTGACCGTCGCTTTGGGTTTTATCTTTTTGTGTGTTCAAGGTTATGAGTATTTCCATGCTTACCACGAGTTGAACCTCAAACTCACCTCTGGCCTGTATGGCTCAACTTTCTTTATGTTGACCGGTTTTCACGGCTTCCATGTATTCTTGGGCATGTTGATGCTGTTCTTCATCACTTTGCGCTTGCAAAAAGGCCATTTCACGGCTGACAAGCATTTTGGCTTTGAGGGTGCCGCGTGGTACTGGCACTTCGTGGACGTGGTGTGGTTGGGTTTGTACATCTTGGTGTACTGGCTCTGACCAACGCTTAGGAAATCAAGGGCCGCTTTCGCGGCCCTTTTGTTTCAGGGGCTCAGTTAGGCGTCAATGGGATACCTGACGGATGTATCCAACCCATCTTCCATGACAGCAAAATGCCGATGAACAACACCACCGAGATACCGATGCGAAACGCAAGCGCCTTGGCCATGGGAGAGGCTTTGGGGCTGTCATCGTTTTCAGGTTTGTTTCGTACCATGAAGAACAACGCGGTGGCTAGGCTGGCCAGAATGCCTAGAAAGGCCAATGCAATGAAAAAAGTCATGAAAGTGATTATCGGTTGACTTCCAACACTTTATCTATGGTGCAAAAACCTGCATGGCGTAAGCGTTTGGCTTGGGGTTTATTGGCGGCTGCCGGTGTTGCCTTGACCATGCGACTGGGCTTTTGGCAACTTTCGCGGGCGGAACAAAAAATCCAAATGCAGTCGGCCATTGATCAGCAAGCCCAGTTGCCGCCGCTGGATTGGGCTCAACTGCAAAAGGACCCCTCAGCGTGGACGCAGATACACAGACGTGTGCAGTTGCAAGGCGATTGGCTCAACGACCGCACGGTGTTTTTAGACAACCGCGCTCACCGTGGCCGCGTGGGGTTTTGGGTGATGACGCCTTTACGCCTGCAAGCCGGGCAGGTGGTATGGGTGCAGCGCGGCTGGGTTGAGCGTGACCCTTTAGACCCGCGCAAAACCCCATCGGTGCCTGTACCCACCCATGGGGAGACCATAGTGGCCCGCATTGCGCCGCCCTTATCACAGCAGTTTGAGTTGGGGCGGTCTGACAGCGCAACGGACGCTGGCAACCCATCGCCCATAAGGGCAAATTTGGACGCAGTGCAAATGCAGTCGCTGGTGCAAGACAATGTGTTGGCATTGGTGGTGCAAACCGGCCCGGAGGGTGAGGGTTTGCGTCGCGATTGGCCTGCCGTGGCCTTGAGCGCTGACAAAAATCAGGCTTATGCTTTTCAATGGTTTGCCCTCAGCGCGCTGCTGGCATTTTTGTACCTCTGGTTTCAATGGATTAAAACCTACCGACATGGCAGACAACAAAGCTGATTCAACTGCATCCAAGCCTTTGGGCTTGACGGTGTATGACTTGCCCGAACCTGGCGCTGTGGCAGACGCTGACGCCAGGCAAACCACCAGCGGGCGTTTGCGTATGTTGCTGGTCTTGCTGGTATGCGCCGCACCGGTTATTGCCTCTTACCTGACGTATTACGTTTTGCGGCCACAAAGTTTGCGCAGCTTTGGCGAGTTGATCTTGCCGGTGGTGGCTATGCCAGATCTTCAAGCCAAAGATGTGAATGGGCAGACGGTCAGCCTTAGCAGTTTGAAAAACCAGTGGCTATTGGTCAGTGTGGCAGGCGGTGCTTGCCCTAGCGATTGCCAGCAAAACCTGTTTTTACAGCGTCAAACCCGTGCTGCGCTAGGAAAAGAACGAGACCGTGCTGACTGGGTATGGTTGGTGAGCGATGAGCAAGCTATTGACCCTGCTTTGTTGGCCGGTTTGCAGGACGCAGTGGTTTTGCGTGTGCCGCAAGACCAAGTGGCGCAATGGTTACGTCCCGAAGCAGGCAGTGAGCTACAAGACCATTTGTATTTGGTGGATCCCCATGGCGATTGGATGATGCGTTTCCCTGCACATTTACAGCCTGACCAAGCGGCCAAGATGCGCAAAGATTGGGAGCGCCTTTTACGGGCAGCTGCATCTTGGGATAAAGCAGGGCGCTGAGCACATGCAAGAAGTCGCACTTTTCAATTCAGGGCCGCTTTTGAAACTGTTGCTCTTGGCAGCCGTTGTGGCCTTGGGGCCGCTGTCTTGGGTATGGTTGCGTCACCGACACCACGATGTGCCGCAACGTGTGCACCAGTTGACCGCCTTAACCCTGTTTCTGTGTTTCGATTTGGTGTTGTTCGGTTCTTTCACCCGACTAAGCGATTCGGGCTTGGGTTGTCCCGATTGGCCGGGGTGTTATGGCCATGCTTCGCCACTAGGTGCAGGCGATGCCATAGAAACTGCCCAAGCGGCCATGCCCAGTGGACCTGTCACACTGAGCAAAGCTTGGGTGGAAATGCTTCACCGTTATTTGGCCATGACGGTGGGCGTATTGATTTTGACGCTGGCGGTGTTTTCTTGGAGCAGGGACCGTTCGGTATGGGGATGGCCAACCCTCAGTTTGGTATGGGTGTGTGTGCAAGGCGCATTTGGTGCATTCACGGTCACCATGAAATTGTTTCCGGCCATCGTTAGCTTGCATTTGATGGGGGGTATGTTGTTACTGGTGTTGTTATTGATGCAGTTGCTGCGTCAGCGCCACGCCCCTTGGGCCGAATACCGTATGCCTTTGCCGACTGCTGTGCGCGGCTGGTTGATGGCAGCATGGGGATTACTGCTTCTGCAAATTGTTCTGGGTGCATGGGTCAGCTCCAACTACGCTGTCATGGCTTGTGACACTTATCCCATGTGCCAAGGTTCGTGGTGGCCAGAGATGAATTTCGACAAAGGTTTTGATCTATGGCGCTCATTGGGTCTAGACAGCGCTGGACAAGCTTTACCTTTCCAAGCCTTGACCGCTATTCACTTCACCCACCGTTGGCATGCCTTACCCGTGGCAGTGTTGCTGCTGTGGTCGTCTTTTTTGTTGTACGGGCATGGTTTGCATACCCAAGCCCGTGGACTGTGGCTCTTGGTTTTGTTGCAATTCATCACCGGTATTTCTAATGCGGTGCTGGGTTGGCCTTTGCTCGCGGCTTTGTTGCATACGGCCAGCGCTGCTGGCTTGCTGTTACTGTTAAGCTGGTCTTTGGCCATCACCGAATCTCGACCCTCTGGGCATATCGCCGCGACTTTTTCTAGGCCTCTTTTATGAGATCGCTATCCAGTTTCATGCCTTTGCGTTGGCAGCAGTTCAATGCCTTGACCAAGCCACGCGTCATTCAGTTGATTGTTTTTTGTGCGCTCATCGGCATGGTCTTGGCGGTGCCAGGCGTTCCCTCGTGGCCAGATGTGCGTTTGGGTGCGATTGCGTGCTTGGGTATTTGGCTTGTCTCTGGTGCGGCAGCGGCTTTCAATTGCATTGTGGAAAAAGCCATTGATGCCCGTATGAAGCGCACCTCGTGGCGACCCACAGCCAAAGGTGAGTTAAGTGACCGCGATACCCTGCTGTTTTCAGCGGTGTTGTGTGTGCTGGGTTCGGCTATTTTGTACATCTGGGTCAACCCACTCACCATGTGGTTGACCTTTGCGACCTTTGTGGGCTATGCCATTATTTACACCGTCATTTTGAAACCGTTGACGCCGCAAAACATTGTCATCGGTGGCGCGTCAGGTGCCATGCCGCCGGTATTGGGGTGGGCGGCCATGACTGGTGAAGTCAGTCCTGATTCCTTGATTTTGTGCCTCATCATTTTCTTGTGGACGCCACCGCACTTCTGGGCCTTGGCCTTGTACCGTGTTGAGGATTACCGCAAGTCTGGCTTGCCCATGTTGCCGGTCACGCACGGTAACGAATTCACCCGATTACAAATTCTGCTCTATACCTTTGTATTGTTAGCAGCTTGTTTGATGCCCTTTGTGTACCGCATGAGCGGCTGGTTTTACTTGGTCAGTGCAACCATTCTCAGCGTGGTATTTTGTGCTTACGCGTGGGCTTTGTGGCGCAATTACTCCGATGAATTGGCGCGTAAAACATTTCGGTTTTCCCTTTACCACCTGAGCTTGTTGTTTGCCGCTTTGCTGATAGACCATTATTTGCCAGGAACCGTATGAAACGCGTTGTTGGTTTTTTCATGCTCGTGGCGTTGTTGGCGTGCTCTCCCGAGAAGCCACGCTTTCAATCCATTGATTTAACCGGCGCTGACTATGCCATGGGATTTACGTTGCCTGACACCCATGGTCAAACCCGTACCTTGGCTGATTTCAAAGGCAAGGTGGTGATGGTGTTTTTTGGCTATACCCAATGCCCAGATTTTTGTCCCACCACCCTGAGTGAGATGGTGCAAGTCAAGCATGACTTGGGCCCGCAGGGCGAGAAGATGCAAGCCGTCTTCATTACCTTGGACCCTGAGCGTGACAAACCCGAGTTGCTCACAACTTATATGGCCAATTTCGACCCCAGTTTTGTGGCGCTGGTACCTGCCTTGGAAGCGTTGCCTGACTTGGCCAAGGACTTTAAGATTTATTACAAAAAAGTCGAAAGCACCACGCCAACCCATTACACCTTAGACCACTCGGCGGGTACCTATATTTACGACACCGAGGGACGTTTGCGCTTGTATGCCCGCTATGGGCTGGGGGCGTCGGCCTTGACGGCCGACGTTCAGCAACTGCTTAATTGAATTCCACTAAAGCGGCTTTCATTTTCTTCATGGCCGCCACTTCAATTTGGCGAATGCGCTCTGCGCTGACACCATATTCAGCAGCCAATTCATGCAGTGTCATACCGCCAGAATTGTCGTCATTCACTTTGAGCCAGCGTTCTTCCACGATGCGACGGCTACGCTCGTCCAGCACCTGAAGTGCTTGCGTGATGCCATCGCTAGAGAGCACATCGCGCTGATGCGCTTCAATCATGGCGGTAGGTTCGTGTTGGGCGTCAGCCAGGTAGGCGATGGGGCCGAAAGCGTCTTCGCCGTCATCGGTGGTCACAGGGTCTAGCAACACATCGCCACCGGCCATGCGTGCCTCCATTTCGATGACTTCTTCGCGCTTGACGTTCAGGTCTTTGGCGATGATGTCAATTTGCGCATCGCTCAGGCTGTCGCGGGCCACGGTGTTGTGGTCTTCTCCTGCGTCGGCACGGAAACCTTGCTTCTTTGAGCGCAGGTTGAAAAACAGTTTGCGCTGCGCTTTGGTGGTGGCCAGTTTGACCATGCGCCAGTTTTTGATGATGTATTCGTGGATTTCAGCTTTGATCCAATGCATGGCGTAGCTGACCAAGCGAACGCCTTGGTCGGGATCGAAGCGCTTGACGGCTTTCATCAAGCCCACGTTGCCTTCTTGAATCAAGTCAGCGTGGGGCAGGCCATAGCCCATGTATTGGCGTGAAATGGACACCACCAAGCGCAGGTGCGACAAGATCAGCTTTCCCGCCGCATCGAGGTCGTTGTGGTCGCGCAGTTGGCGGGCATAGGTTTGCTCTTGCTCCAAGGTGAGCATGGGCAGGCGGTTGGCCGCAGAAATATAGGCTTCAATGTTGCCGAGTGGGGGCACCAAAGCCCAAGGGTTGGCAGCAACCGGTGTTTGGCTTGAAAGGCTTAAGGCAGTCATTTGAGGTCTCCTAAGGGACGCGATGGACGTATATTAGCACTCTCCGCAAGAGAGTGCTAAATATTTTCGGGTTAACCCTGTGACCTGTCGATTTAATCTGATTTTGTAATCTATTTTATTAATATTTGTTTTTCATTGGCAAAGTCCAGCTTCACAGCATTAAAGTTAGCCTCTCACATCCAATGAGGTTGATGGTAGGTACTGGGAAATCGCCATGAAAAAATCGGTTTATGTCTTTGTGTACTCGGCTTTGTGTTCAGTCACTCTGGCGCAAGCTTCACCCTATCCCCTTGGCAACATGACCTGTGATGACATCGGGGCTTTCGCCTCCCAAGCCATGCAGTGGCGTGAAGATGGCGTTCAGTACAAAGAAGCCAAAACCCGGCTGGATGGTCTGAAGCCCGATGAGTCGGTCGAGAAAAAAAACATGCGCATGCTCATTCAACTGGTCTATGGCAGCTATGGGGATAACTGGACCGTTGAGAGCGCTGGTACGACCATGAAAATGGACTGTGAAAGCGGTCGGTAAAACAGACCTTGTTTTCATAAGCCGAGGAATTGTTCAGCCTGTGGTTGAACGGTGTTGGATTTGGGGTAAACCTTGGTTACCAGCAAACACCGCTTTCCCACCCATGGCCTCTTCAATCCTCAGGCCTTCGTTCCATTTGGCCATGCGCTCAGACCGTGCAAACGAGCCTACTTTCAGTTGCCCCGTGTCCCAGCCAGTTGCCAAGTGAACGATGGCGGTGTCCTCGGTTTCGCCTGAACGAGCAGACACCACCATGCCCCAGCCGGCAGCCCGAGCCACATCCATGGCTTTCACCGTCTCGGTGATGGTGCCAATTTGGTTGGGTTTAAGCAGCACAGCATTGCAGGCCTTGTCTTGAATAGCCTGGGTCACCAAGCTGGCTTGGGTGACCAAATAATCGTCGCCCACCACTTGAATACGTTGACCTACAGCCTTAGTGAACGCCTGCATTCCAACGGTGTCGCCCTCGGCAAAGGGGTCTTCTACCGACATGATGGGGTATTTATTCACCCATGCCAACAGCACTTCCAGCCACGCTTCGCTGTCAAATTCTTGTTGCTCAAGTCCCAACTTGTAAGCGCCAGCGCGGCCAAACTCAGAGGCGGCAATGTCCAAGGAAATGGCCACTTGGTCATAGCGGTAACCCGCCGCGTCGATGGCGCGTGTCAGTGTTTGCAGCGCTTCTTCGTTGGAGTCAAATGACGGCCACCAACCGCCCTCATCAGCCACGCCAGCCAACTTGCCCGCCGCCGACATCAACTTACCGGCCGCATGGTAGACGTTGGCTACCATCACCAGTGCTTCGTCAAAACTTTGCGCACCCACGGGCATGACCAAAAAATCTTGAATGTCTACCCGCCGCCCTGCATGTGCGCCACCGCCAAAAATTTGGATTTCTGGCAAGGGCAGGCGTACGGGCCTATCCCCCGCCAAATAACGCCACAGCGGCACACCCTCACTGGCTGCTGCTGCTTGCAACACGGCCAGCGAGGTGGCGATGGTGGCATTGGCACCCAAGCGACTTTTCAAAGGCGTGCCATCCAAGGCAATCAGCGTCTGGTCGATCTTGGCTTGCTCGCGTGCATCCATGCCTTGCAACGCATGGGCGATAGGGCCGTTCACTTGGGCGACGGCTTGGCTGACACCCAAGCCCCCCAGCAACGGGCCACCGTCGCGCAACTCCAGCGCCTCGCGGCTGCCGCGTGAAGCGCCTGCTGGAGCCACGCCACGCCCGAGAGCGCCATTGCTCAGCTGCACATCCACTTCCACTGTGGGGCGGCCGCGGGAGTCCCAAATACGGCGGGCATGCAAATGTTGAATCGTGGTGCTCATCAAGGTGTCCAGTGTTGTCGAAAGGTGTGCAAACGCGCAGCGGGTTGAAGTAAAAAGGGTTTGGCAAAGCGTCGCACTTGATCGCGCTGTGCTTCGGTAGTGAGGTATTCCACGGGGGACTTGCCGTCCACCCGCGCCAACAGCATACCTGCCAGCAAAGCGCAGGTACGGGCCTCTAAGGCGGCTGGGTCTTCCCAGCTCACCGCCTTCAAATAGGTTTGAGACAAGGCATCAAAACTGGCCAAATAAGCGTGGCGGTGGGCTGGCTTCCACAGGCATTTCAGCAGCAAATGGTTGAGCACAAAAGCCAAATCAAAAGCCGGGTCGCCATACCAAGCACATTCAGCGTCCAAAAATACAGGGCCATGCGGACCCTCCAAGATGTTTTTTGGGCTCACGTCACCATGCACCAAAGCGTGTTTGTGCGACAGGGTTTGTTGCACCAAGCTGTGCAAAGCGTCTGCGCAGTCGGGGTGGCGCAGGGCGGTGGCGTTGAAGTAGGGGTCTAGGCGAATGGCGATGAAATCGGCATCGTGGTCAAAGGCCTGGCTTAACTCAGCTTGGCCTGCACTGGCCGCATGCCAAGAGACCAAACACCGTGCCACTTCTTCAGCAGTGCCCACATGGACCACGCCAGTTTGTAGCTGGCTTTTCCACACCGGATGGTCTTGTGGATCCAGGTAGTTCATGGCGAACACGCAGTCAATTTCGTCTTCGCCCAACAACGCAGGCACTGCGAGGGGTATGTGTTGTGCCGCAAAACGCAGCCACGCCACTTCATCGCGGTTGCGCTTCACTGGCGCTTCCCACAATGCCGCTACTTTCAGTTGGGGCAAAGCACGTTTGAGGCAAAAGCGTTGTCTTGGCGTGTCCACCCGCACGATCAGCGAAGACACACCGCCGGTCAGGGGGGTGAAAGTGACTTCTTCATGAGGCAGCAGCAGCCCCATGCGTTGCAGCGGTGCGATCAATTCGGGAAAAGCGTCAGCCAAAGCGCCAAGCCTTACCAAGCAATGGCGTATCTTTGCAGCAAGGGGCGCAACACAAACAGCGGTCCCACCCACAAATACTGCACATCTTCAAAAAAGGAGGGCTTTTTGCCCTCTAACTTGTGGCCAATGAACTGCAACACCCATGCGCCCACAAAAATTGAAATGCACAGGGGCAGGCGAAAGTCACCCATGGCGTGTACCAAGGCCAAGAGCGCAACAGACCATACCCCCATGGCCGCTAAAAAAACACGCGACAAACGGGCGTAATACACCATGCTTGCTGCCATGAAGCCATAGGCCAGCCAAGGGTGTATGCAAAAAATCAAACCAATCAGACTCAGCATGATGAGCGGGATGGCGATGAAGTGGATGCGCTCATTCACCGGATGCTGGTGGCTTTCACCGTAATGCGCCAACAGTTGGTCTATGCGACGTTCGGTCAAGGTGTCTTCAAAGGTGTCCATGGGCTGTGTCTCCTGAAACGTCAGCTGATGAGGGCTTGGGCAAATTCTTGCGCGTTGAAGGCTTGCAAGTCGTCGAGTTTTTCGCCAATGCCGATGAAATACACCTTCAGTGTCTTGCCGCTTGGCGCGTTTCGCTGCTTCGCCCACAAAGCGATGGCGGCCAGCACACCGCCTTTGGCTGTGCCATCCAGTTTGGTCACGATCAAGCCTGTCAGGCCCAAGGCTTCGTCAAACGCTTTGACCTGCGCCAAAGCGTTTTGTCCGGTGTTGCCATCTATTACCAGCAACACCTCATGGGGTGCGCTGGGCTCGGCTTTTTGAATCACACGCTGGATTTTTTTCAACTCGTCCATCAGGTGCAGCTGGGTGGGTAAGCGTCCCGCCGTGTCAATCAACACCACATCGCGTCCTCGCGCTTTACCGGCGGTCACTGCGTCATAGCTCACGGCGGCGGGGTCGCCTTGGTCTTGGCTGATGATGTCAACTTGGTTACGGTCTGCCCATACCAACAACTGTTCTTTGGCGGCGGCGCGGAAGGTGTCAGCGGCTGCCAGCAAAACACTGTGTCCTGCATCGCTTAAGTGGCGTGTCAGTTTGCCTATGGTGGTGGTTTTGCCTGCACCGTTCACACCCGCCACCATGATGACGGTGGGTTGCTGGACATCCAGGGCTAATTCGCCTTGCAAAGGGAGCAATACCTCGGTCAGCACCTCGGTCAGCAACACCTTCACCTGTTCCGGTTGGGTGCTACCAGCGGCTTTGACGCGCAGCTTCAAGGCATGCAAAACGGCTTGGGTGGCGGGCATACCCGCATCAGCCATCAGCAATGCGGATTCCAGCTCCTCGTACAAAGCATCGTCAATGACTTTACCGCCAAACACCCCCGCGATGCTGCTGCCCGTGCGTTGCAAACTGTTGCGCAACCGCCCCAACCAGGTTTGGGCTGCGACCTGCGAGGCCGTTGGCCCTTGCTCGGGCAGGGCGGTTGGCGCTGGGGTCTTTCGTTTGAACAGGCTGAACATGGGGATAAGGGTTTCTAGAATGGTGGGTTGTTCGCCATGGGGCGAGTTGGAGTTAAAGCCATTCTATGAAACCCTTTTTTACACCCATGCTTTCTGGCATTCTTCGCTGTTGGATGGGGTTTGTCCTCGTGTTACCCCTGGGTTCTGCCTTGGCGCAAACGCCCCCCGACGCCCAGCAGTTCACCTTGAAAAACGGCATGACGCTGATTGTGAAGGTCGACAAACGCGCGCCTACCGCGGTGCACATGTTGTGGGTGCGCGTGGGTTCCATGGACGAGGTGGATGGTGTGTCGGGCGTGGCCCATGTGCTGGAGCACATGCTCTTCAAAGGCACCGCCAAGGTCAAACAAGGCGAATTTTCCCGCAAAGTGGCCGCTTTGGGTGGACGAGAAAACGCGTTCACCAACAAGGACTACACCGGTTATTACCAACAAATCCCAGCCAAGCGATTGCCAGATGTGATGGCGCTGGAGGCCGATCGTTTTGCCAACAACCAATGGCCTGACGAAGAGTTCAGCAAAGAGATAGAGGTGGTCAAAGAAGAGCGACGCATGCGCACCGAAGACTCACCCCGCATGTTGATGTATGAGCAGCTTTACGCCACCCAGTTTGTGGCTTCCCCTTATCGACGCCCCATCATCGGCTGGATGAACGACTTGGACGCCATGACCCCGCAAGACGCGCGTGACTTTTACAAGCGCTGGTATGTGCCTGCCAATGCCGCGGTGGTGGTGGTGGGCGACGTCGATGTGGCCGAAGTCAAACGCTTGGCCGAGACTACTTACGGACAAATTCCTGCTGGTATCGTGCCCACTCGCAAACCCCGCGCAGAACCTACCCAAACCGGCACGCGCCGTGTGCTGGTGAAAGCACCTGCTGACCAAGCCTATCTTGCCTTGTCATGGAAGGTGCCCAATTTTTCAAGTTTTGACGATACCGACGACAACCGTGATGCCTTGGCGCTGACACTTTTGGCTGCTGTATTGGATGGCTATAACGGCGCAAGACTGGACCGTGCATTAGCCCAAGGCGAGAACCGCTTGGCCGACAGCGCAGGCGCTTCCAATACCCTCAGCGGTCGCGGTCCTCAGGTGTTCATGCTGGACGGCGTTCCTGCCAAAGGCAAAACCCCCGAACAACTCGAGGTGGCTTTGAGAGCCCAAATTGCAAATATTGCCAAAGAAGGTGTCAGCGATGCCGAGATGCGGCGGGTCAAAGCCCAATGGATGGCGTCCAACGTTTACCAACGCGATTCCATTTTCAACCAAGCCCGTGAATTGGGCAGCAGTTGGATAGAGGGCATGCCGCTGGACAGTGCCGATCGCTTAATGGACCGTTTAAACACCATCACCGCTGCCCATGTGCAAGCGGTGGCAGCCAAGTATTTTGGTGACGACACCTTGACCGTGGCCACTTTATTGCCTCAAGCCGGCGCTCGAGCGTTCCCACGCAAACCGGTTGCAGGTTCACGCCATGGGGAGGCGACACGATGAAACGCTATGCATGGTTGTTAGTTTGTCTCTTACCTGTGGCTTCATGGGCGGGTATCCCTATTCAACACTGGACGTTACCGACTGGGGCCAAGGTCTATTTGGTAGAAGCACCAGGCATTCCCATGGTGGATGTGCAAATTGAATTTGACGCAGGCGCCCGCCGTGACCCTGAGGGACAAACAGGCTTGGCGGTGGCGACATCGCGCATGATGGGTAAAGGCATTAAGGCCTTTCAAGGACAGTCCGCCATGGACGAGAACCAGTTGGGTGAGGCGTGGGCTGATTTGGGCGCCATGGTCAGCGCCAATGCCAGCGCCGATCGCATGGCTTTCTCTTTGCGCAGTTTGACTCGCCCCGAATTGCTCGATGCTGCCGTGGCTTTGGCGGCCAGGGAGCTAGCCGCGCCCAGTTTTCCCGCCGATATCTGGCAAAGTGAGCGCGAGCGCTGGCTGGCCTCTATCGCCGAGTCCAATACCAAGCCAGCCACACAAGCGGGTAAAGCGTTTAACCAAGCCGTATTCGGTCAACATCCCTATGGTGCGGAAATCGATGAAGCCAGTTTGCGTCGCATCGACACCGCTGACATGGCGCAGTTTGTGTCACGCCATCTGTTGCTATGCCAAGCCAAGATCAGCGTAGTGGGTGCTGTCAACCGCGCCCAAACTGAGCGCTTGTTAAACCAATTGCTCAGCGGTTTGCCTCGCCAAACTGACTGCCCCGTGCAGTCAGTGGTGCCTGAGGTGACGCCATTGAAAGCGGCAAAGACCGTGAATATTCCTTTCGAGTCTGCCCAAGCCCATGTGTTTATCGGCCAGCCAGGTATTCCTCGTCAGCATCCCGATTTCTTTGCCTTGACGCTGGGCAACTACGTCTTGGGGGGCGGTGGTTTTGTGTCGCGTCTGACAGAGCAGGTGCGTGAAAAACGGGGCTTGAGCTACAGCGTATACAGCTATTTTTCGCCCGGCCAGCATGCAGGTGCATTCACTGTGGGTTTACAAACCCGCCCTGACCAAGCCGCGCAAGCGGTACAAGTCGCCAGCGATGTGTTGGCAGAGTTTGTTCGCAAAGGCCCTACCGACCAAGAGGTGCAAGCTGCCAAGGATTTCATGATTGGGGGCTTTGCCCTGCGCTTGGACAGCAACCGCAAGCTCTTAGACAACCTTGGCAATATCGCTTGGTTCGATTTGCCGCTGGACTATTTAGACACTTGGTCTGCTGAAATCGACAAACTCAGCGCTACCCAAATTCAGCAAGCCTTTGCCCGCAACTTGCAACCTGAGCGCATGGTGACGGTTATTTTGGGCGCCAAGCCTTGAAGCCTGGCGAGGTACGCATCATTGGCGGCGAGTGGAAACGCAGCAAGCTGCCCCTGCCACGCAGCGTTGAGTTGCGCCCCACGCCCGACCGCGTGCGTGAAACCCTGTTCAACTGGTTGGGCCAGGATTTGACCGGTTGGCATTGCTTGGACGCATTTGCCGGCACCGGAGCGCTGGGTTTTGAGGCAGCTTCCCGGGGTGCCACCCATGTTTTGCTGTGCGACACCCAGGCTGTGTGCATCGAGACCATGGCCAAAAGCCAAGTCAAGTTGGGTGCCCATCAGCTTCGATTGGTTCGTGGCGATGGTCTGGCCGCCCTGCGTCAACAAGCCCCCCACAGTGTGGACTTGGTGTTTTTAGATCCACCTTACGATTTCCCGCAGTACCCCATGGCCTTGGCTGCGGCTGCGGCCTGTATCAAACCTTCGGGCCAGATTTACCTTGAAGCCGCCAAAGCCTGGCGCGATGACGATGTCAGTCCTTGGGCTTTGCGCGTGGTCAAGCATTTGAAAGCGGGCGCGGTGCACGCCCATTTGTTACAGCCAGCGGCATAATGCCCCGACCTGTTCGCCCCTAGGAGCATTCATGCCCGCCCAAGTCATAGCCCTGTACCCCGGAACCTTTGATCCCATTACTTTGGGGCATGAGGATATTGTTCGGCGAGCTGCACGCATGTTTGACCAAGTGGTGGTGGCGGTGGCCAGCGCTCACCACAAAAAAACCATGTTCACCTTGGAAGAGCGCCTCAGCCTCACCCGTGAGGCTTTGCACGATTGCACCAACGTACAAATCAAAACCTTTGATGGTTTGGTGATTGACTTTGCTGCCAGCCTGGGGGCCACTACCATGGTGCGGGGTATTCGTTCTATGACGGATTTTGATTACGAGTTTCAGTTGGCAGGTATGAACCGCCGTCTGGCGCCCAAGATTGATACCGTGTTTTTAAACACTTTAGATGTTTACCAGTGCATTTCCAGCACCTTGGTGCGCGAGGTCAACAACTTGGGCGGCGACGTGACCCAGTTTGTCTCGCCCAGCGTACTTCGGTTTATGCAAGCCAAAAAAGCGGCTTGAGGTTTTCATGGCTTTGATGATCACCGATGAGTGCATCAACTGCGATGTGTGTGAGCCCGAGTGCCCAAATGGCGCCATCTTCATGGGTGTGCAGATTTACCAAATTGCCCCCCACAAATGCACCGAATGCGTAGGCCACTACGATGAGCCGCAGTGCGTGCAGGTATGTCCTGTGGCGTGTATTCCGGTTGACCCACAACATATCGAAAGCCAAGATACGCTGTGGGCCAAATACCGCCGTTTGGTCGATCAGCCAGCTTAAACCAGAAGCCGTCTTAAAGCGCTATTCAACAGCTGCGGCTTTGTGGGCCTTTTTCGCTTTGTGCTTTTTCTTTTTGGACTTGCGCTTGGCTTTGTCCTGTGTGTCGTCGCTGGCTTGTGCTTTGAAGGCATGGGGTTTGCCTTTGTCAGCGACCTTGTCTGACTGGGAATCTTCGCAAGGCTTCATTTGTCCACCGTTCTCACACAGCAGAGCGGGTTTTTCTTTGGGTTTGGCGTGAAGTGCTGGGGGAGCTATCAGAGACAGGCTAAGCAGCATCAGGCCCAGCAGTTGGGCCAGAGGGGGGAGGGGGTTGTTCATGCGAATCGCCTTCCTTTAAAGGAGAGGCCGCCGCCGGACGTGGCGGTTTGGGCCTGGGCGGTTTGCTGGTGTGCACCATTTGCATGGCTTTTTCCATCTCGCCGCTTACCAAGCAGGCTAAGGCTTGCAAGCTGCGTTCGATGGAAGTGTCAATCACTATTCGTTGTTCGGGTGCAGGCCTCTTCAAAACCCAGTGAACCACTTCCGACTTGACACCAGGGTGGCCTATGCCTATACGCAAGCGCCAGTAAGCGTCTGTGCCCATTTGGGCATGGATATCACGCAAGCCGTTGTGCCCAGCATGACCGCCACCAAGTTTGAGCTTGGCTTCACCGGGCACCAGGTCGAGTTCGTCATGCGCGACCAGCATGTGTTCAGGGGCAATTTTGTAAAACCGCGCCAACGCAGCCACCGATTTTCCTGACAGGTTCATGAAAGTAGCGGGCTTCAAGAGCCAAATGGTTTCACCCTTTAGCGTAGTTCGCGCAACCCAGCCGTGGTAATTTCTCTCGGGCTGCAACTGCACCTTGAGTTGCTGGGCGAGTTGATCGATGAACCAAAACCCAGCGTTGTGACGGGTGTGCTCGTATTCAGCGCCTGGGTTACCCAAGCCAACAAACAGTTTGATCATGCAGGAATTATCTACCCGTCATTGCAAGG
>DAIQOH010000031.1:0-18181 GCA_036787995.1 Limnohabitans sp. | reverse complement strand
TCACATTGATGCACTATCGCGCTGTTTTTATATCTGATCTGCACCTGGGAACACCAGGTTGCCAAGCCGACGCTCTCTTAGACTTTCTCAAATCGCACTCCAGCGATCACCTGTATTTGGTGGGCGACATCATTGATGGATGGCAGTTGCGTCGCAAATGGTATTGGCCGCAAGCCCATAACGATGTGGTTCAAAAAATTCTGCGCCGTGTTCGCAAAGGCTGCCATGTGGTTTATGTGCCAGGAAACCATGACGAATTCGCCAGAGATTTTGTCGACCACCACTTTGGCGGTATTGAGGTAGTGGAAGAGGCCTCGCACACCTTGCTCGATGGCAGACGCTTGTGGTTGGTGCATGGCGATTACTTTGATGCAGTCGTCAAATATGCCAAGTGGTTGGCGTATGTCGGGGACACTTTGTACGAATGGACCTTGCGCTTGAACCGGCATTTCAACCGACTGCGTCGCCACATGGGTTTGCCCTATTGGTCTTTGTCGGCCTATCTGAAAGGCAAGGTCAAAAAAGCTTTGAACTTTGTGACCGATTTCGAAAACGCTGTCGCGCACGAAGCGCTCAAGCGTGGTTACCAAGGGGTGGTTTGTGGCCACATACACCGCGCTGAAATCCGCACCATTGAAGGGGTGTTGTACTGCAATGACGGCGACTGGGTCGAGAGCCGTTCTGCTTTGGTCGAGCATGTGGACGGCAGACTTGAGCTGATCTATTGGGATCAGGTGTTAGACGATTTGCCACACGCCAAAACAGCCGAGGTTCAATTACCCCCTGTTGCTGTGCCTGAAGTGGTTTGATCCAGCCTAGGCTAGCAAGCGTCGGGTTTATCCCGCTCATGGCCACGCAGTTTGTGTCTGCTTTGGCCGACAACGCGTTGTTGTTGGTAGCCATGGCCATCATGACAGCGCAAGGCCTACCTGCTTTCTGGATTCCTTGGCTCAAGTTGATGTTCACGCTCTCCTATGTGCTGCTGGGTCCATGGGTAGGCGTATGGGCTGATCGATGGCCTAAACACGGGGTGATGATGGCAGCCAACGGTGTGAAAGCACTGGCTTGTCTTGCCATGTTATTGGGTGTGAACCCCCTCATGGCTTTTGCCTTGGTAGGTGTCGGTGCAGCCGCTTACGCGCCTGCCAAATACGGTTTGGTGACCGAACTGGCCAAACCTGCGCAGTTAATCGTTGCCAATGCATGGATTGAAATCAGCACTGTCTGTGCGGTGTTGCTTGGCGTGGTGTTGGGTGGTGCTTTGGTCAGTCAAGCGTGGTTGACTTTGAGGGTGTTGCCCCATGCTTGGATACAAGTGCTGGGTGAAGGGGCATATACCTCTTCTGTGTTTCTTTTGCTGTGCCTCTATGTTGTTGCGGGTGGGCTCAATGTGTGGGTCCCAGACAGTGGCGTTCGCTACCCACCGGTGAATTGGTCTTTGCGTGCAGTTGGGGTTGCTTTTTGGCAGGACCAAAAAACCTTGTGGCAAGACCCCTTGGGGGGCATCAGTTTGTCGGTAACCACCCTGTTTTGGGGTGTAGGGGCCAGTTTGCAGTTGATCGTATTGGCATGGGCGCAAGCGCAGTTGGCGTTGGATTTGTCACAAGCCGCTTACTTGCAAGCAGCCACCGCTGTGGGTGTCATCGCAGGTGCTGCACTGGCCGCCAAAACCGTGGCACTGGACCAAGCCATGAAGGTGTTGCCCGTTGGGGTGTTGTTGGGTTTGCTGTTGCCTTTGATGTGGTGGATCAGTGATTGGCAAACAGCGGTGTTGCTCACCGCGTTGGTAGGTGTGGTGGGCGGTTTTTTTGTGGTGCCTATGAATGCGCTGCTTCAGCACCGAGGCGTGAGCCTGTTAAGCGCAGGTCGCTCTATCGCTGTGCAAAACGTGAATGAAAACAGCAGTATTTTGCTGATGATGGCTGCCTACAGCGCGCTTTTGTATTTTCATGCGCAGGTTCATGTGTTGGTGGGCGCTTTGGCGGCGTTCATTACCCTCACCATGGGCGCCGTGGTGTGGCGTCATAGACGCCAAAAACGTTTGGCTTAAGGGTTCAAGGGCAAGCGCATCAGCGCCTGCCCCATGCGCAGCACACAGCCTTCTTGCAGGCCTGGCGCAAAGTCGAAATGCTTAGGGGTGAATACCAAAATCGTTGAACCGTGTTGGAACCAACCCAGCTCTTGCCCTTTGTGAAAGTGGGCATCACAGGCCATGACCTTGGGTCCACCATAGCGGGTGTGCAGCAAGGTATCAAGGGCATGCAAACGGATGCTGGCCACCAACACAGCAGCGACGGGTACCAAGGCAATGGGGTGGCGTTGTGTGCCCACTTCCATTTCCAACATGGCGCGCTCGTTTTTGCAGAACAATTTTTCGACGCGCTTCAAGGCAATCGGGTTGACGTTCCATGTGTCCCCTGAAAAATACTCCACCCGGTGTAATCGCCCATCGTGGGGTGCATGAAAGCGGTGGTACATCGAAGAGGTAATGCGGATGGTGATGAACTTGCCGTTTTGCCATGGACCATGTTGGGCACTGTCACCCAGCAAATCCTGCAGGCTGTAGGGAAAGCCTTTGGCCTGAAACAACTGTCCTTCTACCACTTCGCCCATGGCACCCACGATGCCATCGCAAGGACTGACCAAGGTCTGTGTGTCGTGGTCCACAGGTCTTGCGCCATCACGCAGTTGGCGGATAAAGCAGTCATGCAAGCTGTCGAAACGCTGTTCTTTGGCCTCTGACAAATCCAAGTCAGCGAACTGTCGCCATACCCATATCGACGCCTTGGCTAACCAAGGATTGCGCAATTGACTGAACCATCCCATGAAATGCGTGAGCGCCATGCGTGGAATACGGTTGGTTAACAAGAAGTTCAAGTCTTCTTGTGCGACAAAACGTTTGAGAAGTTCAGAAACAGTCATCATTTTTTAACCTGCATGTCATACAAAAGAGGTTTTCGAAAGGGCCTACATGGAAACGTTGGAAATCGGTATGTTTGTCGCCAAGGGGGCTGTCGTGGCCGCCGCATGTGCTGTGTTGCTGCAAAAAACATCGCAACGCTTGCAACTGTCGTTGGCCAAGCATCCCTCGTTGGGGGGGCATCTGCGCATGTCCAAACGATTTGCCCACTGGTTGCCGGCTTACAGCTATGCGCAGGACACGTGGTTTGCCGTCGATGGTGCACCGCAAGCCATTGCACAAACCCGCGAACGTGCTCTGGCGCGTTTGGGTCAAACATTGCGCGAACGCAGTCCCTTGACCTTGGCGCAGACCGACCAAACCAAGCCCATGGTGTCTGATATGCAATTGACCAGTCAATACCGCGTCCCCTACCAATTTCGCGAGCTGCTGTCGCAGCAACTGCCGCTGGGCTATTTTTGGAGCGCCAGTGAAGGTGTGTGGTTGACCGATATGGACGGTAACCGATTCATCGATGTCACGGGATCGTATGGTGTGAACTTGTTTGGGTATGACTTTTACAAAGCCTGCATGGTTGAAGGCGCTGCCATGGCACAGGGTTTGGGGCCGGTGTTGGGTGGGTACCATCCCTGTGTGCTGGACAACGTACAGCGTTTGTGTGCTTTGTCGGGCAAAGACGAGGTGTCGTTTCACATGTCGGGTACCGAAGCCGTGATGCAAGCGGTGCGTTTGGCGCGTTACCACAGCAAGAAGCGCAAAATTGTCCGCTTTACTGGGGCCTACCATGGCTGGTGGGACGATGTGCAACCGGGTCCTGGCAACCCCATGCCGCCGTCTAGGGACACGCTGACGTTGAATGACATGCATGAAAACACGCTGCGTGTTTTGCGCAACCGCAACGATATCGCGTGTGTGCTGATCAACCCTTTGCAAGCCATGCACCCTAACCGCGCAGCACCCAGCGACAGCACGTTGATCGATGGCAAGCGTGGCGCCCATTTCGACCGTCAAGCCTATACCCAGTGGTTGCAAGCCCTGCGACAAGTCTGTACCGACAAAGGTATTGCCCTCATCATGGACGAAGTGTTCATGGGTTTTCGCCTGGGACGTGGTGGTGCGCAAGCCTATTTTGGTGTCGAGGCCGATATGGTGACCTACGGAAAAACCTTGGGAGGTGGTCTGCCAATAGGCGTGGTCTGCGGCAAGGCGGCTTGGATGAAGCGTTACCGCGAGGACCGGCCGGGTGATATTTGCTTTGCACGGGGCACCTTCAACGCACACCCCACGGTGATGGCCACCATGAATGTGTTTTTGCGCCGCTTGGACAGCGCCGAAGTTGACAACATGTACGCTAACGCCAGTGAACTTTGGGACAAGCGCAAGGAACTGCTGAATAAGCGCCTGAGGCAAGCAGGCTTGCCGGTGCAGATCGCGGGTATGGAAACCGTGTGGACGGTGTTGTACGACTCGCCTGGGCGCTATCACTGGATGCTTCAATACTATTTGCGGGAACAAGGCGTGGCTTTGAGCTGGGTAGGGTCAGGGCGCATGATCATGAGCCTGAATTTTGATGACGCCATGTTCGCCCAACTGTGTGATCGGTTTGTGCAAGCCGCTCAAAACATGCAGCAAGAGGGTTGGTGGTGGACGCCTGACATACAGCAGCAACGTCCTATTCGCAAACAAGTCTTCAAAGAGATGCTCAAGGCCCGTTGGGCCTAGCGCACCAATCAGGCTTCAGAGGGGTTGACGTGGTCCATGGGGTCAATCCATTGACCACGCAACAAATACAAAGGCGCCTTGTGGTACAGCTTGATGTCGTGAACGGGGTCTGTCAAGATTTTGAAACCCCATGCCAAACCAGCCACCAAGCTGTCTTGCCACCACAGTTGAAGAACACGAAAAACCAAACCAGCAGCACCTAGGAACAACCATGCCATGGCCGTGATACGCACAGGCGTGTCTTCATAGGCTTGCGGAACAGCCCAAGTCAGGTAGCTGGGCATCCAGTAGGCCAACACAGGAATAGCTGCACAAATGCTTAACAACACCATTTTTCGATGCAAGTTGTAGCCCACCTTGATGTCTTCTTTGTGCTCATGCGTGGCCTGGTTCACCTCGTCATAGCCTTTGGGTTCGAAGAAAAAGTGCCCGATTTGACGTGTCGTCATAGAGACCAACCAAGCAACCAATGAAGAAACCACGGGATCAATAAACAGGTAGACATAAGCCACCAAAAATGAAATCGCGCTGACCAAATGCAGCATCTGGTTGACGCGGCTGTGGTGATAGTAGCGGTGGTCATCCCAGCGTTGGGTTTGAAGGGTTTGCTGCCATTGGCGCATAAAAACTCCTGATGAAAGCGGTGACAAGCACCACGGGTTGAAAACTCACCGACACTGTGGCCTCCTCGCATGAAATTTTGATGACAGACAGTCAAGTCATCAAAATGCCATCAGAGCTTCATCAAACTGTTGCAATCGGCAGTCACATTACGGGCATGAACTCAGATGCACATATTCATGTCAGCCGCTTAGGATCTGTTCAGCAGTGTTTCAAGATAGCTGTTGTCACCGAAACCTACCCACCCGATATCAATGGGGTGGCGCACACCTTGAGCAAAATCGTCGAAGGCTTGCAATGGCGTGGACACGATATGTGGCTGATACGACCCAAGCAACAAGCCCAACATACGGCAGTTCAGTCAGCGCATTTTCAAGAGGTGTTGGTCAAAGGCGTGCCCATTCCTTTTTACAGCGAATTGCGCATGGGTTTGCCCGCCAAACGCGAGCTTCACCGTCTGTGGGCCAAGCAGCGCCCAGACATTGTTCACATTGCAACTGAAGGCCCTCTGGGGTGGTCGGCCCTGCAAGTGGCCCGAAAACTGAAGCTACCGGTCAGCACCGATTTTCGAACCAATTTCCATGCCTACAGTCAGCACTACGGCATCGGTTGGCTAAGTGGTGCGATTCGCGCTTACTTGAAAAAATTTCACAACCGTGCTGACATCACCATGGTGCCCACCCTCATGCTCAAGCATGAGCTTCAAGCCAAAGGCTTTGAGCGTGTGTATGTGGTGCCCCGCGGCGTAGACACCTCTAAGTTTTCACCCCGTTACCGCAGCCAAGCCTTGCGCGACAGCTGGGGCGTGAAGGGCAATGACAAAGTGATGTTGTATGTCGGTCGTTTGGCGGCAGAAAAAAACCTGGGGCTGGTGCTTCAGGCTTATCTTCAAGCCAAAAAACACGATGCGCGCGTGCGCTTGGTGTTGGTGGGTGATGGACCCATGCGCGAAACCTTGCAACAACAAAACCCAGAGATTGTGTTTGCGGGCTACCGCAGCGGAGAAGATTTGGCTGCACATTACGCCAGTGCCGATGTGTTTGTGTTTGCCAGCTTGACGGAAACATTTGGCAATGTGACCTTGGAAGCCATGGCCAGTGGTTTGGCTGTAGTGGCATTCAAGCATGCGGCCGCAGGCCAATGCATACGACATGGTGAAAACGGTATGTGCGTTGACTCAGAGTTACCCGATGATTTTGTGAAAGCGGTGTGCGCCGTTGTGCAATCACCCAGTTTGCAGGCCTCATTGGGCAGAGAAGCACTGTTGACGGCCAAAACGCTGGATTGGCCAGGTGTTGTGGAGCGTACCGAAGGCTTGTTTCGCCAAGTCATGGCGGGCAGTTACCAGCAAGAAAGCTTGGCATTAGAGATGCTTTTGCAACGCGCACCTTGAGTACGCTGCATCAATCTTCCATGGCTTTAAGGACTGAAGCGAAGAACACCGTCTTCCAGCTTACCAAAGCGCAGGGCCAGCAAATCAAGCACATAGTTTTGATGCACCCTCCACGGTGAAGTCGGGCCTTGCTTGGGCAAGCGCTCGGTGGCGCGAACCACATAGCCCGATGAAAAATCCAAAAACGGTTCGGGCTTGAGTGGGGGGCCGGTTTGTGGGCACACAACGCGATAGCCTTTGACGTCCATGTGCTTGAAGAGGCGACACACAAAGCCTGCGGTCAAATCGGCTTTCAAGGTCCAAGAGGCATTGGTGTAACCAAAGGCCATAGCCATGTTGGGCACACCCGAGAGCATCATGCCTTTGTAGGCAAACCGTTCACCCGCCACCACAGCTTGGCTGTCCACCGCGAAGGCGATGTCGGCCAATACATTCAATTGCAAGCCGGTGGCCATGACCACGATATCGGCGGCCAAGACCTCGCCACTGTGCAGCGCCACACCCTCGGGTGTGAAATGCGATACCGTGTCGGTCACCACGCTCACACGCCCTTGGTTGATCTGCTTGAACAAATCGCCATCGGGCACGGCGCATACCCGTTGGTCCCAAGGCTTGTAGCGCGGTGTGAAATGGCGCGCCACATCCACCTTGCCGCGCAAAGCCTGGTTCACCATCTTGACCAAATAGTTTTTGAAAAATTCGGGTTGACGCCTGGCCAGTTGAAAGTAGAGCAAGCCTTGCAAAATATTTTTCCAACGGGTCAAGCCATACGCCCAAGACGACGGTAACCAGCGGTCTAACCACAGTGCCAACGGGTCACGTGCTGGGCGGCTCACCACATACGAGGGTGAGCGTTGCAGTAGGGTCACATGCGCGGCGGTTGCCGCCATGGCGGGCACCAAGGTGACCGCAGTCGCGCCACTGCCCACCACCACCACGCGTTGGCCGGCATGGCTCAAGCCCTCAGGCCAAAACTGCGGGTGAACAATCTGGCCTTGGAAGCACGCTTGTCCATCAAAGTGCGGTTGGTGGCCTTGTGCATAGCTGTAATAGCCGCCGCACACATACAAAAACCTGGCCTGTTGCTGAACCTGCGTGCCATCAACCAAGCTGGCTGTGAGGGTCCAGCAGGCGTCTTCGCTGGACCATGACGCGCTGATCACGCGGTGGCCATAGGCGATGTGTTGTGCCACGCCAGTCTCTTGGGCGGCTTCGCGGATGTATTGCAAGATGGAGGGTCCATCGGCCATGGCTTGTTGGCCGCGCCAGGGTTTGAAACTGTAGCCCAAGGTGTGCATGTCCGAGTCCGAGCGCACGCCGGGGTAGCGAAACAAGTCCCAGGTGCCACCCATTTGGGTGCGTGCTTCCCAGATGCGCCAGGTCTTGTCGGGGCACTGGGCTTGCAAATGACGCGCCGCGCCAATGCCCGACAAACCCGCACCGACGATCAAAACGTCTAACAAGCTCATTCCATCACTTTGCCACGCGTGGCTTTGGTTTGGCCATGTAATACCTTGCTGTCCACCCGCTTGCGCTGCGAACTGAGGCTGGGGCGGGTGGCACGACGCGGCTTCACGGGCTTGGCGGCCCGTGCCACCATCGCGTGTAAACGGGCAATGGCTTCTGCGCGGTTTTTGTCTTGGCTGCGAGTGTTTTGTGCTTTGATGACGATGACACCCTCGCTGGTGATGCGCTGGTCCGAGGTGCGCAAGAGCTTGTCTTTCACCGTGTCTGGCAAAGAGGAGGCACGTATATCAAACCGCAGATGCACCGCACTCGACACCTTGTTGACGTTTTGACCACCCGCACCTTGGGCGCGAATGGCAGTGAACTCGATTTCAGAGATGGGTATCTCGATGGGCATCACACCACCATGTCGTATTGCAAAGTAATGGGTGCGTGGTCTGAAAACTTTTCGTCTTTGTAAATGGTGGCGGACAAAGCTGTGGCGGCCAGTGCAGGTGTGGCCAAGTGGTAGTCCAACCGCCAACCCACGTTGTTGGCATAGGCTTGGCCACGGTTGCTCCACCAGGTGTAGCAAGCGTCAGTCGTGTCAGGGTGTAATTGGCGGTACACATCGACCATGCCGCCTTCGGTGGTGAGCTTGGTCATCCATTGGCGTTCTTCGGGCAAAAAGCCGCTGTTCTTTTTGTTGCCACGCCAGTTTTTCAGGTCTTGCTCTTTGTGCGCAATGTTCACGTCCCCGCACAGAATGCATTCGCGGCCTTGTTGCAATGCCATCAAATGGGGATAAATCACATCCAAAAAACGGTATTTGGCCTCTTGACGATCGGGGCCGGAGGCGCCGCTGGGGAAATACACACTTAGCAATGAGAGCTTGCGCTTGGGTGTGTCAAAGCGCAATTCCAAATAACGCCCTTCAGCATCAAATTCGCCGCCATCAAAGCCTTGGATCACATGGCTGGGCTCGTGTCGGGTGTAGATGCCCACACCGGAGTAGCCTTTTTTTTCGGCGCATTGGAAGTAACCGTTCAAACCAGCCAACTGCTCGAAGCCACCTACAAGATCGCTTTCTTGGGCTTTGATCTCTTGCACACACATACAATCCGGCCTGGCTTTTTCAAGCCAGCTTTGCAGCCCTTTGCTGCTGGCCGAGCGGATGCCGTTGAGGTTAAGGCTGGTGAGTGTGAACAAGGAATCCCCTATGGCTGAGCAAGGCGCAGCGCCAACCGATTTGGCGCAAGCATTCATTCGATTCTCGCTGGAAAGTGGCGTTTTGCGTTTTGGGGAATTCAAAACCAAGGCGGGGCGGCTTTCCCCCTATTTTTTCAATGCCGGCTTGTTCGACGACGGTGCCAAGTTGGCGCGGCTGGCACATTTTTACGCCCAACTGTTGATCAACAGTGGCGTGGAATTCGACATGGTGTTTGGTCCCGCCTACAAAGGCATTCCCTTGGGGGCCGTGGTGGCAGCAGAGTTGGCGCGTTTGGGGCGCAATGTCCCTTTTGCCTACAACCGCAAGGAAGCCAAAGACCACGGCGAAGGCGGCACCTTGGTGGGTGCGCCCTTAAAGGGGCGGGTGTTGATCGTGGATGATGTGATGAGCGCAGGTACCGCGGTGCGTGAGTCAATACGACTGATCGAAGCCGCAGGTGCAAAAGCTTATGCTGTGGTGATTGCTTTGGACCGCCAAGAAATGGCCACCGAGGTGGATGACCAAGGGACAACGCAAGATGTGCCGCACAGCGCGGTGCAATATGTCCGGGAAACATGGGGTTTGCAGGTACTGGCCGTGGCCCAACTGGACGATTTGCTGGCTTTTTTGCAAAACAGCGCCGATTCCGCCTTGGCCGAGTACCTGCCGGCGGTTCATGCCTACCGTCAGCGCTATGGGGTAATCTGAGGGACATCCCCACGGCGCAGCTGGGCTATTTACACCTAAACTGATGGGCTAGCCCCTTCTGTCATCGGAGACCCCGTCATGAACGCGCCCCTGCCCGAACATATCCGTATAGCCCTCGAGACAGTTCAGCTCGACGACAAATACCGCCTCGACCATGGCCGCGCTTTCATGAGCGGCGTACAAGCCTTGGTCAAGTTACCGATGTTGCAGCGCCAGCGCGACGCCTTGCAGGGCAAAAACACCGCAGGCTTTATCAGTGGCTACCGTGGCTCGCCCTTGGGTACCTATGACCAAGCGCTGTGGAGCGCCAAGTCTTTTTTGCAATCCCAGCACATCGTGTTTCAACCTGGCGTGAATGAGGAACTCGCGGCCACCGCTTTGTGGGGTACGCAACAACTGGGTTTTGCCCCACCTGGCAGCAACAAATTCGATGGTGTGTTTGGCATTTGGTACGGCAAAGGCCCAGGTGTTGACCGTACCTCTGATGTGTTCAAGCACGCCAACATGGCAGGCACCACGCCTTGGGGTGGTGTACTTGCCTTGGCAGGGGACGACCATGTGGCCAAGAGCAGCACTGCGGCTCACCAAAGCGACCATATTTTCAAAGCCTGTGGTCTGCCGGTGTTTTTTCCCGCGTCAGTCCAAGACGTGTTGGATTACGGCATTCACGGCATTGCCATGAGTCGTTTTGCAGGTGTCTGGGCAGGAATGAAAACCATCCAAGAAGTGGTGGAGTCCAGCGCCTCGGTGATGATTGACCCCGAGGGTGTAAGTATTGTGCTGCCCGAGTTCGAGATGCCCCAAGGTGGTTTGCATATTCGTTGGCCCGATGACGCGCTCAGCCAAGAGGCGCGATTGTTCAATTACAAATGGTATGCGGCATTGGCGTATATACGCGCTAACAAGCTCAACCACACCGTCATCAAAGGCGCGAACGACCGATTTGGTTTGATTGCCAGTGGCAAAGCCTATAACGATACCCGCCAAGCCTTGCTGGACTTGGGGCTGGATGACACCACCTGTCAGCGTATCGGTATCCGTGTGCACAAAGTTGGCGTGGTGTGGCCACTGGAGTCTGAGAGCACGCGCGAGTTCGCTCGCGGTTTGCAAGAGATTTTGGTGGTAGAAGAAAAACGCCAACTTATCGAGTACCAGTTGAAAGAAGAGCTTTACAACTGGCCTGACGCACAGCGTCCTCGCGTGCTGGGCAAGTTCAACGAAGGCGAGGGCGACGCGGGTGGCGAGTGGTCGCAGCCCAACCCCAGCGGCAATGTCTTGTTGCGCGCCAATGCGGACCTTTCTCCTGCTTTGATTGCACAAGCGATTGCCTTGCGCTTGAAAAAGCTGGGCGTCGATGCCGACACCCGTTCGCGCATGGACGCGCAATTGGCTGTCTTAGAGGCTAAGCAAAAAGCCATGCAGGTGCTAGAGGTCAAAGCTGACCGCCAACCGTGGTTTTGCTCGGGTTGCCCCCACAACACCAGCACCCAAGTGCCTGAAGGCTCGCGCGCCATGGCGGGCATTGGTTGCCATTTCATGTCGCTGTGGATGGACCGCAGCACGGTGGGCTTTACCCAAATGGGTGGCGAGGGCGTGCCATGGGTGGGCCAGCAACCGTTCACCCACGATAACCATATCTTTGCCAATATCGGCGATGGCACTTACTTTCACAGTGGCATCTTGGCCATTCGCCAAAGCGTGGCGGCTGGTGTGAACATCACCTACAAAATTTTGTACAACGACGCCGTTGCCATGACCGGTGGCCAACCGATCGGTGAGCGCTCTGAAGGCCACAGCGTGATTCAAATCGCGCAAAGCATGCGCGCCGAAGGCGCCAAGCGCATCGTCATCGTGACAGACGAACCAGAGAAATACGATGCCGTGGGTCAAAACGGCGCAGCCGGTAGCGTACTGGGCTTGCCCGAAGGCATTGCGATTGAGCACCGTGACGAACTGGATTCGGTTCAGCGCATGATGCGTGAAATCCCAGGTTGCACCGTCATCATTTACGACCAAACCTGTGCCACGGAAAAACGCCGTCGCCGCAAGCGCGGCACCATGGTCGATCCTGCTGTGCGTGTTCTTATCAATGAGGCGGTGTGTGAAGGTTGCGGCGACTGCAGCAGCCAAAGCAACTGTTTGAGCGTGGAGCCGCTAGAAACCGACTTTGGTCGCAAGCGCACCATCAACCAAAGCACCTGTAACAAAGACCAAAGCTGTGTCAAAGGCTTTTGCCCCAGTTTTGTCACGGTTGAAGGCGGCCAGTTGCGCAAAAAAAGCAAAGACAAACCATTGCCTGACCCCTTGGCTTTGGGCGACTTACCTCTGCCTGATGTGCCCTCACTCACCCGAGGTGTCTACCCTGGCGGCTATGGCATCGTGGTGGCAGGCGTAGGCGGCACAGGCGTCATCACCATTGGCCAGTTACTGGGCATGGCTGGCCACTTAGAAGGGCGCGGTATCGTTACCCAAGACTCCGCAGGTTTGGCACAAAAAGGCGGCGCCACATGGAGCCATGTGTTGATTGCGGAACAGCAATCCCAAATTCGCACCACCCGTGTATCTACCGCAGCGGCAGATTTGATTTTGGGTTGCGACCCCATTGTGACTGCTGGCAAAGAAACCATGTTGCGTTTGCGTCCTGGGCGCACCCGCGTGGCCATCAACGACCATGGCACGCCCACAGCAGCTTTTGTGAAAAATGGCGCATGGGCCAACCCCAGCGAGGGTTGCGTGGCCAATATCTTGCAAGCCTTGGATGGCGAGAACCGCAACTTGGGCGCGTTTGATGCCAACCATTTCGCCACCCAGTTGCTGGGCGACAGCATTTACATCAACCCCATGGTGTTGGGCTATGCCTGGCAAAAGGGCTGGATTCCCTTGGGTCTGGAAGCGTTGATGCGTGCCATCGAACTCAATGGCGTGCAAGTGGAGTCCAACAAAAAAGCCTTTGCTTGGGGGCGCTGGTGTGCGTTTGACATCACCAAGGTGCAAGCCTTGCTAGCACCTGTACAAGTGGTGCACTTCAAGTCCCGCGAAACCTTGGATGATTTGGTGGCCAAGCGCGCAAGCTTCTTGACCCAATACCAAAACGCGGCCTATGCCGCCAAGTACACCCACTTCATTGACAAGGTGTTGCAACAAACCTCGCCTGCTTTGGCCGACGCGGTGGCGCGCAACCTCTTCAAATTGATGGCGTACAAAGACGAATACGAAGTGGCGCGCTTGCACACGGACGAAAGCTTCTTAAAGCGCATTGCTGACCAGTTTGAAGGCGACTTCACGGTGAACTACCACTTGGCACCGCCTTTGATTGCCCGCAAAAACGCCAAGGGCGAGTTGGTGAAACAAAAATTTGGCCCATCCATGCTCAGTGGCTTCAGGTTTTTGGCCAAGTTGCGCTTTTTACGTGGCACTTTCTTGGATGTGTTTGGCTATACCGAAGAGCGTCGCACCGAGCGCGCTTTGGTCGCACAGTACATGGTGGCCATGGAAGAGGTCATGATGGACTTTAGCCCTGAGCGCCAAGCCTTGGCCTTGGAGATTGCCCGTATCCCTGACAAGATCAAAGGCTATGGCCACGTCAAAGAGCGTCACCTTAAAGTGGCGCGCTTGCAATGGGATGGCTTGATGCTGGCTTGGCGCTCGCCAGCTAGCGCTGGTGAAGCTCAATCGTCGAATGGATGATCTCTTCGTGAGCCGCTAACCGTTCACGAACAGTGTTGACTGTCAGTTGTTTGTCCTTGGTGACGGCAGTCAGTGCACAGCTAAAGACATTTTTGCCCACCCGCCAGACATGCAAATCGGTGACGCGGGTTTGGCCATCGGCTTGCACCGCTTCTTTGATCTCTTGCACCACTGGGTGGTCCATCTCACGGTCCAGCAGCACCTTGGCGGTTTCCACAACCAAGTTCTTGGCCCAAAGCGCCACCATCACCGCGCCCACAATGCCCATCACGGGGTCCAACCATGACCAGCCATACAACCAACCTCCAACCAAGGCCACAATGGCCAACACCGAGGTGAAGGCATCTGCTAACACGTGGAAATAGGCCGACTTCAAATTCAAGTCATGGTGGTGTCCAGCGTGATCGTGTGTGTGGTGATGCCCATGGGCATGGGCGTGGTCATGCTGGTGATGCGCTTGACCCAAAATATAAGCACACACCAAATTCACCACCAAGCCCAGCACGCCCACAATGATGGCTTCCTCAAATTGAATGGCTTGAGGCGCGACCAGTCGTTCAATGGAACCCATCACCATGGCCAAAGCCACGCCCAGCAAAAACAAGGCGCTGGAAAAACCTGCCAAAATTTCAATCTTCCATGTGCCAAATGCAAAACGCGGGTCTTTGGCGTAGGTGCGCGCTGTGGCGTAGGCCATGGCTGACAGGCCAATCGCCAAAGCGTGAGAACTCATGTGCCAACCATCTGCCAGCAGCGACATCGAGTTAAACGCCCAACCGGCAAAGATTTCCACCGCCATCATGACGGCGGTAATCCACATCACCCATCGGGTGCTGCGCTCAGCCGCTTCGGAGCTGCTGTCAAACGCGTGGTCGTGTATCCAGTCGCTCAAGTCGTCGTTATTCATATCAGGCTTTAGGCATCAAGGCCGCGCTCGCTTGCTGGTCTGCATGGTAGCTAGAGCGCACCATGGCACCTACCGCTGCATGTTGAAAGCCCATTTCGTAGGCCTTGGTTTCAAACGTTTTGAAGGTGTCGGGGTGCACATAACGTCTTACAGGCAAATGGTGCGAGCTGGGCGAAAGGTATTGGCCCAGCGTCAGCCGGTCGATGTTGTGCGCACGCATGTCTTGCATCACCGCCAAAATTTCCTCGTCGGTTTCGCCCAATCCCACCATCAAACCACTTTTGGTGGGCACATCTGGAAACAGCGCTTTGAATTTTTTTAGCAAATTCAGGCTGAAAGCGTAATCGCTGCCTGGCCTGGCTTGCTTGTAGAGGCGCGGCACGGTTTCCAGGTTGTGGTTCATCACATCGGGGGGCGCGGCTTGCAAGATGCCCAAGGCTCGGTCGTCGCGGCCACGAAAGTCGGGGACCAGCACCTCGATTTGCGTTTGGGGCGACAGGGCGCGAGTTTGTTGGATGCACTCCACAAAATGGCCAGCGCCGCCGTCGCGCAAATCGTCGCGGTCAACGCTGGTGATAACCACATACTTCAATTGCAAAGCAGCAATGGTTTTGGCTAAGTTGATGGGCTCGTTGGTGTCCAGTGGGTCAGGTCGGCCATGACCGACATCGCAAAACGGACAGCGACGTGTGCATTTGTCGCCCATGATCATGAAGGTGGCTGTACCTTTGCCAAAGCATTCGCCGATATTGGGGCAAGACGCTTCTTCACACACGGTGACCAAATGGTTTTTGCGCAAGATGTCTTTGATTTCATAGAAGCGCGAATTGGGTGAACCCGCTTTGACACGAATCCAATCCGGCTTTTTCAGGACCTCGCCGCCGTGTTCCACCTTGACAGGTATGCGCGACACTTTAGACAAAGACTTTTGCTTGGCCAGGGGGTTGTGTTCAGGCTTTGTTTCTCCTGAGGCCAAGGCGTTATTGTCTGGGGTGGTCATGGTTCTGGTGTGGCCTGGGTATGGTTGTGGGTTCAGGGGGCCAAGTACAGGCAAAGTTTCTCGCCCAAGACCTCGGCTGCGTCTTGCCAGCTGGTGTCAACCCCCATTGTAAAAAGGTCGGTGGTTTGCAAGCCAGCATAGCCGCAGGGGTTGATTTGATGAAAAGGCGATAAGTCCATGTGCACATTCAAAGCCACCCCATGGTAGGTGCAGTGGCGGCTAACTTTCACACCCAAGGCCGCAATTTTGGCCAGACCCGCAAAATCGGGTGTGGTTTGATGGGGGGCAATGGCTTGCTGCATAGGGCGAGAAGGCAGTAGCGCATGGGTATGGGGTTCCGAAGTGCGAACAAACACCCCAGGCGCCCCTCCCACGCGTAAACCAGTCAAGCCAAAATGCAACAGCGTTCGCACAATGGCTTCTTCCAACTTGTAAACATATTCTTTGACGAAATAGCCTGCCCGTTTGAGGTCTACCAATGCATATGCCACCACCTGTCCGGGCCCGTGGTAAGTGACTTGCCCCCCTCGGTTGGTGGCAATCACCGGGGTGACACCGGGGTTGAGTACATGGCTGGCCATGCCGGCCAGACCTTGTGTAAACACAGGCGGATGCTCGCAAAGCCATATTTCATCTGGGCTGTGGCTGCTGCGTTGGGCGGTGAAATCTTGCATGGCCTGGTAAGTGGGCAGGTACGCCACTTGTCCAAGCTGGCGTACAAGCAAATGGCCTGTATGGGTGGTGGACACTAAAGCACCACTTTCACCAAGGGATGCGTACTGAGGGTGCGGTACAACTCGTCAAGTTGTTCGCGGCTGGTGGCTTTGACGGTCAGGGTCAGGCCAAGGTATTTTCCTGCGCTGCTGGTGCGTTGGCTTAGGCGTGAATCGTCCCACTCCGGATCGAAATGGCGCACGATCAGCAGCATGGCTTCGACAAAACCCTCTACCTGTTCGCCCATGACTTTGATAGGGAAGTCGCAGGGGTATTCAATCAGGCTGTCGTTGGTGGGGGAAGGCATACAAAAGAATTTAAAAGGGGCTTTGCAAGATCAGGTTCAGGTGGGGTCACTAAGATACTTTACAATCTATGGCTTTGCTGTCAGTGAAGGGAAACCAGTGGAACCATCCATTCAAGCCCCTTTGACCGCAGACAAAAGCGCTCAGACACTAGTTGAGGTGACGTCTCTAGAGGACGAAACCGAAGATTTTCATCCTATGACAGCCCAAGAAGCGCAAGCTTGGCGGGCGCGCCAGCCGGCTTTATCGGTGTGGAGGGTGGTGGGGGTGCAGCTGGTATTGGCCATGGTTTTGGCTGGTTTGGCTGGGGTGGTTGGGGCTCGACCCATCATTGCATGGTCTTTGATGTACGGCGCCTTGGCAGTGGTTGTGCCGGCTGCCTTGTTTGCCAGAGGCTTGACCTCGCGCTTGGCTTCCACAAATGCGGTGGCCGCAGCTTCGAGTTTTGCCGTGTGGCAAGGCGTGAAACTGGTGTTAACAGTGCTGATGTTGGCGCTGGCGCCCAGGGTTTTGAATGAAGTCAGTTGGCCTGCTTTGTTAGCGGGCTTGTTGTTGACGATGAAAGTTTATTGGTTGGCGCTGGCCTGGGGCAGACCCACAAAAGCGACGCCGCAGAATTGATTTGAAGAGTTGAACATGTCCGATACCAGCACACTTACCGCCGGCGAATACATCAGTCACCACTTGACCCATTTGCAAACCAAGCCAATGGGCGGTGTGATTGACTTTTCTGTTGTCAACATCGATTCCGTTATTTGGTCTGTGTTGTTAGGCGTTGTGGGTTCCTTCTTTTTGTGGCGTGCGGCTCGCGTGGCCACCTCTGAGGTTCCTGGGCGCTTTCAAGCGGCGGTGGAAATTTTGTTTGAAATGGTCGACACCCAAGCCCGCGGCATCGTGCACAACGCCAACAGCCGCAAGCTGGTTTCACCATTGGCACTGACCGTTTTTGTGTGGATTTTCTTGCTCAACAGCATGGACTTTTTGCCTGTCGACTTGTTCCACAAGTTGTTCGAATGGACCGGCATTGACCACAGCATCCACTATTTCCGCGTTGTGCCCACGGCCGATTTGTCCACCACCTTGGGCATGTCTTGCTCGGTGCTGTTGATTTGCTTGTTCTACAACATCAAAATCAAAGGCGTGGGTGGTTGGTTGCATGAACTCACCACAGCACCCTTTGGTGCTCACCCCATTTTGTGGCCCATCAATTTCGGCTTCCAAATGATTGAATTCGTCGCCAAAACCGTGTCACATGGCATGCGACTGTTTGGCAATATGTACGCAGGCGAACTCATTTTCATGCTGATCGCCCTCATGGGTAGCGCGGCTGCCATGAGTTTGAGCGGTGTTTTGCTGCCCGTTGGCCACATCATTGCCGGCTCTATTTGGGCCATCTTCCACATTCTGATCGTTGCGCTGCAAGCCTTTATTTTCATGATGTTGACCTTGGTCTACATCGGGCAAGCGCACGATACGCACTGAGTTTTTCTTTCCTCAACCTTCCATCATCTTGCTTAGGAGCTTCTCATGGAACACGTACTTGGTTTA
>DAIQOH010000030.1:9513-18196 GCA_036787995.1 Limnohabitans sp. | reverse complement strand
CACCCAAAGCGCCCCAAGCGATGCCGTAGCGGGCGCTGTTCAAGCAGGTGAACGGGCCTTTCAAGCCTTGCACTTCGGGGAAGGCGTTTTCTTCCGGCACAAACACGCCGTCCATCACGATCTCGCCGGTGATGGAGGCGCGCAAACCCACTTTGCTGTGGATGGCCGGGGCGCTCAAACCCTTCATGCCTTTTTCCAGCACAAAGCCACGAATCGGTCCGACCGCGCCGGACTCGCTGACCTCTTTGGCCCAAACCACAAACACATCGGCTATCGGTGAATTGGATATCCACATCTTGTTGCCACTCAATTGGTAGCCGCCCTTCACTTTTTGCGCACGGCTGGCCATGCTGGCGGGGTCTGAGCCGTGGTCGGGTTCGGTCAAACCAAAGCAGCCGATCCACTCGCCGGTGGCGAGTTGGGGCAGGTATTTTTGGCGCTGGGCTTCGGTGCCAAATTCATAAATGGGCAGCATCACCAAGGACGACTGCACGCTCATCATCGAGCGGTAGCCCGAGTCGACACGCTCGACCTCGCGGGCGATCAGGCCATAGGCCACGTAGCTCAAACCTGGGCCGCCGTATTCGGTGGGGATGGTCGGGCCGATCAGGCCGAGTTCGCCCATTTCACGGAAGATGGCGACATCGGTTTTTTCATGGCGAAAGGCTTGGGTGACGCGGGGCAGCAGTTTGTCTTGGCAGTAGGCGCGGGCGGCCTCTTCGATCATGCGCTCGTCTTCGGTGAGTTGCTGCTGCAATAAAAAGGGGTCGTCCCAGTGAAAGGCGGTCTTGACCATGGATGCTCCGGTTGGCTGCTGTGCGATGAGACAGCAATGTTAATCCTTGGCCCAATGCCGCTTCGCCATCTCCACATACCAATCCAAGCAACCAGGGTTGGCCATGGCGTCTTTGTTCAGCACTTTTTCCAGGGGTTGGCCGAGCATCAGTTTTTTGATGGGCAGCTCTTGTTTTTTACCGGACAAGGTGCGGGGGATTTCCGTCACATGGAACATCTCATCAGGCACAAAGCGGGGACTCAGCGCCGTGCGTATGGCGCCGCTGATGCGCTGACGCAAAGCATCGTCCAAGGTCACGCCTTCGCGCAGCACCACGAACAAAGGCATATAGCTTTCGCGACCCAAATACTCCAAGTCCACCACCATGCTGTCCATCACCTCGGGCAAGGCTTCAACCGCGCTGTACAACTCGCTGGTGCCCATGCGCAAACCGTGGCGGTTGATGGTGGCGTCGCTGCGGCCATAAATGATGACGCGGCCCTCGGGCGTGATCTTGAGCCAGTCGCCGTGTCGCCATACCGCACCCGCTTCTGCGCCAAGGTTGCCACCTCCAGGTCGGCGGCCCACGCCTGGTGGATAAGTGTCGAAGTAGCTGCCTAAATAGCGCTGGTTATCGGTGTCGCCCCAAAAGAACGGGGGCATACACGGCAGAGGCTGAGTCACGACCAACTCGCCCACCTCGTCAATCACTGGCTGACCTTGCGCATTCCACGCCTCGACACTCACGCCCAACAAACGGCATTGCATTTCGCCGGCCACCATGGGCAGGTCGCGCAGGCCGCCCACATAAGCGCCCGCATCGGTGCCGCCGGAAATATTGCACCACCAAATATCGGGTTGACTGACACCCGCTTTGGCATAGACCTTTTGAAACTGCGTGGTGCCCCACTGCTGCACCTCGGCACTCAAGGGTGAGCCGGTGGTGCCCAAGGCTCGCACCGTGTGCAAGCCGTCTATGGCCGACAAATCGATGCCGGCTTTCATGCAGTTGGCAAAGTAGGCCGCGCCACCCCCAAAAAACGTCACGCCCTCTTGCGCGGCATAGCGCCACAACACACCCCAATCGGGTTTGTCTTTAGAGCCCCCAGGGTTGCCGTCATAAATCACGCAGGTGGTGCCGCTGAGCAAACCACTGAGTTGGGCATTCCACATCACCCAACCTGTTGAGGAGTACCACAGAAACTTCTCGCCCCATGAATTGGGCTCGTAACTGCAAGCCACGTCGTAGTGCAGGTTTTTATGCGCCATGCCGTTGAGCATGGTGCCGCCGTGGTCATGCACCAAGGGCTTGGGCAAGCCGGTGGTGCCGCTGGAATACACAATCCACAGCGGGTGGTTAAACGGCATCCATACAGGTTCAAACGCTTGGGTGGTGGCGTCATTGCGCTGCATGATCTGGCCCCAGTCGCTGCTGTGGTCTGGCACAGGCACACCGCCCACATTGCGGTAGACCACCAAATGCTCGACGCTTGGCAAGGCGGCGCGTAATTCGCTGACCACGCTGTGGCGCTCCAGGTCTTTGCCACCGTAGGTAACGCCATCGATGGCGATCAACACCTTGGGACTGATTTGCTTGAAGCGGTCCAGTACCGCGTTGGTGCCCATGTCGGGCGCACACACGCTCCAAATACCGCCCACACTGACCACCGCCAAAAACGCCACCATGGTTTCGGGGATGTTGGGCAAATACGCGGCCACGCGGTCGCCCGGCTGCAGGCCTTGGGCCTGCAAATGCAAAGCCAAAGCCGCGATTTGTCGTTTCAACTCAGGCCATGACATCTCACGACGCTGTCCGCGCTCATTGCTGCTGATGATGGCGGGCATTCCGGCCGCATGCGCGGCGTCCACATGGCGCAGCACCTGTTGGGCATAGTTCACCTGCGCACCGACAAACCATTTGGCGCCAGGCATGGTATTGCGCTCCAAGACACAGCTGTGCGGGGTGGGTGATTGCAGCTCCAAGTAGTCCCATGCCGACTGCCAAAAGTCTTCCAAGTGGGTGACCGACCAACGCCACATGGCTTGGTAATCCTCAAACCGCAGTTGGCGATGCGCGGCCAACCATTGTTGGTACAGCCGCATTTGCGGGACATAAGGCGGCGAGGCGCTGGCAGTGGTGTTCATGGCTACTAAGATGAGGCTTTGTTTTGAATGAGAAGCGCATTGTCATGGCAATTTGGACCAAGCCCATCAGCACCGAGATACTGACCACCACCCACATAGCCACTGCGGCCGAGCGACTGGGCATCGAGTTCATCGAAATTGGCCCCGATTTCATTCGCGGACGCATCCCTGTGGATGCGCGCACCGTCCAACCCTATGGCGTCATCCACGGAGGGTCTAGCGTCATGCTGGCCGAGACGCTGGGTTCGTGCGGTGCGGACTATTCCACGCCCATAGGCCACCGCATCGTTGGCTTGGACATCAATGCCAACCACATCCGAGGCGTGGCCGAGGGTTGGGTGAATGGCATTGCGCGGCCGGTACACATAGGGCGCAGTACGCAGGTGTGGCAAATCGACATGAGCGACGACCAAGGCCGCACGTCTTGCGTGTCACGCCTGACTTTGTCGGTGTTGGCGCCGCGTTAAGACTTGTTCAGTCTCGCCGGCGCACGGGCAGCGCAGGCGTTGATGGGGTTGCTTGGGGTGGCGCTGGGCATTCACCTCGAAAGAACGCCCATTCTTCGCAAACCACCCCCGAGGGCAAGGTACACATCCCTTTTTCGCCATTGTCCGTGCGCACAATGGCGAGTGTTCCCCCCGCTTGGGTGCAGGCGGCAGAGGCGGGGTTGGCCATGGCCAACAGCAAGCCGAGTTCAGTCAACATGGTCGGGCTTTCAAGGGGTTTGCGCGGCGGCCAAGCGCTGGCTTTTCCAATACACATCGTCGCCGCCGTTCATGCGGTTGAGCACACGGGCCAGCACAAACATCAGGTCAGATAAACGGTTGAGGTACTGGCGCGGCGTGTCGTTCAAGGCTTCTTCGGCACCCAAAGCCACCACTGCACGCTCGGCACGCCGTGCCACGGTGCGGCACACATGCGCCAACGAGGCAGCCCGCGAACCGGCGGGCAAGATGAACTCTTGCAACTTGGGTAAAGCGGCGTTGTGATCGACAAGCGCGGTATCGAGCGCCAGCACCGCCTCGGCTTTGAGCAACTCCAAACCCGGGATACTGAGCTCGCCGCCCAAATTGAACAACTGGTGTTGCACCTCGATCAGCAAGCTACGCAAAGCTTGGGGCATGTCTTCGCACAGCAACACACCGATGTGTGAGTTGAGTTCATCCACCTCGCCCATGGCATGGACGCGCAAGCTGTTTTTGCTGACGCGACGGTTGTCGCCCAAGCCTGTGGTGCCATCGTCGCCAGTACGCGTTGCAATCTGGGTAAGTCGGTTCGCCATATGTTTGCTGTCCCTGAGGTTGCCCGCATTCTCTCAGCACAAAGACATCTCGGCTACGCTTGGGGTTTTCAGGAGCAGCACATGCAAACGGTGAAACAGGTAGGCGTGGTGGGTTTGGGTGCCATGGGCCAAGGCATGGCGGGCAGTTTGCGCCGCGCTGGCTACGAGGTACATGTGTGCGATGCCCGTCCAGGCGTGGCCGAGGCTTTTGCGGCACAAGGGGGTGTGGCCTGTGCTTCGCCCGCCCAGGTGGCCAAGTCGTGTCAAGTGCTGGTCAGCGTGGTGGTGAATGCCGCGCAAACCGAAGAGGTGTTGTTTGGGCCGCAAGGCGCGGCGGCCCATCTGGCCCAAGGCAGCGTGTTTGTCATGTGCTCGACCGTGGACCCCAACTGGTCCGTGGCGTTGGAATCTCGACTAGAGGCTTTGGGTCTGCAGTATGTGGACGCTCCCATCTCGGGGGGCGCTGCCAAGGCTGCCAGCGGTCAAATGACCATGATGACTGCCGGCAAACCTGCTGCATATGCGCTGGCTGAACCCTTGTTGAATGCGATGGCTGCCAAGGTCTATAAGCTGGGCGACAGCGCGGGTGCGGGCAGCAAAGTCAAGATCATCAACCAACTGCTGGCCGGTGTGCATATCGCCGCCGCCGCCGAAGCCATGGCGTTGGGCTTGCGCGAAGGGGTAGACCCAGCCGCTTTGTACGAAGTCATCACCCACAGCGCAGGCAACAGTTGGATGTTCGAAAACCGCATGGCCCATGTGCTGGCAGGCGACTACACACCACTGTCGGCCGTGGATATTTTTGTGAAAGACCTGGGGCTGGTGCTTGACATGGCACGGGCCAGCAAGTTCCCGCTGCCGCTCTCCAGCAGCGCGCACCAAATGTTCATGCAAGCCAGTACCGCCGGTTTTGCCAAAGAAGACGACAGCGCCGTTATCAAAATATTCCCAGGCATTGAATTGCCCCACAAGGCTTGACACCTTGCACCCTAGGTGACAGACGCAGATTGGCTTCCTACATAGAATGCCAAACGCCCAAGGAGAGCTTTATGAATGCACCCACCGACATCCAACATTTGATCCCCGAGGTGAACCAACGCGAGGTTCCCGAAGCGCTGATGGCACAGCTCAAAGCCCACTTTGGCGATCGTTGCTCCACCGCCTTGGTGGTGCGTGAGCAGCATGGCCGCGATGAATCCGCCTACACCACCGTGCCGCCACCGGCCGCTGTGGTGTTCGCCGAATGCACCGACGATGTAGCGCAAACCGTGCGCATGGCAGCCGCCTACCACGTGCCTATCATTCCGTTTGGCGTGGGTACCTCGCTGGAAGGCCATTTGCTGGCAGTCCAAGGCGGCATCAGCATAGACATGGGACGCATGAACAAGGTGCTGTCCATCAACCCCGAAGACCTGACCGTCACGGTGCAAGCCGGCGTCACCCGCAAACAACTGAACGAAGAAATCAAAAGCACGGGCTTGTTTTTCCCCATCGACCCTGGTGCGGACGCCACCATTGGCGGCATGAGCGCTACCCGTGCCAGCGGCACCAACGCCGTGCGCTACGGCACCATGCGCGAAAACGTCTTGGGCCTGGAAGTGGTCACCGCCAGCGGCGACGTGATTCGCACCGGCACCCGCGCCCGCAAGTCCTCTGCAGGCTATGACCTGACCCGCTTGATGGTCGGCAGCGAAGGCACCCTGGGCGTGATCACCGAAATCACCGTCAAGCTCTACCCTTTGCCTGAAGCGGTGTCGGCTGCCACCTGCTCGTTTCCATCGATCGAGGCCGCCGTGCGCACCACGATACAAATCATCCAAATGGGCATTCCGATTGCGCGGGTGGAGTTGATCGACGCCAATGCCATCCGCATGGTCAACAACTATTCCAAACTCAGCCTGCCCGAACAACCCATGCTGCTGATGGAGTTCCACGGCTCACCCGCCAGTGTGAAAGAGCAGGCCGAGACCGTGCAAGAAATCGCCGCTGAATTTGAGGGTCAAGCGTTTGAATGGGCCACCACCCCCGAGGAGCGCACCCGCTTGTGGACCGCGCGTCACAACACCTACTTTGCCGGCGTGCAAAGCCGCCCGGGTTGTCGCGCCATCAGCACCGACACCTGTGTGCCCATTTCGCGTTTGGCCGATTGCTTGCTCGACTCGGTGGCCGAGGTGGATGCATCAGGCATTCCTTATTTCCTGGTCGGCCATGTGGGCGACGGCAATTTCCATTTTGGTTATTTGATCGACCCCAACAGCGCCGAAGAACGCACCACCGCCGAGGACCTGAACAACAAGTTGGTGGCACGCGCTTTGGCGCTGGAAGGCACCTGCACCGGCGAGCATGGTATTGGCCTGCACAAAATGGATTTTTTGGTGACCGAAGCAGGCGCAGGTGCAGTGGACATGATGCGCACCATCAAACATGCGCTGGACCCGCACAACATCATGAACCCGGGCAAGGTGTTTTTGTTCTGACCTTTGTCATTGCAAGGCCGTCATTGTGTAAGCATGGAGGCGAGGCCGAGTCTGCGGTGCGAGTCAAAAGGGTTCGTCGGTTTGCTTCGGCCTATGGCCTCGCAATGACGGGGCTAAATCAACCGGCGTTAGCGCCGCGCTCAATCACCACTTGCGCATCCAGCAAATCGTTGGCGTGATTAACGTCAGACTGGGCAATCAAGACGGACAAGTCAGTGGACTTCAATTGCCCAATCACCTCGGACAGCCGCATAGACAAGGCCGGCGCCACGCCCTCGAAAGGCTCGTCCAACAACAACAAGCGTGTACCCACCGCCAAGGCGCGCGCCAATGCCACCAGCTTTTGTTGACCGCCCGACAACAACAAGGCCCGTCGATCGGCCATGGCTTTGAGTTCGGGCAAGACCTGGTAGACCCAAGCCAATCGCGCATCCAACGATAAAGTGGGACTGACCCACAGCGGCAAAACAATGTTTTCTTCCACAGTGAGTTCGGGCACCAATCCACGGTCTTCAGGCATATAGCCTATACCTAAGCCGGCTCGCACATGGGCAGGCATCTGTACCAAGTCTTGGCCATCAAAAAGAACCTGCCCCATGCGAGGCGTTAAATGCCCCATGATGCTGCGCAAGGTGCTGGTTTTGCCAGCCCCGTTGCGGCCGACCAGACCGACCATCTGACCCTTGGCCACTTGCAAATGCAGTCCGCGCAAGACTTGCGCCGAGGCAATATCCACATGCACATCGCGCAGCTCAAGCATGGGGCGCATCCTCGGGCAGTCGCTCACCAGTGACGTAGCGACGCACATCGGCTTGCGCTAAGGCAACAGAGGGCACATCGTCGGCAATGATGCGACCGCTGTAAAACGCCACCACGCGGTCGCTGTAGCGGTTCACGATGTCCATATCGTGCTCGACAAACAACACCGTCAAGGCTGGGCCTTCTATGGCTTGCATGATGGTGTCCATCATAGGAAATTTTTCTTCGGCGGCCACACCACTGGTGGGTTCGTCCAACAGCAACAAGCGCGGCGCACCGGTCATGGCCAAGGCGATGTCAATCAGCTTGCGAAGGCCGCCAGGCAACTCGGACACCAGGCGGTCGCGGTGCTTGAGCAAATTAAAGCGCGACAACACCTCGTCGGCTCGCAACACCCGTGCAGAGGTGGCTGCAGGCAACCAAGTAGACAAGCGCCCTTCATGGCAAGCCAAGGCCACCAACATGTTTTCCAACACCGTCATGCTGGGGTAGAGCTGCGGTATTTGAAACGAACGCGCCACACCCATGCGGGTGATTTGTCGAGGACTCATGCGGCTGATGTCGGTGCCGCCCAGCCACATGCGGCCACTGTCGGCATGCACATAGCCGGTGATCATGTTCACAAAGGTGGTTTTGCCTGCACCGTTGCTGCCAATCAAACTCACGCGCTCACCGGTTTTCACACGCACATTCACATCTTGCGCGGCCACCACCGCGCCAAATTGTTTGTTCAAGCCTTGGGCGTGTAACAACAGTTCGTCGCTCATGGCTGTTTCTCCCATGCTTTTTCGGTCTTGCTCCACAAAGAGCCCAAGCCCAGCGGCATGAAGCGAATCACCAACAACAGAAAAATGCCCAGTGCCAGCTGCCAAGTGTTGGGGAAATATGCACTGGAAAACGAGCGCACCACTTCCAACACCAAAGACGACAACATCACCGCCACCACACTTTGGCTGCCGGCCAAGATGGCCACAAACACGAACTCTCCCGAGGTGGTCCAGTAGCTGAAGTTGGGGTCGATATGACCCAAGGCCATCACGGCCAGGGCGCCGCCCATGCCACCCAAAAACGCCGCCAAGACAAAATTCAAGCCCATGGTGTGGCTGACCGATCCGCCCAAATACTCCACACGCAGTTCATTGTCTCGAACCGCACGGGTGACCAAGCCTCGGCTGGACACAAAGTAAATACGCGCCAAGACCGAACACACCAGCGTCAACACCAAGGTGGTGGCATACAAACCGA
>DAIQOH010000030.1:1452-9413 GCA_036787995.1 Limnohabitans sp. | reverse complement strand
CGCGCCAAGACCGAACACACCAGCGTCAACACCAAGGTGGTGGCATACAAACCGAAACGCACCTCACCATCTGCCAATGTTTGACCCACGATCGTGACGCGGCCCATATTGAATCCATCGGAGCCGCCCAAGGACTCGGTCTTTACCAACAGTCCATAACCCACCATGGACAACGCCAAACTAAGCATGGAAAAGAATATCCCTCGGTAGCGGGCCAGCAAAGGCGCAAATGGGGCGGTAATGAGCATGGCGCTGAAGCCGCCAAGCAAGGCCAACACAACAGCGTCGGTCACGCCCCACTGCAAAAACACCAAGGCCGCGGCATAACCCCCAATAGCAGACATGAGGCCTTGGCCAAATGCCACCACGCCGCCCCGCATGAGCAACACAATGCCTAAAGACACCAAGCCATTGGCCATGGCCATGGTCAGCATGAATTGCATCCACGAGGGCAGGGCATAGCCCACACCGGCCAACACCAGCAGCACAAGCAAAGCACGTTCATACAAACCGCCGAGTGTCATGGTTTAAATTTTCCGTGCCTGTATGCGCTGAAACAAGCCTTGCGGGCGAAACATCAGCACCAAGGCCATGACCAAGTACACCGAAAACAACTCGGCCACTGGCCACACATGCACCGCCAAAGCACGGGCCAAGCCCACGATCAAAGCGCCTATGGCCGCGCCCTCTATGCTGCCCAAGCCGCCAATGATGACCACCGCAAACGAGATGATGATGACGCCCACCGACAAACCCGGTTGCACCGACAACATGGGCGCAGTGAACGCGCCGCCCAAGGCGGCCAAAAAGATACCCACCGCAAACGACAACATGTACACACGCGACACCTGTATGCCCATGCTGGAAGCCACCTCGGCGCTGTGTATCACCGCCGTCACAATCTTGCCAAAGCGCGTACGGTTCAAGCCCCACCACACGCCCAAGCCCACGACCACGGCGAGAGCCACCAACATGAAGTCGTAGCCCACATAGGTTTGACTGCCAATGTCGATCTGGCCAAACAAACCATAAGGCTCAGACACATAGTAAGGATTGGCACCCCATACCAGTTTGGTGAGGTCTTCCATCATCAAAAACATGGCGTAGGTGACCAGCACCAACAAGACCTCGTCACGGCCATAAAAGAATCGCAACAGGCCGCGCTCGGTTAAAGGGGCGACCAAAACCGCCACCAGCACGGCCGCCAACAACATGGCCACCAAAGACATGGCAGGGGGCAAAGCCCAGGATGCGGTAATGGCCACCAAGGTGGCCGTGACATAGGCACCCAACGCATAAAAACTGCCGTGGGCGATGTTGAGGATTTTCAAGACACCAAACACCAAAGTCAGGCCCAAGGCGACGATGAACAGCCATGACGCATAGGTCACACCATCAATGGCAATCGTGAGTGCTAAATTCACAGAAGCTTATTTCTTGACGGCTTTTTTATCGGCGGCCTTGCCTTCTGCTGCCACAGGCTTGGCATCGCATTTGGCCCCAGCAAAACCGGATTTGAGCCAGTCTTCCGACTTGACATTCAGAGGTGGGTTGACACATTCGGCATCAAAGCGTTGAATGTCATTGAGCACCACCATTTTTTTGGCTGCATCCCATTGCGTTCTGCCAATGGCAGCGTCTTGAATGGCTTGCTGACCATTGGAGAGCGCCATGCGGATCTTGCCGCCAGGTGACATCCATTCGCTACCCCGCAACGAGGCAGCCAACACTTCCGTTGAGGGCTTCTTTCCCTTGTTGGCGGCCATGGCTTTCTCCGCGGCCAATTTCAAACCCATGAGGGCTTGCGCCATGCGGTAAGGGGCTTGTACAGGGTAGACATTGTTGGCTTTGCTGTAGAGGTCCCAAAACCAGGTGTTCAGCGGCGAAGGAGGCGCCATCAAACCATAGGCACCGCGGGCGCCCAAAATCGTGCCGTCAGGCATTTTTTCACCCAAGCCTGGCAACACATGGTCACCAGCGGTCAAAACCACTTGCGATTTTTTGAACAAGCCGCGAGGCCCCGCTTGCAAGATAAACGCTTGCAAATCGCCTCCCCACAAACTGGAATGCACCAAGTCTGCGGGTTGTGTCATCAGCGCCGAGATTTCGGTACCGTACTGACCTGCGCCAAACTTGGGTAACTGGTCTACGCTTGGCTTTGCCTCGGGGAATAAATTTGCCATCGACAAGATAAAGTCTTTGCGTGAGTCTTGGCCCCACGCATAGTCTTGGTTGATGAGATTGAATGTTTTGATGGGGATATTGCGCGCCCTCAAATAGCGCGCCATGGACACGTTATCCATGGTGGCGTGTGCAGCGGTACGAAACACATAACGAAAGGTGTTGTCTTCAAAAATGCGTGGTGTTCCGCAGTCGTACAAAATCAAAAATTTCTTCAATTCTTCCGCAACAGGTGCCACCGCCAAGCAGTCCCCCGAGCCCACATAGCCCACCACCACGTCGACCTTTTCACGCTCGTAAAGGTTGCGTAACTCTTGCACCTGTTTGGTTGCACCACCGGCCTCGTCGACGTAAATCGCTTCGATTGGCAAGCCGCCTATGCCTGGCTTGTCATACGGCGCAGGCGCTTGTCCTTTGTTGAAAGCGTCGACCAAGGCTTTGGCGCCATTGACCGCTGGAATGCCAAAGCTTTCTGCCGCTTGGCCAGACAAGAAACTGACAATGCCAATTTTGAACGTCTCTTGGGCTAAGGCACTGTGCGCCAACAAAGCCCATACAGAAATGCCGAGTACGCGGCGTGCAAGCTTGGTAATCATGTTTGTCTTCTCCAAGAGAGGCTGAGGTTGATTATTCAATGAATAGACGTATTGTCTGCTGAGGTAAACACGCAATACACAGCGAATTTAAGTGACACGCAATTTGTCGATGATGCCATTGAGTGCATCCAGCGATCCAAAGGCAATGGCAACTTCACCTGTTTCCTCAACCCGGCCATGGCGCTTGACGGTTTTTTTGATGCGAATTTCCACTTGTGCGGTGAGCAAATCAGCCAATTCTTCTTCTACGCGCTTCAAATCGCGGGATTTTTCTTTCTTGGGTTTTTGCGCCACCAAAGAAAACTCTGCGCCAATTTTTTTGGCCAGGCTTTCGGCCTCTCTGACCGAGAGTTTTTTAGCACTGATTTGGTTGGCTGTGGTGATTTGCGCAGCCTTGTCCAGAGACAACAAGGCTCTGGCGTGGCCCATGTCCAAATCGCCAGCCATCAACATGGTTTGCACAGGCTCGGCCAAGTTCAGCAAGCGCAACAAATTGCTGGCGGCGCTGCGAGAGCGCCCCACGGCTTGGGCCGCATCTTCGTGCGTCAGGCCGAACTCTTTGATGAGGCGCTGCAAGCCCTGTGCCTCTTCCAGCGGATTGAGGTCTTCCCGCTGCATGTTTTCAATCAAGGCCATGGCAGCAGCGGTTTGGTCGGGCACGTCTCGCACCAACACTGGCACTTCGCTCAAACCTGCCAATTTGGCGGCACGAAAACGCCGCTCACCGGCAATGATTTCGTATTTGCCGGCATGGGTACCCGCTGACACCTTGCGCACCAAGATAGGCTGCATGATGCCCTGTGATTTGATGCTTTCGGCCAACTCGTACAAACTGCCTTCGTCCATGCGGGTGCGTGGTTGGTAAACACCCGCCACCATCACGTCTAAAGACAAGGTAGAGGGAGCGCGATCGTCTGCCGCTTGGGGGGTGTCGCCGACGGTCGGGCCCAACAAGGCCTCCAGCCCACGCCCCAGTCCTTTGATTTTTTTGGTTGCCATGCTTGTCCTGTGGGTCAAAAAGTTTCGAATCGCACAACCAACTCTTTGGCAAATTCGATAAACGCTTGGCTGCCTTTGGCGCTGGGGTCAAACACCACGCAAGGCAAACCGTAGCTGGGCGCTTCGGCCAAACGCACATTGCGCGGTATCAAAGTGTTGAATACCTTGTCGCCAAAATGCGCCTTGAGTTGATCACTCACCTGCATTTGCAAGGTGATGCGTGGGTCAAACATCACCCGCAAAAGGCCAATGATTTTCAAATCATGGTTGAGGTTGGCGTGGACTTGTTTGATGGTGTTGACCAAGTCGGTGAGACCCTCGAGGGCGAAGTACTCACACTGCATGGGCACCACGACGCCATTGGCAGAACACAGTCCATTGAGGGTGAGCAATGACAGCGATGGCGGACAGTCTATAAGCACAATGTCGTAATCTGCATCGACTTGATGCAACGCAAGTTTGAGTCGCATCTCGCGCTGCTCGAGACTGACCAATTCCACTTCCGCACCCGCCAGTTCACGGTTGGCACCCAAGACATGGTAGTGGGGCGCATTGGGCTTGGCCGCCGCCTCGCCCCACTGGCTACTGACCCGCGCTTGGGCAATGGTGCTCTCACCCAACAACACGTCATAGACCGTGTGCGCCAATTGCCGCTTGTCAACGCCAGAGCCCATGGTGGCATTGCCCTGGGGATCTAAATCGACCATCAACACCCGCTGACCAATGGCGGCCAAGGCGGCTGACAAATTCACCGTGGTGGTGGTCTTGCCAACGCCACCTTTTTGGTTGGCAACACAAAAGATTTTCGCCATGCTTATTTACTCAAAACCAATTTCAAACCAAAACCCACCAACAAGCCACTACCCAATTTCTGGACAGCACGCCCAACCCATGGGCGCTGCTCTAAGCGTGCAGATAAACGCTGGGCCAATAAACACACCACAAAACCATACAACAACGTCAAAGCCGCTACCGTGAACGCCATGACACCGAATGTCATCACCCCAGTGTGTGCTTGGGGGTCAATGAACAAGGGAAAAAAAGCCATGTAAAACATGATGGCCTTGGGGTTAAGCAAGGTAATCCAAAGAGACTGGCGAAAGTAATGCCCAACAGTGATATTGATGACAGGCGCATCACCCGTTTTAGCCATCCACATCTTGTAACCCAGATAGGCCAAATACGAGGCACCCAACCACTGCAATGCTTGGAACAAGTCAGGTTGTGCATTTAACACAGCAGCCACGCCAGCCACGGCTGCCCACATCAGCACCTGGTCGCCAGCGATCACGCCCAAGGTCGCAGCCAAGCCTGCACGCAAGCCCCCTTTGGCGGTGGAGGTTAAAAGCGCCAGATTGCCAGGGCCAGGAATAGCCAAAAAAACGATGACGGCCAGCACGAATGCAGGATAGTCTGCAACACCAAACATGGGGATCCTTTTGCGGGGAGGGCAGAGTGTAAATCACTGCGCACTCGGTTTGTGCGCTTTCTGGCTGTTTCACGTGAAACAACGTCCAGCTTAACAGGGGGTTTTAGGGCGCATCCACACCAAGCAGCGCTGGGCATCCAAGCCGGGAACAGACAGTTTTTGCGTTTTAATGACCGAAACATCGCTGGGCAAGTCGTCTATTTCTGCTTGCGGTATCTGGCCCTTCATGGCCATCCACCATCCGCTCTCGGCCAAACACCCTCGAGAAGTTGCAACAAAGTCACCCAGCGATGCATATGCACGAGAACACACCACATCAAATGATTGATCCAATGTTTCCACCCTTGCGTGCTGTGTTTGCAGGTTGTGCAAATCCAAAGCGTGAGCCGTGCTTTGAATAAATGCGGTTTTTTTGGCGACGGCATCCACCGCCAAAATACCCAAGCCCGGGCAGGCGATGGCCAACACAACCGAAGGAAGACCACCGCCCGCACCCGCATCCAACAGTCGTTTGGCATCAGGCGTCATTTCCTTCAAGGGCGCAACCACCGCCAAACAGTCCAGCACATGGTGGGTCAGCATTTGCTCTGTGGTTTTTACAGAGGTCAGGTTGTATACCCGATTCCATTTTTGCAACTGGTCCATATAGCCCAGCAACTGCCGGTATTGAAGGTCAGACAGCAGCAAGCCCAAAGCCTCACACCCTTGGCGAAGCTTGGGTTCTGGCTTAAAACTCAAGCTGCGGCCTTGCCCGTGGCGGCAAACTGCCCTATGCGCCCTCGACGCAAATGCACCAACAGCAAAGAAATAGCTGCCGGCGTGACCCCCGATATGCGTGACGCTTGTCCTAAAGTTTCAGGGCGGTGCTTGTTCAATTTTTGCCTGACCTCGATGCTCAATGCCGCAATGGCCAAATAGTCAAGATCTTCTGGCAAAGCCATGTTTTCATAGTGCGCCGCTCGCTCTACCTCATCGTTTTGTCGATCGATATAGCCAGCGTATTTGGCGGCGATGTCGATTTGCTCGACCACTGTTTCACGTGAAACCTCGTCCAAGGAGGCGATTTCGGCCGAGGCGAAACGCCCGCCATCCAGGCTCATCAGGTCGGCATAAGTCACTTGGGGGCGGCGCAGCAAATCGGCCAGGTTGTATTCATGGTCAATGGCCTTGCCCAACACCCGCTCCGCCTCGGCGGTTGCAAGATTGGCGGGGCTGACCCACAAAGACCGCAAGCGCTGTGTTTCACGTGAAACAGCGTCGCGCTTACGGTTAAAGGCATCCCATTGATCATCGCCTACCAAGCCCATGTTGCGCCCAGTGTCTGTTAGGCGCATATCGGCATTGTCTTCTCTGAGCTTCAAACGGTATTCGGCCCGACTGGTAAACATGCGGTAGGGCTCGACCACGCCTTGGTTAACCAAGTCATCCACCAATACGCCCAGGTAGGCTTCGTCTCGTCTGGGTGTCCAAGCGGGCAAGCCCTTGCACTGCAGCGCCGCATTGGCACCGGCATACAAACCTTGTGCCGCGGCCTCTTCATAACCGGTGGTGCCATTGATTTGGCCAGCAAAAAACAAACCCTCAATCAATTTGGTTTCGAAGCTGCGCTTGAGCTCCCGAGGATCGAAAAAATCGTATTCGATGGCATAACCTGGACGCAAAATATGCGCATTTTCCAAGCCCGCGATCGACCGTACCAAAGCCAATTGAATGTCAAAAGGCAGGCTGGTAGAAATACCGTTGGGGTAATACTCGTCAGTGGTTAAGCCTTCGGGCTCTAGAAAAATCTGGTGGCTGGCCTTGTCGGCAAATCGGTTGATTTTGTCTTCCACGCTGGGGCAATAACGTGGGCCCACACCGTCGATCTTTCCCGTGAACATTGGGCTTCGGTCAAAGCCCGAGCGAATAATGTCGTGGGTCCGCTCATTGGTATGGGTCGTCCAACAAGGGCGTTGTTCGGGATGCATGTCTACGCGCCCCATGAAACTGAATACCGGCATCTGTGGCGACTCGCCGCCCGGCATACCGTCACCCGCCTGTTCAGCGCATTTGGAAAAATCGATGCTGCGCCCATCAATGCGCGGTGGTGTGCCGGTCTTTAATCGCCCTTGCGGCAAGTGAAGCTCTTTTAACCGCGCCGACAGACGACCAGCAGGTGGATCGCCAGCGCGTCCAGCAGCATAGTTGTCCAAGCCCACATGGATTTTCCCGTCCAAAAACGTGCCGGCCGTGAGAACTACAGCATTGGCGCGAAAGCGGATACCCACTTGCGTGATAGCGCCCACAACCCTTGAGCCCTCTAACAAGAGGTCGTCCACAGATTGCTGGAACAGCCATAAATTGGGCTGGGTCTCCAAACGGCGGCGTATCGCGGCTTTGTAAAGCACACGATCGGCTTGTGCGCGCGTTGCACGAACCGCAGGGCCTTTAGAGCGGTTCAAGATACGAAATTGAATACCTGCTGCATCGGTCGCCAAGGCCATGGCCCCACCCATGGCATCCAACTCTTTCACCAAATGGCCTTTACCTATGCCACCAATAGAAGGGTTGCAACTCATTTGCCCCAAGGTCTCGATATTGTGCGTAAGCAGCAACGTGCGGCAACCCATACGCGCAGCAGCCAGCGCAGCCTCGGTACCTGCGTGCCCGCCACCTACCACCAACACATCAAAACTGTCCGGATAAACCATGGTCACCTAAAGCGATAAACACATGATTTTATGCCCCGACCTTCAATGACACAATTGGCATCGTCT
>DAIQOH010000030.1:0-1352 GCA_036787995.1 Limnohabitans sp. | reverse complement strand
ATTGACCCGGCTCGCGCCAGAGACGTTTGTTTCACCAAAGCCTATGCTTACATAGACGCTTGCTATGTGGCGCATGAAGCAAGAGGCATTCAAAGCTTGCAAGCAGTAGACCAAACAGGTGTTCGCATCGTGGTTGGATTAGGCAGTGCTTACGATTTGTTTTTGAGTCGCCACATTCAACAAGCGGAATTGGTAAGGGCACCATCCACGCAAGAAGTCATGCCCATGTTTTTAGAAGAAACGTATGAGGTCGCTGCAGGACTGCAACACACGCTGGTGCAGGAGGCAAAAAAACACCCTCAACTTAAAATACTGATGCCGCCATTCATGGCGATTGCACAAGCCTTAGGGTGTCATCCCAGCCACAGCGATGAGGTGAAAACGGGGTTGCAAACCTTTGTTAACAACCAACTGCCATCGATAGCCGCCAGCATTGCGCGGCAAGGTCTAAGCGGCGTCAGGGCCGCAGTTAGCCCAAACACTTAAACGTCTATGTTGGCGGCACGCAAGGCATTGTTCTCGATAAACACCCGGCGTGGTTCGACCTCGTCACCCATCAACATGGTGAAAACGCGATCAGCTTCGATAGCGTCGTCAATTTGAACGCGCAACAAACGACGCACAGCTGGATCCATGGTGGTTTCCCAAAGCTGCTCAGGGTTCATTTCGCCCAAACCTTTGTAGCGCTGACGTGCAGTGGCGTTTTCGGCTTGGCCGATCAACCACTTCATGGCTTGGCGGAAATCACCAATCTTTTCATCCTTGCGTCGCTCACCTTCGCCACGTTCTATGCGCGCGCCTTCGCCGATCAAACCGCGGAAAGTGTTAGCCGCTTCAGCCAGCGACGCATAGTCGGCACCATGCACAAAGTCTTGGGTAATGACGCTGCTCTTCACATTGCCATGGTGATGGCGGCTCAAACGCAACACAGGCTTGTCAGTGCGCACATCAAACTCGGCCGAGACTTCGGAACCGCTGCCCAACTCGCGCAACTTCACTTGCAAGGCCGCTGCTGACGCCTGTGCTTGCTCCAAACTGTCCAGGTTCAGCGCCACGCCATCGGCCATGCCGCGCAAAGCCTCGGCGTCCATGATGCTGCTCAAGCGTGCAATCACTGCTTCGGCCACTTGGTGCTTGCGCGCCAACTCGGCCAGGGTGTCACCTGTGAGGGTTTGCGGGTTGTTACCACCGGTATGAAGCGTGGCGTCTTTCAAAGCCACTTTCAGCAAGAACATGTCCAGCGCCAATTGGTCTTTCAAATACTGTTCTTCTTTGCCCACCTTGACTTTGTACAAAGGGGGCTGGGCAATGTAGATGTGGCCGCGCTCGACCAACTCGGGCATTTGGCGGTA
>DAIQOH010000029.1:0-18431 GCA_036787995.1 Limnohabitans sp. | reverse complement strand
TGCTATATGGTGGAAGGCGGCGGCTCGGACGACTACCGTTTGGTGAAAAGCCTGATGTACAGCCGCCCCGACCTGATGCACCGCATCTTGGCGGTCAATGCCGACGCGGTGGCCCTGTATTTGAATACCCAAATCGACGCCGGTGCCCAAGCGGTGATGGTGTTTGACAGCTGGGGCGGGGTGCTGGCCGATGGCGCTTTCCAAGACTTCAGCCTGGCCTACACGCGTCGGGTATTGGCGCAGCTCAAGCGCAGCCACGACGGTGCGGTGATCCCACGCATCGTGTTCACCAAAGGCGGCGGTTTGTGGCTGCCCGAGATGAAAGACCTGGACTGCGAGGTGCTGGGCTTGGACTGGACCATGAACTTGGGCACCGCACGGCGCTTGGTGGGTGGCGAGATCGGTGGACCGGGCAAGGCTTTGCAAGGCAATATCGACCCCAACATCTTGTTTGCGCCACCTGCGCAAATCGCCACCGAAGTGCACCGGGTGCTGGACAGCTTTGGCCAGCCCCACACCGACCCCAACACCACCGGCCCGACCCACATCTTCAACCTCGGCCACGGCATCAGCCAGTTCACGCCGCCCGAGCATGTGAGCGCCTTGGTCGAGGCGGTGCACAGCCACTCCCAAAAGCTGCGTCAAGCCGCCTGAACACCAGCTTTGACAAAAAAGTTGTACGTGCCGCAAAGCAGTTATGCACAAAATTTTGGCGACCGCTTAACTAAGGACTTACACCTTAAAAAAAATTTACAGATCTTCAGTTTTTATTTAAGTGCTTGATTTATATAGATTCCATGGTCTGCCAATTTTTCGTGCATTGTGTTCAAAGCCTTGATTTATCGGGCTTGCCGCCCTTGTCTGACAATCTGTCAACAAAGTTATCCACAGAAAATTTGGATGACTTGCAAAGGCCTTTGTCAATCAAGCACTTAGCTCGGGATTCGAATTTTTGTCTCAATTTCACGACGCAAACGGGGGCTTGACATGCGGCGGGAAATTTCAGTTGTGGTGCCCACCCCCGCATACAGTCGCTTGTCGGGGCCCTTAAGCTATCTTTGCGACGAGCATGTAGCGCCTGGCAGTTTGGTCAGAGTGCCTTTAGGGCAGCGCGACACCCTGGGCTTGGTTTGGCCACAAGTCGCAAAGCCGCCCCCCAACGAAGCCCACCACCTGAAAACCATACACGCGGTTTTGGAGGGCATTCCGCCCCTTTCTACCCATTGGCTGAAGCTGATTGAATTTGCGGCTGGTTATTACCAGCGCAGCGTTGGCGAATTCGCCATGGCCTGCTTGCCACCGTCCTTGCGGGACATCACGGCGCAGCAGTTATCGCGCAAGCTGTCTCGCCGCCAAACCGAGGCTGCTGTGACCGCATCTGCCGTACAGGTGCCGACCTCGACCTCTGAACAAACGCAGGTGTTGGCGCAGCTGGCACAACACAATGGTCCTTTTTTGCTGCACGGCAACACTGGCAGTGGCAAAACCGAGGTGTATTTGCGCCGCGCAGCCCAGGTGCTGGAAGACACAGCCCAAGCCCAAGTGTTGCTGCTGGTGCCAGAGATCAACCTCACGCCGCAACTGGAAGCAAGGGTGCGCCAACGCTTTGCCCATTTGGGCGAGGCTGCTATCGTCGCCATGCACAGCGCCATGACACCGGCGCAACGCCTCAACAGTTGGCTGGCAGCGCATATGGGCACTGCCCGCATTATTTTGGGCACGCGTTTGGCGGTGCTGGCGTCTATGCCGCAGCTCAAACTCATCGTCGTCGATGAGGAGCACGACCCCAGCTACAAGCAACAAGAAGGGGCGCGGTACTCGGCGCGTGATTTGGCGGTCTACCGCGGCCAACTGGAAGGCGCACAAGTGCTGCTGGGTTCGGCCACACCGTCGCTGGAAAGTTGGCACCACAGCCGAGCCGCCGTAGAAGGGCAACCTGCACCCCGCTACACCCGCTTGTCTATGCCCAGCCGCGTGGGTGACGGTGCTTTGCCAGTGCTGCGGCGGGTGGACATGAACAACCAACCGCGCAAAACCTTGCTCTCGGCACCACTGTTGGCCGCCATGCGTGAGCGACTCGGCCGACAAGAACAGGTGTTGGTGTTGTTAAACCGGCGTGGCTATGCGCCAGTCTTGCATTGCAGCGATTGCGGCTGGAAAAGCGAATGCCCGCATTGCAGCGCGTACCGGGTGTTTCACAAAGGCGACCGCACCCTGCGTTGCCACCATTGCAGCCTGACCCAAGCCGTGCCGCGTGCCTGTCCAGCGTGTGGCAACCAAGACATTGGTGTGCTGGGTCATGGCACCGAAAAAGTGGAAGAGCTGCTGGCCGAGTTGCTGGCGGATATAAAACGTCCCGATGGTTCACCCTCGCGGGTGGCACGCATTGACGCTGACAGCACCCGTCTCAAAGGCGAGTTGGTCAAACAACTGGCCCAAGTGCATGACGGTGAAGTGGATGTGTTGGTGGGCACACAAATGGTGGCCAAGGGCCACGATTTTCGCCGTGTCAGTTTGGTGGTGGCGCTCAACCCCGATGGGGCTTTGTTTTCGGCTGACTTTCGTGCGCCCGAGCGGCTGTTTTCGTTGCTCTTGCAAGCTGCGGGACGTGCTGGGCGAGACGCACAACTGGGCGCGGCGCAAGCCTGTGAGATGTGGGTGCAAACCTATCACCCCACGCACCCCGTGTTTGCGTTTTTAAAGCGCCACGATTTCGCTGGCTTTGCAGCCCAGCAACTGCAAGAGCGTGAACAAGCAGGTCTGCCGCCCTTCAGCTTTCAAGCATTGCTGCGCGCCGAGGCGCGGACACAGCAAGCCGCACAAGATTTTTTGAACGCCGCCAAAGCACTGGGTGCAGCGCGTTTGCCTGCCGATGCTGAAGGATTAAGCGTTTACCCCGCGGTCCCCATGAGCATGCAACGCGTGGCCAATGTGGAGCGCGCCCAAATGCTGGTGGAGAGCCACTCACGCAAACATCTGCAGCAATTTTTGGCTTCTTGGCAAGACGATTTGCAGCAACTTCGCACCCAACACAAAGCCGTGCTGCGTTGGGCCATTGACGTGGACCCGTTGGCGATTTAACCGTTTATCTCAGGCTTTGTACCAAGCCACCCAGGCTGAAAAGCTGGGGAAAGCCAAAGCAGTCGAGAGCAAAATCACCCGGGTGATGCGGGCGCTGTCAGCGCCAAAGCGCTCGGCCAGCAAAGCGCTGTTGCTGGCGCTGGGCAAGGCGGCGACCAGTACCACCGCCATCAAGGCGGTTGGCGTGAGGGGCAGGCCCAGTTGCATCAACACCCAGCCCAAAAAGCACACCAACACGGGGTGAACCACCAGCTTCAAAAAAACCAGCAAAGCGTCCACTCCTCCGCGCTGCCAATGCCACCAACCGCGGGGGTCTCTAGGAACAGGTCGCGCCAGCAATGTACCGATGGTGAACAAGGCCACGGGAGCGGCGGCCCCCGCCATCAAACCCACGGTTTGGGTCAGCATCTCAGGCACAGCCCAGGCATTGATGGACACCAAAGCGCCTAAGCCAATCGCCCATGTCAATGGAATACTGAGCACGCTTTGCAGCGCTTGAATCAGCGCTGTACGCGCACCATGGGTTTGCGCTTGGTCTAAGCGAGAGAGCGCAATGCACACCGAGCTGGTGAAAAACAAATCCACCACGATGGTGACGATGGCAGGGCCTACCGCTGCTACACCAAACAAGCTCAGCAACAAAGGCAAGCCCATGTAACCCGTGTTAGGAAACGCCACCGCCATGGTGCCAAAAGCGGATTCGTTCCAGTTGTGGTGGCGTCTAAGCGCCCACATGCCCAACAACACCATCACAGTGGCGCTCAAGCAGTAGAGCAAAGCCACCGAACCGTCTAGCAACTGCGGCATGGGCGTGTTGGCACCGAAACGAAACAGCATGCAAGGCAAGGCGAAATACAGCACAAAGCCGTTGAGGCCAGGAATCGCATCCAAAGTCAGCCAGCCCCGCTTGGCCGCCACGAAGCCAGCCAACACCAAAGCGAAAAAGGGGAAGGTGACACCAAGAATCGAGAGCATGTGGGTAGATTGTCATCGCTATGATGGCGGGCTTTGCCGTCTAAGCCGCCCCTACTGTCACCTGCATGTCATCGGACCTGAATCTCCCCCAACTCGAAGCGGTCCACCATGTGCAAGGTCCTTGCTTGGTGCTGGCCGGCGCGGGCTCTGGCAAAACCCGGGTCATCACCCACAAAATTGGCCACCTGATTCAACTGGGGCTGGCGCCCGAGCGCATCGCCGCCATCACCTTCACCAACAAAGCCGCCGCCGAGATGCGCGAACGCGCCAAGCAGCTGGTCGGTCGCGAAGCGCAAAAAGTGGTGATTTGCACCTTCCACGCCTTGGGCGTGCGCATGCTGCGGCAAAACGGCGAAACCCTGGGTCTGAAAAAAAACTTCAGCATTTTGGACACCGACGACGTGACCTCCATTCTGAAAGACGCAGGCGGCACCACCGACACGGCCACGGCGCGCCAATGGCAGTGGGCCATCAGTCTCTGGAAAAACCAAGGCCTGAACGCCGACATGGCCCAAGCCCAGGCCAGCAATGACAACGAGCGCATCACCGCCCGCATCATGGCGCGCTACGAGGAACGCCTGACCGCTTACCAAAGCGTGGACTTTGACGATTTGATCGGCCTTCCCTTGAAGCTGTTGCAACAACACGAATCGGTGCGAGCGCAATGGCAGCAGCAAATGGGCCATGTGCTGGTGGACGAGTACCAAGACACCAATGCCACCCAGTACGAGGTGTTGAAACTCTTGGTCGGTGAGCGGGCCCGGTTCACCGCCGTGGGCGACGATGACCAATCGATCTACGGTTGGCGCGGCGCCACTTTGGACAATTTACAGCGCTTGCCGCAAGACTTTGCCGACTTGAAAGTGGTCAAGCTGGAGCAAAACTACCGCTCGACCAGCGCCATCTTGCAAGCGGCCAACAACGTGATCGGCCCCAACCCCAAGCTGTTCCCCAAAACCTTGTTCAGCGCGTTGGGTGCAGGTGAACCGGTGCGCGTGATCGACGCGGACAACGAGGAGCACGAAGCCGAACGGCTGGTGAGTCGCATCCAAAGCCTGCGCGCCGGCAACGACAGCGGTGAGGGCCTGAGCCAGTTCCGTGACTGGAAACATTTTGCGGTGCTTTACCGTGCCAACCACCAGTCCCGCGTGCTGGAAAAAGCCTTTCGCAAAGCCGCCATCCCCTACAAGGTGTCGGGCGGGCAGGGTTTTTTCGACCGCGCCGAGATTCGCGATCTGTGCGCTTGGCTGCGCCTGTGGGTGAACAACGACGACGACCCGGCGTTCTTGCGTTGCGTCACCACGCCCAAACGTGGCATTGGCCACACCACCTTGCAAAAGCTGGGCGAATTTGCCAACCAATACCGCATCAGCCTGTTTGAAGCGGTGTTCAGCCACTCGCTGGGCGCGGTATTGCCGGCCAAAGCGGTGGGGAGCTTGCTCGCCTTTGGCAACGAGGTCAACGATTTGCAGTTCCGTGCCCGCCACACCCAAGGTGCGCAAGACGCGATGGCTTTGCTCACCGAGTGGCTCAAAGCCATCGATTACGAAAAGCATTTGTACGACAGCGAAGACAGCGAAAAGCTGGCCGCTGCACGCTGGGCCAATGTGCTGGACTTCATCGACTGGATGGCCAAGCGCTGCGCCGGCGTGGTGGACGACGCGGCAGGCGTGAGCCTGGTGAGCGAAAGCAAAACCTTGCTGGAAGTGGCGCAAACCATCGCCCTGTTATCCACGCTCTCAGAAAGAGAAAAAGACCAGGACGTGGTCACCTTGTCCACCCTGCACGCGGCCAAAGGCCTGGAGTGGCCGCATGTGATGATGGCCGGTGTGAATGAAGGCTTGCTGCCGTTCAAACCCGAAGAAGACGGTGTGAGCTTGCAGCAAGACGCTTTGAACCTGACCCGGATTCAAGAAGAGCGCCGCCTGATGTATGTCGGCATCACCCGCGCTCAGCGCAGCCTGGTGGTGAGTTGGAGCCGCAAGCGCAAAAAGGGGCGCGAAATGGTCAGCGCCTTGCCGAGTCGCTTCATTGAAGAAATGGCTTTGAAAACCGCGACCACCCAAGAAGACCCGCGCGCCAAACTCCGAGCCCTGCGCGCCGAGTTCGCGCTGCGCGTCGAGGCCGAGAAATTGGGGTCAGACCCCCATTAAGATGTGACCATGTCAGTTCACCCCCTTCACCACCCTGCGAACGATGCCGTATGGCAAGCCAAAGTCCACTTGGCTGCCGCCTTGCGCTTGGCGGTGCTCGATGGTTTTGAAGAAGGCATAGACAACCACTTCACCATGTGCGTACCTGGGCGTGAAGACGCTTACCTGGTGCTGCCCTTTGGCAAGCATTGGTCCGAGGCCCGCGCCAGCGACATGATGGTGTTCAATGAAGCCGGTGAGACCTTGGAAGGCGAAGGTATGGTCGAGTTATCGGCCCAATGCATACACGCACCATTGCATCGTCTGAGCGGCGCAAAAGTGGTGCTGCACACCCATCAACCTTGGGCGACCGCGCTCAATATGTTGCAAGACAACCGCTTGCTGCCCGCCAGCCAAACCGCGGCGTTTTTCCACAACCGCATTGCCTACGACCACACCTACACCGGCCTGGCCAAAACCTTGAGCGAAGGCGAACGCTTGGCGGCTATCTTGCAAGACAAGCAAGTGCTGTTCATGAAAAACCATGGCGTGGTGACGGTGGGCAACACCGTGGCCCAGGCCTATAGGCGGCTGTACAAATTGGAGAAAGCGTGTCGCACCCAGCTGCTGGCCATGGGCAGTGGCCAGCAACTGGAAGTGCTAAGTGAGGAAGTGATTGCCGAGGTCTTGCAACGCGCACCCGCTGACCGCCACCCTATTGCAGAGCGTGAACGTTTGTATTTCGAGGCCATGCTGCGGGTGCTGGACCGCGTCAACCCCGGTTACGCCGACTGACCCACACAGCCGCCTTGGCGAAACAACTAAACCACCCGCAACACAGGCTTGCCAGCTTGTGTCTGCACAACCTTACCCACTACCCCGGCTTGTGCAAAACCATGTTGCTGAAACACCGCCATCACCTCATTCAGGGCATTTGGCGCACAACTGACCAGCAAACCGCCGCTGGTTTGCGGGTCACTCAACAAGGCTTGGTCTACAGCCGAAAAACCCTCAGGCAAAACCACCTCTGCACCATAGCCTGCCCAGTTACGACCAGACGCGCCGGTAATGAAACCTTGCTGCGCCAAAGCTTCAACACCATCCAACAAAGGCACGCACGACCAATTCACCTCGACATCGCAGTGCGCACCACGCGCCATCTCCAAGGCGTGTCCTGCCAAACCAAACCCGGTGACATCGGTCAAAGCATGCACACCTGCCAGCGCCGCCAAGTCTGGGCCTGCGGTATTGAGGCGCGTGGTGGTGGCGATCATCTGTGCATAGCCCTCAGCGGACAAAACCTCTTTTTTCAAAGCTGCTGACAAAATTCCCACCCCCAACGGTTTGCCCAGCACCAACACATCGCCCGCTTTGGCCGAGGCATTGCGCTTGATGCGACTGGGGTGCGCCAAACCCAGCACCACCAAGCCGTAAATAGGTTCTACCGAATCGATGCTGTGGCCGCCTGCGATGGGAATACCGGCTGCCTGACACACGCTTTGACCGCCTTGCAAAATCTGGCCAATCACCTCGGTGCTGAGCACATGGATCGGCATACCCACCAAGGCCAAAGCCAAAATGGGTGTGCCGCCCATGGCATAAACATCGCTGATGGCGTTGGTCGCAGCAATGCGACCAAAGTCAAACGGGTCGTCGACGATGGGCATGAAGAAGTCGGTGGTGGCAATCAACGCTTGGTTATCGTTGAGTTGGTAAACGGCTGCGTCATCAGCCGTGTCTATGCCCACCAGCAACTCGGGGGGTAAGGTCAAGCCTTGCATGCCATTCAAAATATCGCGCAGCACCCCAGGGGCGATCTTGCAGCCGCAGCCACCGCCATGGGCCAAGGAAGTCAATCGGGGGGCGTTGTTTGCTAATGAAGTAGTCATGGTGCCAATCTACCATGCGACGCCACTTCACTATGATCCACCACCTGCAAGCGGTTTTGCCTTTGTGTTGTGCTTTTCGCTGGAGCCTTGTTTGGAAGTTTCATTTGTTGAAGAAATCAAGTCCCTGCGCTTAGGCGAGGGCGACACTTTCCATGGCGAAGGCATTTTGGCGGTGACCAAGGCGCTGTTGCAATCGGGCGTGGCTTATGTCGGTGGTTACCAAGGTGCACCGGTGTCGCATTTGTTGGATGTGATGGTGCAAGCCAAGCCGCTGATGCAAGAACTGGGTGTGCATGTGGAAGCCTGCGCCAACGAAGCCTCCGCAGCCGCCATGCTGGGTGCCAGCATCCATTACCCGCTTCGTGGTGCGGTCACTTGGAAATCCATCGTCGGCACCAACGTGGCCTCGGACGCACTCTCCAACCTGGCCTCGCCTGGCGTGGTCGGTGGCGCACTGATTGTGGTGGGTGAAGACTATGGCGAAGGCGCCTCGGTGATTCAAGAGCGTACCCATGCTTATGCCCTGAAAAGTACCTTGTGTTTGTTAGACCCTCGCCCCGAGTTGAGCAAGATGGTGGACATGGTCGAACACGGTTTTGCATTGTCTGAAGCATCGAATATGCCCGCCATCTTGGAGTTGCGCATACGCGCTTGCCATGTGCGCGGCAGTTTTGTGGCCAAGGCCAACCATGCACCTGCGGTATCCACCCAGCACCTGATGGCAGAACCTGCCAAGTTTGATTACATGCGCTTGGCGCATCCCCCCGTGACCTTCCGCCATGAAAAGCGCAAACTGGAAGAGCGCATTCCAGCAGCACGTGACTACATCGTGCGCCATGGTTTAAACGAATTCATCACCAGCAACACCCACACAGATGTGGGCTTGGTCGTGCAAGGCGGCCTCTACAACGCGCTGATGCGCAGCCTGCAACAACTGGGTTTGGCCAACGCCTTTGGCGAGAGCGCCATCCCTATCTTGGTGTTGAATGTCACCTACCCCTTGGTGCCGGCCCAAGTGATCGATTTTTGCCAAGGCAAACGCGGCGTGCTGGTGGTGGAAGAAGGCACGCCGGAATACATCGAACAAGACATTGCCACCCAATTGCGCCGCGCAGGCGTGAACACACCGCTGCATGGCAAAGACATCTTGCCCGGTGCGGGCGAGTACAACGTCGAAGCCATCACCACGGGCTTGGTTGCATTTGCAAAAAACTACCTGCCTAAGCAAGCGCACGATCAAGCCCAGACTTGGCTAGCAGCGCTGCAGCAACGCCGCGCCGATGTGGCCAAGGCCTTGGGCACAGCTCTGCCAGCCAGACCCCCGGGGTTTTGCATTGGGTGTCCCGAGCGGCCGGTGTTTTCTGCGCTGAAGTTGGTGCAACAAGAGATTGGCGATGTGCATGTGGCCGCCGACATTGGCTGCCACGCTTTAGGCACGTTTGAGCCTTTTTCCACCGGTCACTCCATCTTGGGCTATGGCATGAGCTTGGCCTCACGCGCCGGTGTGTCCCCCATGATGCACCGACGTACCTTGGCTATCATGGGCGATGGCGGTTTTTGGCACAACGGCTTGCTGACCGGCGTGCAAAGTGCGCTCTTTAACGGCGACGATGCGGTGCTGCTGATTTTCAAAAACGGCTACACCTCGGCTACCGGCACCCAAGACATCATCTCCACGCCCTTAGAGGCCGAAAAACAAGCCGCCAGTGACAAGCAAACCCGTTTGTCGCACACCAATATGACCATCGAATCCACCTTGCAAGGCTTGGGTGTGCAGTGGATGGAAACCGTGCATACCTACGAGGTGGCCAAGGTGCAGGCTTTGCTGAAAAAGGCTTTCACCTCCGACTTCAACGGCTTGAAAGTCATCATTGCCGAGGGCGAATGCCAACTCGAGCGACAACGCCGCATCAAGCCTTGGATCAGCAAGTTGCTTAAAGGCGGCAAACGTGTGGTGCGGGTGAAATATGGCGTCGATGAAGATGTGTGCAATGGCGACCATGCCTGCATACGTTTATCGGGTTGCCCCACCCTCACCTTGAAAGACAACCCCGACCCCCTGAAGGTGGACCCCGTGGCCACCGTGATTGACGGCTGTGTCGGTTGTGGCTTGTGCGGTGAAAACGCCCACGCTGCCACTTTGTGCCCCAGTTTTTACCGCGCTGAAATCATCCAAAACCCCAAACCACTGGAACGCTTGTGGGCGGGTTTGCGCAGCAGCTTGGTTCGCGCCTTGCAAACCGCATGAGCCAGCCCATCAGCCTGTTGGTTTGCGCCTTGGGTGGCGAAGGCGGCGGCTTGCTCAGCGAATGGTTGATGGACACCGCACGCTTGAGTGGCTTTCCCGCGCAAAGCACCTCTATCCCAGGGGTGGCGCAACGCACAGGCGCGACCACGTATTACATTGAAGTTTTACCCACACCACTGTCACAGCTGCAAGGCAAAACACCGGTGTTCAGCTTGAACCCTGTGCCCGGCGCTTTGGATGCGTTGGTATCTTCCGAATTGCTGGAAACCGCACGCCAAATATCGCTGGGCTTGGTGTCGCCCGAGCGCACCCGCGTGTTCAGCTCATCTGCGAGGGCCCTCACCACCTTGGAGCGCATGCCCATGGGCGACGGGCGATTAGACAGCGCCAGCTTGATGGCATTGGTGCAGCAGTTTGCCAAAGAAGCGCATGTATGGGACTTTGGTGCGATGGCGCAAGCCAATGGCACCCTGGTCAGCGCGGTCATGCTCGGTGTGATTGCTGGCAGTGGTTTGATGCCTTTTGCCCGCAGTGACTATGAAGCCACGTTGCGAGAGAGCGGCACACACAGCGCCGCCAGTTTGAAAGGTTTTGCCGCAGGCTTTGCGCGTGTGCAAACCACGCAAGCGCTCAACGCCATGCAGCAAGACATTGGGCCAGACGTGCAAAGTGCTGCGCCCTTGACGTCAAAGCCGCATCCCGCCACTTTGCAAGACTTGCCTGTGCCTGTGCGCGAACTCGCCAGCTTGGGTTACAGCCGCTTGTGCGACTACCAAAGCCGCGCCTATGCTGACCTGTACCTCCAGCGCTTGCAACAAGTCATCAAGACAGAAGAACAAGCCGATACCGAACACGCCCACGGCTACCAAGCCAGCCGCGAAACCGCCCGCTGGTTGGCTTTGTGGATGGCGTTTGACGACATTGTGCGTGTGGCTGATTTGAAAAGCCGCGCCAGCCGTTGGCAGCGCGTGGCGCGTGAAGTGAAATTGCAAGACGACGATCTTCTTCACTTGTACGACCACTTCAAGCCAGGCATCCCAGAATTCGCGGCCTTGTTGCCCACCTGGCTGGCCACACCTTTGCAACGCTGGGACAAGCGACGCGTCTTAAGCGGTCAAACCTCTTGGGCCTTGCCTTTGAAAATTGGTACGCACTCGGTGCTGGGTATGTTGGCACTGCGTACCTTGGCCAGTTTCAAATGGCTGCGCCCATGGGGCAGCCGCTTTCAATTTGAACAAGCCGACATCACGCATTGGCTGCAAGCGGTTTGCGCTGGCTTGCAACAAGATGTTTCGCTAGGTCATGAGCTGGCTATGTGCGGTCGCCTCATCAAAGGCTATGGCAGCACCAATGAACGTGGCCGCCATAACCTGCAGCACATCCTGACCCACTTGGCAGCCTCACCGGTTCACACCGATGCAGCTTGGCGCAGTGCGGCAGTGGCGCAAGCCCGAGAAGCCGCGCTCCAAGACGAGGCTGGCAGCGTTTTGGATGTGACATTGCGTGGCTTAGGTGTACCAACCCGCCCCGTGGCAGAACAGCCCTTGCGTTTTGTGCGCAATGCCCGTCTGCAACCCAAGGGCAGGCCCTAGGGTACGGGGCTGTTTCCCTCAGTTATCCTCTTGTTTTTCATGTTTTCATTAGCAGACCTCTTATGAACCAGCCCACCTCTTTTCGTCCTGCCTCTGTCGCCACCTTGTGTGCCATGGCTTTCAGCAGTCTGTGCAGCCTTGCTTCGGCTCAAGACAAGGTTCAACAGGTGCGTGTGTCCACATGGGTTCCCGCACAACACGCCTTGAACCCTGCGGTACAAGCCTGGGCAGACAGTTTGAAAAAAGCCTCCGGCGGTAGCATCAACCCCACATTGTTCCCCTCAGAACAATTGGGCAAAGCGTTTGACCATTACGACATGGCTCGCGATGGATTGACCGACTTTGCTTTCGTCAACCCTGGCTACCAGCCGGGTCGCTTCCCCATTTTTGCCGCGGCCTCATTGCCGTTTGAAATCAGCAATGCCAAAGCAGGTTCAGCCGCGATCGATGCGTGGTACCGCGCCTATGCCGCCAAAGAAATGAAAGAAGTGAAGTACTGCTTTGCTTTTGCCCATGACCCTGGCGCCTTGCATTCCCGCAAAAAAGTGGTCTTGCCGGCTGATATGAAGGGTTTGAAAGTTCGCCCTGCCACCTCGACCGTCGGCCAGATGGTGACCTTGCTGGGCGGCACCAATGTGCAAGCTTCGGCGCCCGAAGCGCGTGACGCCATCGAGCGTGGCGTAGCCGACGCATTGACCTTCCCCTGGGGCTCACTCACCCTGTTTGGTATCGACAAAGTGGTGAAGTACCACATGGATGTGCCGCTGTATGTGACGCCTTTTGTATGGGTCATGAACCTGGACAAATACAACGGCTTGTCACCTGCCCAAAAACAAGCGGTGGACAGCCACTGCAACAGCGAGTGGGCTGAAAAAGTAGGCACGGCTTGGGCCGATTTCGAAATTGCAGGACGCACCAAGTTACTGGCCGATAAAGCCAACCGCGAAATTTACAGCCTCACACCCGAGCAACTTGCTGCGTGGAAAACCGCTGTTGCGCCTGTCAAACAACAGTGGGCAGACGAGGTCAAAAAACGCGGCGATGACCCTGCCGCTGTGATGAAAGCTTTGCAACAAAGTCTGACCAAATACAAATCAGCGCTTTAAACAGCCTGTATGTCGTCGTCCAGCAAAAGCGGGTTTGACCGCATCATCGATACCATCGAGTGGTTGGCGGCTTTGTTCGTGGGCATCGTGGCGGCCAATATTTTTGTGGCTGTGTTGTTGCGTAAATTTTTCGATACCTCCATCCCTGACAGCTATGACTTCGGTCGCATGCTGCTGGGTATCTTGATCTTTTGGGGTATTGCTGCCACCAGTTACCGCGGGGGTCATATCACGGTGGATTTGCTGTGGACGCATGCCAATGCGCGTTGGAAACGCTACATCGATATTTTTGCTACCCTGGTCTTGTTGTTGGTGGTCACCGTGCAAACCATCATGTTGTTTGACAAAGTGGCCATGACTTACCGCGACCATGTGCAAACCTATGACCTGAACCTGCCCACATGGCCTTTTTTTGCCGTGGCTTGGATGGGTGATGTGTGCGCGGTGTTGCTGATCGCGATTCGCACTTGGCGACTTATCGCGGACCCGCAAGCCTTGGCGCCCGACAGCGAGAACGGACACTGACATGGATGGTATGAACCTGAGTCCCGATGCGGTTGCGCTGTTGGGTTTTATCGCGCTTTTCAGCTTGATGCTGTTGCGCGTGCCGGTGGGCATGGCCATGGGCTTGGTGGGCGTGTGCGGCTACAGCTACATCGCAGGCAGTGGCCCAGCGCTGAAGTTGATCGGCCAAACCTCGATGCGCACTGTCACCGACTACACCTTTGGCGTCATCCCCATGTTCATGCTGATGGGTGCGTTTGTCTCGGTGTCCGGTGTCAGCCGCGAGTTGTTTCGCGCCGCCAATGCCTTCATCGGCCATTTGCGCGGTGGCTTGGGTGTGGCGACTGTCTTGGCTTGCGGTGGCTTTGCCGCCATATGTGGTTCGTCTGTGGCGACGGCCGCCACCTTTTCGTCGGTGGCTTATCCCGAGATGCGCCGCTTTGGTTACCCCCAGTCGTTTTCCACCGGCGTGATCGCAGCGGGTGGGACCTTGGGCGCCATGCTGCCCCCCAGCACGGTGCTGGCGGTCTACGCCATCCTGACCCAGCAAGACATTGGCAAGCTGTTCATGGCAGGCATCGTGCCCGGCATATTGGCCATGTTCATGTATGTACTGACCATTTTCATCATCGTCAAACTGCGTCCCGATTGGTTACCTCGCGGGGAACACAAAAGCTGGGGCGAGCGCTTCGCGGGTTTGAGGGACGTGTGGGCGCCCTTGGTCTTGTTTGTGTTTGTCATCGGGGGGTTGTACGGCGGCTTTTTCACACCTACTGAAGCAGGTGGTGTGGGGGCCACAGGGGCGTTTTTGCTAGGCGTATTGCGCGGCAAACTCGACCGTGCGGGCATATTGCAAGCCTTGTTGTCGGCCACGCGTACCGCAGCCGCGGTGTTCACCGTGCTGATTGGTGCGTTGATCTTTGGCTACTTCCTCACCATCACCCAGGTGCCGCAAAAGCTCACCGGTTTCTTGACCGAGCTAGGCTTGGGGCGCTATGGGGTGCTGGCCCTCATCATGGTGATGTATTTGATTTTGGGCTGCTTGATGGATGCCATGGCCATGATCATTCTCACCGTGCCCATCATCTTCCCCGTCATCGTGCAATTGGGTTTTGACCCCATTTGGTTTGGCATCATCATCGTGATGACGGTGGAGTTGGGCCTGATTCATCCGCCTGTGGGGATGAATGTGTTTGTCATCAAGAGTGTGGTGCATGATGTGAGCTTCATGACCATCTTCAAAGGGGTGATTCCCTTTGTCGTTACCGACATACTGCGCCTGGTGATTTTGATTGCCTTTCCCATCATCGCCCTGTGGCTGCCAGGGCACATGGGGTGATGTGCCCTCAAGGGGCGCAAAGTTTTTTTAACAAATCCGCATCCGTACTGCCTGACGCAACCGTGGTGAAACGCAAAGGTGTTTCGTAGCTGTTAAGCACGTCACCGCTGGCGTCTTTGCCGGCAAAGCGCATCACTTGGGAGTTGGCCATTTTGCGGCCAGCGCAATCCACCGTGGTACGTGACTTTTCGGAAGAGATTTCTTTGCCTTCCAAATTGGTCAAGGGTTGGGTGAAGTTGGTCAAACGCCAGACGGTGACACGGTCACCCTCTTTGGCGATGGCGTCGTCGAAATAGACCTGCGCATCGGCAGTGTCAGAGACGCTGACCCAAGCCGCTTGAGACAAGGGTGTCAATACCAGCGCCACAGCAGCGATTACAAAAGACGTTTTCAATTGAGTTTGCGGGGTTCGCCAAAATCACCCACTTGGGGGAACAAGAACGTGGTGCTGCTGGGACCAATACCCATGATTTGCACCGTCGCACCCTCGGCACCTGCGCCGTCATAGTGGATAGCGCCTGCGGGATGTTGCATATAGCTACCGGCTTTGAGGGGTTGCGTGGCTTGCGGGTCCCATGAGTCATCTGTTCCCGCCTTCCAAGTGCCTTGCATCACCGTGACATAACGGTCTTCTCGGTGGTAGTGCGGTGCGCTCATGATGCCAGGCGGAAAGTACACCCGAATCACATAAGGACCAGGCTTGGAAGGGTCGCCCGAAATGACTGCAAACTTCACGCCTTTGCCGGCGTCTTTCCAAGCGATGTCATCTGGCTTGACGACGGGAAACGGCTTGTCAGTGGTTTGGGCATGTACGCCCAAGGTCATCAAAGACGATACAGCCAGCGCAATAGATACGGATTTGAAACAGGTCATGAAAACTCCCAACAGGTGCTTGTTATCTTAAATCAGGACAAACGCAAGCCCAATTTTTGCGCCTCATCCTCTTGCGCAAGGTAAACCCAATCCACAATCTCGTCGCTAGGCGTGTAGCCAGCGACCAATTGCTTCATCATCAAGCGAATCACGCCAACATCATTGACATTCAAAGCCACGCCTAGGGCATCAAGCTTGGCCTCAAACACTGTCCAAGGCAGGAACTCTTCATGGGCTTTCATGATGCAGGGATGTATGGTGGGCCTGGGGTCATCCCCAATCAGCAGCTCTTCGAATAGCTTTTCACCTGGCCGCAACCCGGTGATTTCAATGGCTATGTCGCCGTCTGGTTGGTCATCGTCTCTCAAAGTCAAACCCGAGAGCTCCACCATTCGCTTTGCCAGGTCGATGATCTTGACAGGCTGGCCCATGTCAAGAACAAACACATCACCGCCTTTGGCCATGGCACCTGCTTGGATGACCAACTGCGCCGCTTCAGGAATGGTCATGAAATAGCGAGTGACATCAGTGTGTGTGAGGGTAATGGGTCCACCATCGCGTATTTGTTGGCGAAATTTCGGTACCACCGAACCGGAGGAGCCCAGTACATTGCCAAATCGAACCATACAAAATCTGGTGCTTGTTTTGATGGGTGCCAATGCTTGTAGCACCATTTCAGCCAAACGTTTACTGGCACCCATGACATTGGTAGGTCGGACCGCTTTATCGGTGCTGATCAATACAAAATCTGTCACACCATTTTCAGCTGCAGCCAGCGCGGTATGCAGCGTTCCCATGACATTGTTTTGAATACCTGCAGCGGGGTTGTGCTCTACCAACGGCACATGTTTGTAGGCTGCTGCATGGTAGACCGTGTCAGGGTGCCATGTCGACATGATTTCACGCATGCGGTCAGGGTCTTGCACCGAAGCCAACAAAGGCACCAATGTGGTTTGGCTGTTGGTCAATTTGTCTTCTAATTCTTGCTGAATGCTGTAGAGCGCAAATTCACTTTGCTCAATCAGCAATAACTTACTGGGTCCAATCTGAAGAATTTGACGACACAACTCGCTCCCAATGGAGCCACCTGCCCCTGTCACCAACACCACTTTTCCAAGAATGGTTTTGGTTAAAAGAATATGGTTGGGTGCCACTGACTCGCGACCCAGCAAATCATCGATATCGAGCTCACGAAGGTCAGAAACGCTGACTTTGCCTTGCGCCAAGTCATTCATACTGGGCAATGTGCGAACCGCTACGCGGGCACTTCGGACTTGACCCAATATCTCATTTCGCCGATGGCGCGACAGGCTTGGCATGGCTAGCAGCACATCGCTGATGTGCAGGGTAGCGGCTAAACTGGCCATGTCCGCAGGGTTGTAAATGGGCTGCCCATTCAAGACATGGCCATGCAAACGGTCATCATCATCCACAAAACCAACGACCTGTATTTCAAGGCTATTGGCCATGGCAGCCGCCAACTGACGTCCGGTACTTCCAGCACCATAAATCAAGGCTTTGGGACGCGCTGAGCGTTGAAGAATGTTTGTATATTGATCGCCAAGCCAAACGCGCGCCAAAGCTCTGGAAGCACCGACCAACAACAAAAGCAAAATCGGTTGAATGATGCCAATCGTGCGCGGCACACCAGGGAACCCAAAGACGGTAAAGACAGAGGCATACAACAAACCGTAAATGCCCACCGCTTGCGCTACCGTTAGCAAAGCAGGCCAACCGCTGTAACGAAATATAGCGCGGTAAAGCCCTAAAACAATAAAGATAGGCAGTGCCAAAGCAACTGATGTCGCGCTGGCCCACACAGCGCCTGCCGACCATGCGCTTTGTCCATTGAAATTGATGAACTCGCCTAGGCGCAAGTAGTACGCCAGCCAGATGCTCAAAATGCAAAGTCCTAAATCTACCGATAACACCAACAGGCGTTTTGCAGCTCTAGGTAAAGCCAAGAGAGGAATCGAAAGATGAGACAACGATTTATTCAATGGGAAACACCTTTGCTGGCGATCACTTTCATCACAGTCAACCACAATATCTTTATATCGAAAAGAAAAGACTGGCTGTGCAAATAAGCGACGTCATAGGCAACTTTTTCGGGAATAGGAAGTTCATCGCGGCCGTTGACTTGCGCCCAACCGGTCAGGCCTGGCACCAACTCATGAACACCTTTTTCTGTACGCAAAGCAATCAGGTCATCTTGGTTAAAGAGGGCTGGGCGTGGACCCACCCAACTCATATCGCCTTTCAAAATACTCCATAGCTGTGGAAGCTCATCCAGACTGGATTTGCGTAAAAACGAACCGATAGGCGTTAACCACTGCCCAGGATTATCAAGCAAGTGCGTGGCCACCGCTGGTGTGTCAATGCGCATGCTGCGAAACTTGGGCATTTTGAAAATGCGGTTATGGCGACCGACACGGTCGCTCCAATAGAGTGCGGGGCCGCTTGAAGTCCATTTGACTGTACATGCCAAAGCCATGATAGGCAATGCCAGAAAGACCGCTGCAATCAAAGCAACGCTTAAATCAAAGAAACGTTTCACGTCATTGAGTCTTTTGACATGCGGCTTGTGTGCATTGTTAAATAAGATGCCATGCGACAAGCCCAAATACCAAAGAAAACTGGTGGCCTGGGGCGGAATCGAACCACCGACACAAGGATTTTCAATCCTCTGCTC
>DAIQOH010000028.1:0-18824 GCA_036787995.1 Limnohabitans sp. | reverse complement strand
GCTCAACACATAGGTGAACTAATCGGCGATATCGGAATACAACTCATCAGCAGAATCATGGGGTTGATACTCGCGGCTTTAGCTGTCGAGTACATGGTGAAAGGTATACAGATACTTTTTAACCTTTAGACCTGAGACATGCGGACTCAAACAGTTCAGGAAAGATTTTTTGCGTGGGTAGCAGTATCAAAGGCTTTGGCTCTACCAATGCAAAACGGTTACTTCGAAAGTTTCAACGGCAAGTTACGTGATGAACATCTCAACGAGCACTGGTTTCAAACACTTCATCACGCTCGATCAGCATTAACCAGTTGATGACAGGATTACAACGAGATCCGGCCACACAGCAGTCCGGGTCGGATACTTTCGGCTCAATTCGCGCAGCAACATCGGTTGGCAGCAAGCAGTGACGCTGTTTCATAAACCATCAAAATCGATTAACCTTGAACCGGACTTGCTACTTTTGAATGCTATGGCTAACCGGGGCAGGTCAACATCACAGGACAAGGTATTCAAATCAATGGTGGCAGTCATTATTGAATGAATGTATCCTCTAAGAAATTGCCTATATGTTCGTAAAGAGGATTTGTTATGCATACGCCAAACTACAGCCTTCAAATTCTTGCTGTTTTGATGATCTTCAGCTTGCCATACCCGGTGACTGCTCAACAGACAGACAGCACAGAGAACGACTTTAAATTTTGTATGAGTACCTGCATATCAAATTCATGCTCTGGACCCGCATCGGTTGTTGAGAAAAACTGCACTCGAAAGTGTTTGATAACCCTTAAAACCGCGAGTTACATAGCACCTAATCGGCGTGTTATGTGCATAGCTCAACAACAAATACCCAGTAACTGAGTAGAAAAAGTCAGATCACAACGCTTTATGAAAGTTACGCTGTCACTTTGACACCTTTCCAAAAAGCGACACGTCCTCGAATTTCCTCGGCTTCTGGCTTGGGATCAGCGTAGTACCAAACGGCATCTGCATTCAATTCGCCGTTGACCAACAACGAGTAATAGCTGGCCTGCCCTTTCCATCCGCAGATGGTTTTATGGTTGCTGTTAGAGACATAGTTTTGATTCAGTGAATCGGCTGGAAAGTAATGGTTACCTTCCACCAAAACGGTGTCGTTGCTTTCCGCAACAACGGTATCGTTCCAAATGGCTTTCATGATGGTGTCTCCTGTTTGTGGGGAATATTGAACCAAAGCAACCCAAAGTAATTTTTTAGATCGGTCCAAACGGGTCCAGATTGCAAACCTGCCGATTGTGCCGCTTGTTGTAAGCCATCAATGGTGAATTTGTGAGAGTACTCGGTATGCAGGGTTTCGCCCTGCTGAAATGCATAAGCAATACCGTTTAAATGGACTGTTTGCGATCGCAAGCTGAGCAAATGCATTTCAATGCGCTGTAAAGGGGCGTTATAGAAAGCACTGTGAGCAAATTGACTAAGATCAAAATCACAGCCCAGTTCACGATTAGCACGGACCAACAAATTCAAATTGAATTCAGCGGTCACACCTTGCGCGTCGTTATAAGCCGCATGCAAAATCGCAGGTGGCTTGATCAAGTCCACCCCTATCAGCAAGGCGCCACCGCACAAGTGCTGAGCACAATTTTGAAAAAATACTTTTGCTTGGGTTGGTGAGAAATTACCTATGGTTGAACCTGGGAAAAATGCAATACGCTTTCCACGGGTTGGAAGTGTTGCAGGCAGATCCCACTGCTTGGTGTAGTCAGCTACCAAGGGTTGGACATCGAGCTTTGAAAAATCAGCTTGCAACGCGGTACTCGCTTTGTGCAAATGGACACCCGATATGTCCATGGGTACATAGCGTGCTGGGTTGATGGCAGCTTTAAGCAAGTAACGGATTTTTTGCAATGAACCTGCACCAAATTCAATGATGTCCGCTTTTTCTCCCATGCACTTGGCTATGTCAACTGCATGGTTTTGCAATATCGCCAATTCGGTTCGTGTAGGGTAGTACTCGGGTAATTCGCATATTCGGTCAAATAAAGCAGACCCCGCTTGGTCATAAAAATACTTGGGTGAAATACTTTTGGGCGTTTGAGACAGCGCTGTTTGCATGTCTTGCAAAAATTGCAGACTTTCAGAATCAATAGCGGTCATCGACAGTCTTTTCAGAGGTCTTTTGCCAAGCGCAAACCACTGAACTGCCAACGCGTAGCAGCCGGGAAGAAATTGCGGTAGGTGGTGCGACTGTGTTGATGGGACGTGGCCAGACTGCTTCCGCGTAAAACTTGCTGTCCGACCATGAATTTACCGTTGTACTCACGAACTGCGCCAGTGGAAGGCATAAACCCAGGATAAGGTTCATATGCAGACCGTGTCCATTGCCATACTTGTCCCTGCATGTCTTGCACATCAGCATGCTTACTGGCAATTTCCCACTCAAATTCGGTAGGCAAACGCGAACCAGCCCATTGCGCGAATGCGGATGCTTCATAGAAACTCAGATTGGACACTGGGGCTTGCAGGTCTAGTGGTTGAACGCCGTCCAAGCCAAAGACCTGCCAATGGTCTGCAGGGTTACGAGGATCTTGTGGCGCTAACCAATACAAAGGATGTTGCCAATGATTTTGTAAAACTTGTGCGCGCCCCTCTGACAACCAAAGATCGGCGTTATCGTACCCACCGTCTTGAATAAAAGCCAAGTACTCGCCACAGTTGACCAACCGGTTGGCTATCTGAAAGCTTTGGACAAAACGCTGATGAGAAGGTGATTCATTGTCAAATGCAAAACCTGGCTGATCTGATGATCGGCCAAACAAATGCAGTCCTTCCTCAAATGAAAACCACTTAAGCTCAATTGAGCTGACCTTTGGGTGAGTAAAAGACGTGTCATAGGCTGGCAGAAGCGGATGACAGGACAGCAAATGCAAAGCATCTGTCAAAAGCAATTCCTGGTGTTGTTGTTCATGATTCAAACCAAGTTCTACCAAGGCCAATGCTTGCTGACTGAGTGCCACAGTGTTGCCCAGAAGACGTTGCATTGCATTGTCAACATAGTCTCGGTATGCCCAAACTTCTGACAAAGAGGGACGGGTTAGCAAACCTCGTTGCATGCGCGGGTGGCGAGGCCCCAGCGCTTCGTAATAGGAATTGAAAAGGTAGGCAAAGGATGCATCACATACCTTGTAGCCAGGCAAAAAAGGCAAAAGCACTACGTTTTCAAAAAACCAAGTGGTGTGCGCCAAATGCCATTTGGTAGGACTGGCATCAGGCATGGACTGCACACACTGATCCTCGACACTGAGGGGCGCGGCGAGTTTAAAAGAATGCTCGCGCAGGGTTGTATATCGGGTGGCGAGTAGGGAATGCATTTAACTTCAATTTTATGACATACCTATTCAATCAACGAATCAATGGTCTCTAAGCGCTTTAATGGATCAAGTTCGCTTAACAGTTGTTGCTTTAGTTCCTTGCTGATGTTCAAAGCCTCGGCATATCGATTGGCCACCCAGCCACACTGGTCTAAAAGATAAGGTTTCAATATAGGCAGTCTGCTCAGTTGTCCCTGCTTTTGAGCACTTGCAATGATTTTTCCCAAACGCCCGGCATGGTGCTCTAAAGATGCAGGTATTTCAACTTCAGGGTCTTGTGCAATGATGGATATATCGCCTTGCCACACACCAAAGGGGCCCGGCTGTGTGTCGTTCAATTCAAACCGAAGTCCCCCTTGGCAAACAACATAGAATAAATTGGGTTGTGGCTGTTCAAACTCTCGAATATGTGCAAAGCAACCGTAGGCATGCAGCATAGGCATCTCACCTGGCACTTGTACCTCGCTGCCTTTTTTCAGCCACACCACCCCAAATGGCATTTGCTGTTGATGACAACGTTTAATCAAATCTAGATATCTCACTTCAAAAATTTGAAGCGACAACATGCCATCAGGAAACAGCCCGTGGGAAAGAGGAAAAAGAGGGATTTGATGCATTTTGAAATCTGTCTTTAAGCGCTTTTCGATCGAGCCATTCCCTTTGTTGCAGTAAACACAGTCAACTTTTGCTTGAGTAGCCTGTTCAAAACCTATTCAAATGATGATGAATGTCAGATGATCTTGAGAATATCTGTAAAATTCATTTGCGTTTAGCTTACCACTCTAAATAAATATTCTTCATGTCTCTCAGCAAGTCAATTAATCACAAAACGCTTACTGAGGGTGATATTTCTTTCGTGATTCAAATGGCCTGGGAGGACCGCACATCTTTTGAGACCATCCAAGAAAGAACTGGACTCACCGAAGCTCAAGTGATCCGCCTGATGCGATCTGAACTCAAAAAGCAGTCTTTCACTTTATGGAGAAAAAGAGTGAAAGGCCGAACCACCAAGCACCGTTTACGGAGAAGCCCTGAGATGAAATTTCATGATCGGAAAATTGCAGATCACCGCAGAGCGAATAGCTAAAGACAATAACCACAAGGAGTGTAGATGAGCAAAGACACGAGATGTTGTGGCACAGGCACTTGCATCATCAACAACGAAGGCCTCTGTTGGTGTGGTCAGGTTTGGGATGGTGAAAAAATGTGTATGCCTAAGCCTGAAGTTACGAAAAATGAAGACCAAGATGCGACTCAAAAAGTCACTGATTCTTCTTCCAATCGCTAGCCTATTGGTTGTATTCACCCACATTGGCTGGACCACAGACGACTTGGGAATATTGCTCACTGTTGATGAACGGCCAATAGATGTCATTGGAAATATTGAAAACCAGCTGAATACATTGACCAGAAACTGCGCGTCCGTTAAGCGTTTAACAAGCGCAGACAAAGAATACCCATTAGCCAGAAGCTTGATTGATGATTACAGCCCACCCGATTCAAGCTTTTCAACTGTCGCCAGCGTTTGGTCCACGGACCATTGGATATTGGCAGAGGTTGAATTTCGCGACCTTTTACCAGCTGTTGTGTTGATTCAAAAAACAGATGCTGATGCTGCCATCGTGCCTGAAGCAGTCTGGAGTGGTTACACAAATCCTCATCTGCCAGCCCCCTTCATCAGAAAATTTTTAATTCATAAATTGGTTTCACCACCGCTAGCGCTGATCAATTGCTTTGACCCCCAATCCACATCTTTCAAATAAGTGTTCATGTCACATCACTCCCCTAAGCCTTTGTTGACTGCCGTGCCACTCGGTTTTTGTCTTTCGGTACCCACAGCAGACACACATCAACAATCTTTGAATAACAACAACCTCTCATGCACTGCATGAGTTACTCGTTGGTTTGGTTCAAGCGTGATTTACGTTGGCAAGATCATGCTGCAATGACCCATGCCAACCAGCACGGTCCTGTCAGGTGCATCTATGTCATCGAGCCAGAACTGTGGTTGCAACCTGATGCAGCCCTTCAGCATTTTGAGTTTGTGCGTGAATCGCTGCAAGAACTGGATGCACATTTGCGCTCGTTTGGAGGCTGCATTGAAATCCATCATGGCGACGTGACAGATGTGCTTGATCGAATATGGCAATCTGCTGAATTCTCAGGGCTCTACTCCCACGAAGAAACAGGCAATGGCATGACCTATGCGCGTGACCTTCAGGTGGCTGCATGGTGCAAATTGCATGAGATAGATTGGCATGAATTCCCCCAGTTTGGCGTGGTGCGAGGCTTGACAAACCGCAACCTTTGGCAACAGGCCTGGGAACATCACATGGCTTTACCTGTTGAAAACCCGGGTAGGTTACGCTTTTGGAACGCACCAACGGCCCCAGCACTGACCATGGCAGCGCCTGACCACTTGCGGCACAACCCGCCCCTGCGTCAACAAGGTGGCCGTGCGCTTGCCTTGAAAACACTGCACAGTTTTCTCCATGCACGCAGCATCGGCTACCGTGGTGGCATTTCTTCACCCTTGTCTGCGCCTGATGCCTGTTCCAGGCTGTCGGCCTATTTGGCCTATGGCTGTATCAGCATGCGAGAAGTGGTTCAGCAAACCAGAGCGCACATGGCACAACTGCCAGCCCAAGCCAGTCGACACCGAGCAGGCTTGAGCGCATTTGTGAGTCGGCTGTATTGGCATTGCCATTTCATCCAAAAGCTCGAGAGCGAGCCTGCCATTGAATGGCGCAATATGCACCCAGGTTATGACGGTCTGCGCGAGCAGGACTTCAACCCCGCCTACTTTGAAGCCTTGCAGCAAGCCCGAACTGGCTGGCCCATGGTGGACGCTTGCGTCACCATGCTGAGAGAAACGGGTTGGCTGAACTTTCGCATGCGCGCCATGCTGGTCTCGGTCGCTGCCTACCCTTTGTGGCTGCATTGGCGCCCCGTGGGTGAATGGTTGGCAACACAATTTTTAGACTATGAACCAGGCATACACTGGAGCCAGTTGCAAATGCAATCAGGCACCACAGGGATTAACTCCACACGCGTGTACAACCCGATCAAGCAAGCCCAAGACCACGATCCTTATGGGAAATTTGTCAGACGATGGTTGCCTCACATGCGCCATGTGCCAGACACATGGCTGTTCGAGCCCTGGTTGATGCCAGAACATCTGAAAAACAACGCCCCACTCAGCGGTCAGATCATCAAACCTATCGTTGATTTGGCCAGTGCCACCCGCGCATCCAAACAGCGTTTGCATGCCCGAAGACAGACGCCAGACGTCATCGCAGGTAAAAAAGCCGTGGTCGATAAACATGCTTCACGCAAGACCGTACATTCACGTAAAAAAGCACTTAATCGACAGCGAATCAATGAAAGTCAACTTGGATTTGACTTTTAGAAATACCTACAAAGACAGCAACCAACTAGCCAGTTCGGTATCAATTGAAGATATTCAATTCATAAATACATGCATGAATAAAAAAGAAACGTTCAAGGGAAACAAGCAGACCTTGCCCAAAAAACCCTGCAAAACCTGTGGGCGAGACATGACTTGGCGTAAGTCATGGGCAAAGAACTGGGACAAGGTCTTGTATTGCTCAGACGCATGCAGAAAATTCAAATCTACAGGCAATACGACATGAGTTATTCTTTTAAGTCTCATCAGGCGCGTTTGTCGAGTTGGGCCTGAATGAGGGCAGGATTCAAGTAGGCTTTGATTGATAGGACGACGATGAAGCAATTGACTTTTTATTTTGACTTTATAAGCCCTTATGCTTATTTGGCTTTTCATCAATTGCCGCATGCATTGCAAGGTTTAAATTATCAGGTTCGCTACCAACCTATATTATTTGGTGGTCTTCTTCAGCATTTCGGACAACTCGGGCCGGTAGAGGTGATGGGAAAGCGCGAATGGACTTACCGCCAGTGTTTGTGGTTAGGTAGGCAGCTTGGTATCGATTTGAAATTGCCTGCCGCCCACCCTTTCAATCCACTGCCGCTGATGCGTCTTGCTATTGCCACTGATGCCCTGGGCTATCCAAACCATTTTGTGTGCGAAACCCTGTTTAAATTTGTTTGGGCAAGCGGTAACCATGTTTCAGACCCTTCACACTTAGCAAAGCTGAGCGCATTACTCAATCCAATTCGCTCTCCAGACGCAACAGATGTAAAAGAACAATTGCGAACCTTTACTGAACAAGCTATCAGAAATGGCGTGTTCGGTGTTCCTGCAATTCAGGCTGACAACGAGATTTTCTGGGGTTTTGATTCACTTCCTATGTTGCGACAGTATCTTGAGGGTGACGACTGGTTTAAAGAAAATGCTTGGCATAAAGCCAAAACACTTCCCGTTGGAATTGAGCGTAAAAGATGATCTTAGCGGCATCTTTGGCTCTGTTTATTGAAATAAACAACTATTTTTCTGCGGTAAGCGCCTCTAAATATTGAATTGCCCCAACAGAAGCCATGCTTTCAACGTGCAACAAGCAGAAGTTATCTACATAAATTCTTGCAGGGTCCAAAGAAGCTAATTTGGTGAACACATCTTCAACCGGTTTTTTTCTAGCAACATTAGTCAAGTTAAGAGGAACTAAAAAGGCGTTCAACCACAATGTCTTTTGTTTGTCATCAAGGCTCTGCCATCCAAAACATTCAGGATTTCCAAATAAATGTTGAGCATGCAGCGGGCAAATCGCAAATGCCAAACCCAGAGACAAGATAAGTCGAGAAAAATACCTTTTCATACAACCCCTGATCTGCTGTTAATGGCTTGAATGCATGCGAGCCGCATGGGTGCTGCCATCAAGATCTTTGGATGCGCCGTTGAAAAACAAGTTCAACAAAACAGCACTTAATGAAGCCAACAAAATGCCAGAATCGATCAAAGGGTGCCAAGTGTGGCTCATCCATTGTTTGAAGTTGGGTGCGACCAAAGGAATCATGCCCATGCCCAAGGATACCGCCACGATGAAGAGGTTGTTACGGTTGTGGGTGAAGTCCACACTGCCCAAGATGCGAATGCCTGTGGCCGCCACCATGCCAAACATCACCAAGCCTGCACCACCCAACACAAAGGTGGGCAAGGACTCGACCAGTGCGGCCATTTTGGGGACCAGACCCAACACGATTAACACCACACCCGCGGCTACACACACAAATCGGCTGCGAACGCCAGTGACGCCGACCAAGCCCACGTTTTGTGAAAAGCTGGTGTAGGGGAAGGTGTTGAAGATGCCCCCGATCAAAGTGCCCAAACCATCGGTGCGCAAACCACGCGACAAATCGGCTTGATCCACAGGCTTGTGGGTCATTTCGCCCAGCGCCAAAAACATACCAGTGGACTCGATCATCACGACCACCATCACCAAACTCATGGTGAATATCAACACCGGATCGAACACCGGCGTGCCAAATTGAAATGGTGAGACAAGCGCAAACCAACTTGCCTTGGCCACTTTATCGAAATTCATCATTCCCAAGGACACAGCCACCAACCCACCGATCACGATGCCGACCAACACCGACACATTGGCCAAAAAACCTTTGGCCCATTTGGCCACCGTCAAGATGGATAAGAGCACCAAGGCCGACAAACCCATGTTGGGCAAACTTGCGTACTGCGGATTAGGCTGTGAAGGCGCAATGTTCATGCCGGCAGGAGGCGCACTGATGCTGGCCCCAGTGGCCTGCGCGGCTTGGGTGATACTGGCCATCCATTGCACATGTTCTGGGTTGACGATTTGCGGCGCTGTGGGGCCCACCGGGTTACCAAACACCCAGTTGATGCCAATGCGCATAAGTGATATTCCAATCACCGTGATCACCGTGCCAGTGACCACGGGTGGGAAATAGGCCAACAGGCGGCTCATCAAAGGTGCGAGCAACATGGCGATCACACCCGCACCCATGATGGCGCCAAAAATCATTTGTGCTCCGGCCTCACCAGGATGCCCATTGGCAATGGCCAACATGGGTCCGACCGCAGCGAAGGTCACGCCCATCATCACCGGAAGTTGAATACCAAACCAACGGGTAACGCCCCAGGATTGAATCAAGGTGACCAAGCCACAGCAAAACAAATCAGCAGAAATCAACAAGGCCACTTGTTCGGGTGAGAGCTTCAAGGCACGACCGATAATGAGTGGCACAGCGATGGCCCCTGCATACATCACCAACACATGTTGCAAACCCAACGTGCCTAATCGAAGCAGAGGGAGACGTTCTTCAATCGAGTGGGTGCTGGCTGTAGACATGGCAAACCTTTCGAGGATTTATAAAATCGAAGTAACCCTGGCAAACGAGTCAACTATATGCTGAAACGCATTGCGACTATCCTTGGCCATGTCAGCAAGCCTATCTTTTAAGATAACTACCCATCAACCTGCTTTTCAGACAGTTTCTGTACATCAACATGACTTATTCCAACGCAATATTTTTATTCGCATCGATTCTGATCGGTGGCTTGACCTTGTCTGGGAACACCCATGCATGTACAGATGAATTCAAACCTGTTTGTGGTTATTGGATGCACACCTCTAAAACCCAAACTTTTGCGAACGAATGCAAAATGCGTGAAGCAGGCGCCAAAAACCGACATGCAGGCAGTTGTTCCGATACAAAATCAGCTGCCAACCCATCAAGCAAACCCGTATCTAAATCAACACCCTGACCAGCGCTGCGGTGAGGTGACATGCAAAAGTTATCTCTGTCGAAAAACCTCACTTATCCAATACTCAATCTCTGTGCTGGCTGTTTGTAAAAAGTCCCCGCCATTGCTAAGAATGATGTAGTTGATGTTGGTTGAGGGATTTCCACTGATCAGCGTTCTGTAACCGTCTTTTTGTCCAGCATGCGAATACGCACCTTGCGCAGCAGAGTCAACGGAAATAACCCACCCCATGCCATAACGATCACCGTTATCGAAAAGAGGGCTTGAATTGGCTGGGGTAGTCATTAATTCAGCAGCAGATTTACTGACGATGTTTCCAGCTTGGTAAGCACGAAGCCAAAGAGAAATATCGTTGAGTGAACTGTAAATACCGGTTGGTCCTTCTGTTAGCAGTCGTATACCTTTGGTTTTTCGAGTCATCGCGTAATTTAAAGCAAGCGTTTCTTCCTTTGCAGGCTCATCGGACTCGACCCTTGTGTTGGTCATACCAAGAGGTTGAAATATGCGTTGTCGTAAACATTGTCCAAAGCTAAGTCCGCAAGCTTTTGCAACAATTTCAGCCAAGACAACGTAGTTACTGTTGCTGTACTCGACTTGTGATCCAGGAGGAAAATTCAACAAGGTCTGGTTTTCCCATTTTTTCAGCAAATGCGCGTTTGTCAGCCCATCCAATCCCATGAGCTTGGTGGCATTGATTTGATTCATATAGTCTGGAATACCAGCGGTTTGTGTTAATAAATTCCTCACGGTAATCGAGGACCATTGCGCAGGCAAATCAGGAATCCATTTAATGGCTGCATCGTCTAACCCGAGCATTCCGTTTTCGACGAGATGCATCACAGCAACAGCAGTCATCGGTTTAGAAGCAGATGCCAATTCAAAAGTGGTGTTGCCATCAATCGGAATTCGCTTGTCTTTTTGTGCCAGTCCTGCCCATTTGTCATAAATGACCTCACCGTCGACTTCAAGCCATACAGCCAAGCCAGGGCCTTGCTTGGAGTCAATTTGCGAAAGAATCTTGTCAACAGAATCTCGAAAAAGAGCAACGCGCTCGTTCTTGTTGAGAGAAATAGATGACTGTTCTGCTTGCGCACAGTCGTTTAAAAAAACAATACCTGCAACGCACTGAAATACAAAGCATGCGTAAAGTTTGAGAGATTGAATATCGAAAGCAAACATAGTGTGTGTTTTTAATGGTTATTTGTTTTTGACTGTACGCGTATTTGAAGTCGTTAAATAGCTGTTTAGCCAAAAATACACACCTAATGCAATGGCCAGTAAAAGCATGAAGGCCTCCGTCAGCAAAAGACCCTCTTCATTTTTGAGAAAAGGGAAATGCTCAAAGTTCATACCAAAAAAACCTGTGATCAAGTTTAAGGGTAAGAAGATAGCCGTTAGCGCTGTTAGAGTTTTCATCACATCATTGTTGTGATTACTTTGAATATTGAAATGCATCTGTACCGCAGTTTCAGCACTTTGCTCAAGTCGGGTCACGTGGTGAACCACTCTCTCTATATGCTCGAGTACGTCGCGGCTACGAACTTTGATCAACTCCAAATCTTTTGCTGACAGGGATTCTGTTTCCAACCATGCGTCCAAAGCTTCGATCCAATCTTGTATGGCTGCGCGCTGGTCTTCGCATATTTCATCCAAATAGTGCAAAGTAAGCCGCGAATCCAGCAAAGCGCTCCAGTTGTTGAAGCGGGCTTTAGGATTAATCAGTTCGCTTTGCCAATGGTCTAACTGGCGGGTGAGTTCTTTACGTAAATCCAAGTATCCGTCAACAACTTGACCAATCATTCTCAACATCAAATCGGTGGGATTGCTGGGCAATCTGCTCGAAGCATGACTGGCACTCGCGGTGGTCATGGTGTTGAGAAGTTTGCTTGCAAAGGCGTCTCGTACGGAGCAATCTGCTGGATGCACTGTGATGATGAGTTTGTCTATTACCAGAAAACCAATAGGACTGGTATCGATTCTTCGCAAAATCGGGGGGCCACCGCTGCTGCTTGCGGTATGCAGTATTTGGCCTGGATTAGAAGGATCTGACTCTGTTCTTCCTCGCGCTAAACGCCTGAAAATAATCACATCGTATTCAGAGGTGTAGTCGTAATGCGATGGAAGCTGGTTGTTGAGCAGGTCCATCAAATGCAATTCGAGTACTTCAAACTGGTAAAGTCGTTCCAACATTCGCTGGATATTGTTGAGTTCAACTTCAAATTCTCGGCGAGAAAAACTTAACCAGTGATAACCGGCCGAAGGCAAGTCTTTTATCAATGAATCTGATTCTGTCAGTTGGAGACCAGAGATATGAAAATTGCGCATAAAAAACCTCTCAGCAATTCTTGGATTATTGCTTTGTTTATCAAAGAATACTAAGAAATCAGGACAAGCACAGTGATAAGCACAATTTCATCATTCACACGGGTTGCCGTGGTCACCGGTGGTGCCATGGGCATAGGCGAAGCCGTGGCAAATCGACTGGCCACTCTGGGCCACCATGTTTTTATTGCCGACCGTAACCTGCCAGCCGCAAAAGCCACCGCTGAGCGACTTTGTGCAGAGGGCCTTAAGGTCACCCCCATCATGATGGATGTAGGTCAATCCTCCTCCATTGCTGAGGCCTTTGCACAGATAGCAACCTCTGCTGGCCGCTGCGATATCTTGGTGAACTCTGCTGGAGTGGCAACGGTTGCACCCTTCATCGATTTTTCATTGGAAGAGTTCGAGCGCACCATGGCCATCAACGTGACCGGTACGCTGTTGTGCTGTCAACACGCCGCCCGTTTGATGATGCGCCACGGCTGGGGACGCATTGTCAATATCGCCTCGGTGGCTGGTATGCGAGCTGTGGGCAAGGGTCGCACCGCTTACGGCACCTCTAAAGGAGCGGTGATTGCCTTGACCCGCCAAATGGCAGTGGAGTTGGCCGACCATGGCATCACAGCCAATGCAGTATCCCCTGGTCCTGTAGACACGCCGCTGACCCAACAACTGCACAGTGAACAATTTCGCCAAGCGTATTCCAAAGCGATTCCCATGAATCGCTATGGCAGCGTGGTGGAGATTGCAGCTGCAGTTCAGTATTTGGTGTCCGAGGAAGCGGCTTACGTCACGGGCATAGCCATGCCCGTGGATGGCGGCTTCTTGGCCAGTGGCGCTCGTGGTCTCTGAATTGAGAAACCATTGCCCATGAGTGAACGCATCACCGCCACTTACCAGCTGCACACCAAGGCTGACCCCGAACGACTGGCTGCAACCATTGCGGGTGAGCAGTCCAGCGGCACCTTTGTCGCTATTCCGGGGGAAGATGAAGCCCTCAAAGCCAGGGCTGCTGCGCATTGGCACATCGACGCCCTGCCCGATGTGTCTTCAACCCCAACTTGCTACCGGCTCACATTGTCGTGGCCTTTAGCAAACCTAGGACCATCGCTCACAAACGTGTTGGCCACTGTTGCGGGTAATTTGTACGAACTGCGCGGGGTAGACGCACTTCGACTATTGGACATTCAACTGCCCTCGGCTTTTGCTGAGGTCTACCCTGGTCCAGCCTTTGGTATAGAGGGCACCCGAAAGCTGATCGGTATCCCCAAAGCCCCGCTGATTGGCACCATCATCAAACCCTCGGTGGGTTTGAGTGCTTCAGAAACTGCAGCCTTGGTGGATCAACTGTGTGCAGCAGGTATTGATTTCATCAAAGACGATGAATTACAAGCCGACGGTCCTGCTTGTCCGTTTGATGAACGGCTGCGTTTGTGCATGCAAGTGATTCGCCGCCATGCAGAAAAAACAGGCCGGAAAGTCATGTATGCATTCAACTTGACGGGTGAACTCGATGAGATGAAACGCCGCCATGACCAAGTGTTGTCTGAAGGCGGCACTGCTGTGATGCTGAGCTTGAACTCGGTGGGCATGACGGGTTTCAATGCGTTTCGGCGTCACGCTCAACTGCCTATCCATGCCCACCGCAACGGCTGGGGCTATGTGCAAGCGGGATGGTCTTATGTGGCATGGCAAAAGTTATGGCGACTCGCTGGTGTTGACCACATGCATGTCAACGGGATTGCCAATAAATTTCAAGAGGCCGATGACAGCGTGATTGCCTCTGCAAGGGCTTGCCTACAGCCCTTGTTTGAACACAAACCCTGCGCTGTGATGCCTGTGTTTTCCTCGGGTCAAACCGTGATGCAAGCCCACCCGACGTGGGAGAGTTTGCAATCCACCGATCTGATTTTTTTGGCAGGTGGCGGTTTGTTCGCTCACCCAGGCGGCATTGCTGCAGGCGTGATTGCATTGCGCCAGTCATGGGAGGCCGCCATGGCCGGTGTGACTTTGCAACAAGCCGCCCTCAGCCACCGCGAATTGCGTGAGGCCGTTGCTACTTTTGGACCCCCAGCGTGAGCGAGATGGCTAAACCGCCCTACCGTGCCAGTGTGCTGTTTTATGGCGACGACTTCACAGGTGCAGCAGACAATGCGGCGCAATACGCTCGTCATGGCTTGCAAACACGACTGTTCTTTCACCATCCTGGCATAGCGGCTTTGCAAGAAGCGGCAGACCAGTGTGATGTGGTGGGCATCGCTGGCACTGCGCGGTCTTTACACCCCGAGGATATGCGTGAAGAGTTGCTGCCTGTGTTGCAAGCGTTTGCGAAATTGAAGATTCCCTGGGTGCAATACAAATGCTGCTCGACGTTTGACAGTGCAGCGCATACCGGTAGTTTGGGCTATGCCATTGGGCTGATGAAAGAGGTCTGGCCCGACTGCTTTGTCCCAGTGCATTCGGCCGCACCCGAGTTTGGGCGCTACACCTTGTTTGGACACCACTTTGCCCGAGCAGGTAGCGAGATATACCGGTTGGACAAGCACCCCGTCATGTCGGTGCATCCTGTGACACCTATGCATGAGTCTGAATTGTCCAAGGTGTTGTCGACCCAAGGTTTTCAAACCGACTATTTGCTGGATGTGCGGCAATTAGACCAACACCAAACTGATCCTGAACTTTTAACAAACAAGCTTGCCAGCCACCACAGCGCAGTGGTCGATGGCTATACCCAGCAACAGGTGGTGACTGCTGCTGCGGCGCTGTGGCGGTTGTCGCAACAACGCCAAGTCTGTGCCATGGCTGCCCAAGGCTTGGCACATGGACTGGGGCAGCATTTGCGTGAATCCCATAGCACCCAGCTTCAAATTCCCAAGCAACAACTGTTGCCCACCGACCGTTTGTTGGTGTTGTCAGGCAGCTGCTCGGCACTGTCCGCTGCGCAAATAGACCATGCCGAGCAAGCAGGGTTTGCGTGCCTGCGTTTATCTAACGATGCTTTGTTGCAAACCCATGATGCTTTGTTGGACGCTGTGCTAAACCCCATGCTGAAAGCACTGTCAGCAGGGCAAAGCGTGGTGGTTTTCACAGCGCATGGGCCGCACGATGCCCACACAAAAGCCCTTCGGGAGCAAACCCACCATTGGCCAGCAGGTCAACTGACACAACGCATTGGGACGTGTTTTGCCAAGCTGGCTGACACTGCTTTCAAGCACACAGGCTTAACTCGCTTGGTGGTTGCGGGTGGGGATTCCTCAAGCTTTACCATGCGAGCCTTGGGGGCAGAGGCTTTGCAGATCAAAGCCAGCCATTTCGCACAAAACGCCCATTTCGCTGAACTTGTGTCTGCCAAGGCGCATATCCACGGCAAGGAGGTGTTGCTCAAAGGTGGTCAAGTGGGCAACGAGCAGCTTTACCGATTGGCACTTGATGGTTTTTAACCACTGATTTCCAGGAGAAGAAGGTATGAACGCAGAAAAAAACTCCCCCTTAAAAATTTTGCTTGCAAGTTTGATTGGCACAACGATCGAGTATTTTGATTTTTATATTTTTGGAACGGCAGCGGTTCTGGTTTTTCCCAAACTCTTTTTTGCTGCTTCCGAGCCCAGCATGGCCATCTTGCAATCACTGGCAACTTTTGGCTTGGCTTTTGTGGCTAGGCCTGTTGGCTCTGCCTTGTTTGGTCACTTCGGCGATCGCATTGGTCGCAAAGCCACCTTGGTGGCATCGCTCTTGACCATGGGCGTATCAACTGTTTTGATTGGCTTGCTTCCCCCGTATGCATCGATTGGCATTGCTGCCCCCGTCATGCTTGCAGTGCTTCGCTTTGGACAAGGATTGGGTTTGGGTGGCGAGTGGGGCGGCGCTATTTTGCTTGCAACTGAAAACGCACCGCCTGAGAAACGGGCTTGGTACGGCATGTTTCCCCAGCTGGGTGGTCCTGTGGGTTTCTTTTTGTCGGGTAGCGCCTTTTTGCTGCTGACGACTCAGCTGCCTGAAGCTGATTTTTTAGACTGGGGTTGGCGTATCCCGTTTGTCTCCAGTGCCGTGTTGGTGGTTGTGGGTCTGTATGTGCGCCTCAGTATTTCTGAAACGCCACAGTTTCAACAAGTCATGGCCATGAAGACACGTGTCAAAGTACCCCTACTGACCGTTGTCACACAGCACACCCGATCTATGCTGCTGGGTATGTTGTCGGGTCTGGGGCAGTTTGTGCTTTTTTACTTGATGACTGTATTCACCCTGAGTTGGGCAACCACCACCTTGGGATACCAGCGTCAAGACTTTTTGGTCTTGCAACTTATAGCTGTTCTCTTTTTTGCACTGTTCATTCCTATTGCGGCCAAAATTTCAGATACAAAAGGACGTACGCATGCTCTGACATTGGGATCGGTTGGTATATGTGTGTTGGGTTTGTTTTTGGGCCCTTTGCTGCAAGCGGGCAGCCTGACCACCGTGCTGGCCTTGTCGATAGGCATGGCATTGATGGGGTTGTGTTTTGGGCCTTTGGGCACGCTGATGTCAGAATTGTTTCCAACAGAGGTGCGTTACACAGGGGCGTCGCTGAGCTTTAACTTATCAGCGATTGTGGGTGCGTCATTTGCACCTTATATAGCCACTTGGTTAGCCACCAACCATGGTTTGCCATACGTAGGCTATTACTTATCGGGGATGGCTTTTATCAGCGTACTGGCCTTGCTGACCATTAAAAAACAGCTGAAGTCAGTATAGGTTTGGAAGATGTTAGCGGCATTGCCCAAGAGACATGATGCCGTCTTGCTCTGGCGAGGGATAGTAACGAAAGACATATTTTCCACTGGCAAACAATTTGATGTAACCCTTGGCGTGCATGGGTGTGAAGACGACATAGGGTGCATCTTCTCCCCAAGCCACTTGGCTGTCTTTGTATAGCGCTTCAAATGCAAGAAAGTCTTTAGGCACTGACAGTGCGCCTTGTTGCGCAGATGCTTTCAGCTGAAAAGCAAATGTCGGGACTTTGGTTTTACCTGCACAAGAGACATGCATATTTCCGCAAAAAAAAGCCTCAGTGGGTTCGCAAGACAAGGGTTGTTGGCTGTGCAGTTTTGACAGAACATCGCTGGCCACCGCACTGAGAAAAGCAGACAGTGCCAGAAAAGTAAATCCTATAAACCAGTGACACATTGATTGCATTTCTGTCTGCTTTCTGATCTGTTTGAAGTCGCAATGCTACGGGCTAAACAGCGTGGCGCATTTCCCAAGCCAACCTCGAGCCCAGACTCACACTGGCAGAAGCACACCAAAACAATCCTGCCACGCCCACCACCGCACCCAAGCTGCCAAACAGCAAAGGCATGGCTACGCTAGAGGCATTGATAGCCATCAAGCGCAAACCCAAGGCCTCGCCATGGCGTTCGGGTGGCATGATTTGATGCAAAGTGCTCATCACCATGGGCTGTACACAACCCAAGGTGATACCCAACAAGGCAGAACCTATGCCCAACCATACAGCGCCTTGCAACAGCGGGTATATGGCAAGCAATCCACCCGTCGAGAGCATGGCTGCTGTGATGATCTTCCACTCTTTGATATGGGCGGTCAGCAGCGGCAATGCCATTCGCACCAATGCAGCAGCTATAGCAAATGCGCCCAAAATAGAACCGATGGCAGAGGCACTGATGCCTCGCTCATGGCCCAGCAAGGGAACGACAAAGGTGTGCATATCCCAGCAGGATGACAAAAACCAATTCACCATCAACAGTCGGCGAAAGTCTGGGCGTACCAGCAGGTCCCAAGCGCGTTGTGAGGGCATGGGCGTGCTGTTTGAGGGGTTTTGCTGCGGCAACTGTCGCACCGCAAACCAAGCCAACCAAGGCAGAAGTGCCATGGCCACGAATGCGCTTCGAAAACCTGCCAAGTCAATCAAAAAACCTGCGGTAAATGGACCCACAAAATTACTGATCGCAGGACCAATGGCCAGCCAGCTATAGGAGAAGCGCAAGGCTTGTACGTCTTGGGCCATCTTGCCCACATGGCGCTGCAAAGCAATGATGGCCACACCGGTGGCACCCCCCGTCATAAGAGCAGCCAAACACAATACGGAAAACAGTGGAAAGAGCCCAGCCAGTGCAGCCCCCGCACTGGCAGTCAATACACTGAGCATGACCGGTCGCTTCAAGCCATGGCGATCGGCAAAGCGCCCAGCGGGCAAGGCCAAAAACACTTGACTCAGCGCAAACAAAGCCAACAAAACACCTACGGCACCCGCGCTAAACCCCTCCCTCAAAGCCCACAGCGGTGCAGCCATGCGCATACCCGCCATGCAGGCGTGCAAACACACTTGGCCTGCGACCAGTCGAAGCAGTTGAGATTTCATCTGGCTATTGTCGTCATTGCGAAACCTCGCAATGACGTTAATCAGCGTCGGTGACATCCGAGGCATCTAAAGGCAACCGCGCTAACGCCTCGGCCTCGGGCAAAGCCTCCACGCCTTT
>DAIQOH010000027.1:0-19421 GCA_036787995.1 Limnohabitans sp. | reverse complement strand
GGCTTGGCCGCTGGCATCGACGGCTTGGTGCATTTGTCTGACCTGTCTTGGAACGAAACCGGCGAAGCCGCCGTGCGCAACTTCAAGAAAGGCCAAGAAGTTGAAGCCTTGGTGTTGGCTGTGGACGTCGAGCGCGAGCGCATTTCCTTGGGCATCAAGCAACTCGACTCCGACCCCTTCACCAACTTCGTATCGGTCAATGACAAAGGCCAAATCGTCACCGGTACCGTTAAAACCGTAGACGCCAAAGGCGCTGAAATCGACCTTGGTGAAGAGATCATCGGCTACTTGCGCGTGTCTGAAATCTCCCGCGACCGTGTGGAAGATGCCAGCCAGGTGCTCAAAGTCGGCGATGAAGTCACCGCTGTGGTGGTCAATGTGGACCGCAAGACCCGCAACATCCAGTTGTCAATCAAAGCCAAAGACCAAGCTGACCAGCAAGAGGCCATGCAGACCCTGAGCCAAAACTCAGGCAACGCGGGCACCACCAGCCTGGGTGCTTTGTTGCGCGCCAAGTTGGATACTGGCGAGAAGTAAGACACGCATGGGCCCCGCATGGGGCCCTGTGTGACGCCCGCGCTACTTGTCAGCTGATACATCTGGCATGTGGCTATTCCAGGTTCACACAAAGCAGTACCTATGACCCGAAGTGATTTGGTTGAAGAGTTGGCATCACGGTTTCCGCAATTGGCCCACCGTGATGCGGAATTCGCCGTCAAAGCCTTGCTTGACGCGATGAGTGACGCCATGGTGAAAGGTCACCGCATCGAATTGCGTGGATTTGGCAGTTTCTCTGTGAATCGCCGCCCCCCACGCATGGGACGCAACCCGCGCTCGGGTGAAGCCGTGGCCATCCCCGAAAAAAGGGTGCCGCATTTCAAGCCTGGCAAAGCCTTGCGAGAAGCGGTGGACTTGAAAACACAGCAGCTTCTTAAAGGCAATACACCTTAAAGCCTAGAATGGCTTGATTCACAGGGGCTCGTCTTGAAACAATTCCTATGGCTGCTGCAGTGGACACTGAAAGCAGCCATTTTTTTGATACTGTTTGCTTTCGCCTTGAACAACCAAGAAGATGTGCAGGTGCACTTCTTTTGGGGCTTGCAGTGGCGCTCACCTCTGGTACTGGTATTGCTGGGCTTTTTTGCGGCTGGGGTGGTGGTCGGTGTGCTGGGCATGGTGCCACGCTGGTGGCGTCAAAGGCGTTTGGCGCAAAAAGCCTTGAAAGCGTCACCTGGCACGCCAACCACGGCAAGCGTGGCCACTTCCGCTACACCTGACATCCCTTACGGCCCTTGACGACGATGGATCTGGACATCAGCTGGATTTTTTTGGGACTGCCCGCAGCGTTTTTGCTGGGTTGGGTGACATCGCGTTTTGATTTGCGTCAGTTGCGCATGGAAAACCGCAGCAACCCCAAGGCCTATTTCAAAGGTCTCAACCATTTGCTCAATGAGCAGCAAGACCAAGCGATTGATGCCTTCATAGAAGCCGTGCAACGCGACCCCGACACCTCGGAACTGCACTTTGCCTTGGGTAATTTGTTTCGCCGCCGAGGCGAGTACGAACGTGCGGTGCGAGTGCACCAACATTTGCTCTCACGAGGCGATATCAGCGAATCCGATCGCCAACGCGCCCAGTACGACTTGGCCATGGACTTTGTGAAAGCTGGCATCTTGGACCGCGCCGAAACCGCGTTACGCGCTCTGTCAGGCACCCCCTTGGCAGCGCAAGCCTTGTTAGCCCTGTTAAGCATTTATGAGCGCGCCCGCGACTGGCGCCAAGCCGCAGAAGTGTCGCGTCAACTCGACCAGCAAGGACAAGGGCAATTCGATACCCGCCGCGCCCATTACCTGTGTGAATTGGCCGCGCAAAGCAAAGACAGCAATGAGGTGAAAGCACTCTTGCAAGAAGCGGTGGCCTGCGCACCGCAACATGCCAGACCCCGCATGGCCTTGGCGCAATGGCATTTAACAAACCAACAAACACCACAAGCCTTCGACCATTTGCTGCAACTCGCCCATGACATTCCCTCGGCCCTGCCCTTGATCGCCGCTCAACTCGCCCACCTTGCGCCGCAGGTACAGCGCGAGCCAGCGGTGTTGCAGCTTTTACAAAACGGCTACCAACAGTTGCAAAGCTTGGATGTACTCGACGCCCTGGTTTCGCTGGAGTCGCATATGGGCAAGGCTGATGGCCGAGCGCATTACGCCGCGCATTTGCACAAGCACCCTTCCCTGATTGCAGCCAGCCAATGGTTGGCAGGCGCGGGCTTGGATCCTTTGGAGCAGCCCCAGGTACAAAAAGCACTGGACCACGCGGTCAAACCCTTGCGTCGCTACCGATGTGCGGCCTGTGGTTTTGAAGCCTTGCACCATTTCTGGCAATGCCCAGGCTGCCAAGCTTGGGACAGTTACCCTCCACGTCGAATCGAAGAGCTGTGATGACGCTGTGTACCCCTGAAGACCTGCAACGCACCCATGTAATGGTGGTTGGCGATGTGATGCTAGACCGCTATTGGTATGGCGCAGTTGACCGCATCAGCCCCGAAGCGCCGGTGCCGGTGGTGCGTGTGACCCGCGAAGAAGAGCGCTTAGGCGGTTGCGGCAATGTGGCTTTCAATGTGGTCACTCTGGGCGCGCAAGCCTCTTTGCTGAGTGTGGTGGGCGAAGACGATAACGGCCACAAACTGGTCAAGCAATTAGAAAAAAGTGGCATCCATGCCCATTTGGGCCGAGATGCACAACTGCAAACCACGGTGAAGTTGCGCATCATCGGCAGGCAGCAGCAACTGCTGCGAGCCGACTTTGAGAGCGAGCCGCAATCCGAGGTGCTGGCCAGCCTAACCCGCCAATTTCACAGCTTGCTGGGTACGCACCAAGCCGTGCTGTTTTCCGACTATGGCAAGGGAGGTTTGACGCATGTTGCAGACATGATTTCGGCTGCGAAAGCGGTCAAGCGGCCGGTGTTGATCGATCCCAAAGGCAGCGACTATTCGCGCTATGCCGGTGCCACCGTCATCACGCCCAACCGCGCCGAGTTGCAGCAAGTCATTGGTCGTTGGCGCGATGAAACCTCGTTGTTGACCATGGCGCAAAACCTGCGTGAAAGCTTAAAGCTCGACGCCTTGCTGCTGACCCGTAGCGAAGAGGGCATGAGTTTGTTTGATGCCCAAGGTGTGACCCATGTGCCAGCACAAGCGCGAGAAGTGTTTGATGTCACTGGTGCTGGTGACACCGTCATTGCCACCTTGGCCGCCTTGCTAGGCGCAGGCATGGGATTACGCGAAGCGCTGCCGTGGGCCAACAAAGCTGGCGGTATTGTGGTGGGTAAGTTTGGTACAGCGGGTGTGACTTACCAGGAGTTGTTGTCATGAAAATTGTCGTCACGGGCGCTGCGGGATTTATTGGCAGCAATATCGTCAAAGGCTTGAACCAACGTGGCATCACCAACATCATCGCGGTCGATGATTTGCGCGATGGCGACAAGTTTCGCAATCTGGCTGATTTGCAAATCGCCGACTACATCGATCACAACGAGTTTTACCAAGCGTTTGCCAAGCGCGAGTTTGGCAAGGTGGAAGCGGTGTTCCATGAAGGCGCTTGCAGCGACACCATGGAGACCGACGGTCAGTTCATGATGAACAACAACTACGGCGTGTCATGCCAGTTGTGGATGGCTTGTCAGGCGCAAGGTGTGCGTATGTTGTATGCCTCATCGGCCGCCACCTACGGGGGATCGAGCAGCTTTGTGGAAACCCCTGAGTTTGAGAAACCGTTAAACGTCTATGGCTACTCCAAGTTACTGTTTGACCAACGCATGCGCCGTGAAATGGGCGCTGACTTTGCCAAGAACACTGCCCAAGTAGTGGGCTTTCGCTACTTCAATGTGTATGGTCCGCGTGAGCAACACAAAGGCCGCATGGCCAGCGTGGCGTTTCACCAATTTCACCAACTGCGCAAAGAGGGTCATGTGAAACTGTTTGCCGACTATGGCGGCTATGCGGCTGGGGAACAACAGCGTGACTTTGTGTTTGTCGACGATGTGGTCGCGGTGAACCTGTGGTTCTTTGACCACCCCACAAAAAATGGCCTGTTCAATTTAGGCACTGGTCGCGCCCAGCCTTTCAACGATGTGGCGCTGGCCGTGGTGAATGCGGCCCGTGCTGACAAACAAGAACCTCCCTTGGCCATGGCGCAAGCAGTGCAAGCCCAAAGCATTCGTTACATTGACTTTCCCGATGCGTTGCGTGGCAAATACCAGTGTTTTACCCAAGCCGATCTGAGCGCCCTTCGCGCCAGTGGCTGTGACCATGTGTTTGCTGATGTGCAAACCGGCGTGACAAGCTACATGCACTGGTTGGCACACCTCGCTTAAAGCGCAGCTGACTTTTTTACTGAGAACAACTTCCCTGCGTCAAAACTTGGCGGTGTTGCAATGCCTGTCTTACTCACAGGGCAGCGTATGCGCAACTTCATTGTGTTTTTTGCTCTGCTGGCTAACGCCGCATGGGCATTGGATGTCAACCAAGCCACAGAAGCTGAGCTGGATGGCTTGCGCGGCTTGGGGCCAGCGTTTACGCGGCGGCTTATGCGCGAGCGCGGTATTCGCCCTTTTGCAGATTGGTCGGACTTGATGCGCCGCGTATCAGGCATGGGTCGCGCAACAGCTGAAAAACTGTCGGCGCAAGGCTTGACCGTGCAAGGAATAGCATTGGAAGGCGAAAAAAATTCCTCTAAGCTCACGCCATGAGCCTTGTCCTGTCTTAAGCTCATCCCTTCTTAAAGCTCTCTGTTCATGTCATCCTCCTCACCTTTTGGTTTCATGGTTTTTCACAGCAACCGCATGGAAGGTTTGCTTGAACTGCTTCTGACCTATGTGAAAGAGCGACCGCTGTCGCCTTTACAAAGCGAAACCATTCTGGTGCAAAGCAATGGCATGAAGCACTGGTTAACGCTGTCATTGGCCAGCACCTCAGCCTTGGGTATTTGTGCAGCCACACGCATGGAACTGCCCTCAAGCCAGTTATGGCATATCTACCGTCAAGTCTTGGGTGCCGACCGTTTGCCCGCACGCATGCCCTTAGACAAAGCCCCCTTGGTGTGGCGCATCTTGCGTCGCTTACCCCATTGGCTAAAAGATGCACGCTTTGCCCCACTGGCGTACTATCTTGCAGAGGACCCACAGGGCACACGCGCCTTTGGTTTGGCGCAACAACTCGCCGATGTGTTGGATGGCTACCAAAACTACCGTGTCGACTGGCTTGAACATTGGGCCCAAGGTCAGGATGTGCTGGACGCACAGCGCCCCATGCCAGCAACACAGGTCTGGCAAGCGGCGATGTGGCGAGACCTGCTGCAAGATGTGCAAGCCGGTTTGCCGCCAGCGCACCGCGGATTTGTATCGCGCTCGGATGTGCACCAGGCTTTTTTACACACCCTCTCACACTGGCCTTTGGACAAACCTCTCACGGGCCTGCCGCCACGGTTGATGGTGTTTGGCATCACTGCCTTGCCCATGCAGACATTGCAAGCCTTGGCCGCATTGGCCCGTTTCATACCGGTGTTGATGTTTGTGCACAACCCCAGCCAAGAGCATTGGGGTCACCTCACGGAAAGCGTGGTGCCTGTGGGTCATCCGCTGCTCGCGTCATGGGGAAAACATGGCCGTGACTACATTCAAGCGGTAGAGGATTTCGAACCCAAAAACGCGCAAGGCCAGCCCTTGGAAAGAGTCCCTTTCTTCATAGACCCTGTCGAAGAAGCCAAAGAACAAGGCACTCCCCCCAGCGCATTGCAACGCTTGCAATCGGCGGTACTGCACATGGCTGAGCCGCCCATCGAACCCATAGCCCTCGCGCCTAGCGACGACAGCATTCAATTTGTGCAAACCCATTCGATGCAACGCGAAGTCGATTGTTTGCACGACCGCCTGTTGGCATGGCTGGATGCCGACCCCCATTTGCAACCCCAAGACATCATGGTCATGGTGCCCGATATGGCTGCGTTTGCACCGCATATCCATGCGGTGTTTGGTCGTTTCAAACCTCTGGCTACGCTCAACAACGACGCTTCACGTTACCTGCCTTACTCGGTGAGCGACACCACCACCCACGCCGACCCTTTGGTTCAAGCTTTGCAAACCTTGTTGCAATTGCCACAACTTCGACTCAGCCTCAACGACTGGTTAGCTTTGCTGCAAGTTCAAGCGCTGCGTGAGCGCTTTGGCCTGAGCGCCCATGATGTCGCTACCTTGCAAGAATGGCTGTCAAATGCCGGTGTTCGCTGGGGTTTGGATGCCGAGCACCGCCAAGCATGGGGGATGTCCAGCGAATTGGCTGACGCCAACCAAAACACGTGGTCGTTTGGTTTGCAACGTCTGCTGCTGGGTTATGCGCAAGGCGGGCAAAGCGATGCCCCTGAAGTCTGGCAAGAACGCTTGGGTCAAGCCGGTGTCGATGGCTTAGATGCACCTTTGATAGGTGGCTTGCTGCGTTGGTTGCAAGCCATGACCCATAGCTTGCACTTGCTCACACAGCCCCATACCCCCACGGAATGGGTGCAGTTACTTCAAGCCCTGGTTCAGCGTTTTTTCAAAGCCACAGATGAGCCCACTCAGCGTTTGCTCGATCGCGTCCTTGCCCCTTTGGAAGACTGGCTCAGTGACTGTCAACTGGCCGGTTTTGATTCACCTCTGCCGCTGACAGTGGTACGCACGCATTGGTTGGCCCAAATGGACGCCATCGGCTTACAGCGCCGCTTCATGGGTGGTGGCGTGCAATTTGCCACCCTCATGCCCATGCGTGCCATTCCCTTCAAAGTGGTATGTCTCTTGGGTATGAACGATGGCGTTTACCCCCGCTCGCCCGCACCTCGCGACTTTGACCTGATGGGTCACACCGGTTTGGGGCGTGCGGGTGACCGCGCACGCCGAGAAGACGACCGCTATTTGTTTTTAGAAGCGGTGCTGTCAGCCCGGCAACGTTTGTATGTGTCTTGGCAAGGGCGTCGCGCCAGCGACCACGCCGAGCTTCCCCCCTCGGTGCTGGTTGGTCAATTGATGGACTATCTCAACCAGTGTCACCAAGTCTCGCAACAAACATCCCCTGTGTTTCAAGCACGCTTGCAACCACTACAGCCTTTCTCGACACAATATTTTGATGCCGCATCTGGCTTTGTCACCTACGCTGAAGACTGGTCGAGTGCGCGCCTTGCAGCCAGCCAAACCCTCGCAACACCTTCTGCCAAGACACCCAGTGCAGCAACAACACAGCCCCCTACTGCGCTAGACACCAACGCATTGAAGTTGTTATTACGTCGCCCGCAAGAGGTGTACTTTGTGCATCACCTCCAAGCACGGTTGGACAAGCCCCAAACCCCTGACATCGCCGACGAGCCTTTTGCGCCAGATGCCCTTACCCAGTTCCAACTGCAGCAAGAACTCTTGCACAACAGCGACCCACTTGCCACTGTTCGGCAATGGCGTATGCAAGGACGCATGGCGTTGGGCGACTTGGGTGAGTTGCAAAAGGATCACATGTTGCAGTTGCGACAGACCATGTTGTGCAGTTTGGCACAGTGGTTGAGCGACAGTGACAGCCCACTTGAGACACAAAGTCTGCGCTTAGAGGCCTCTGGCTTAAGTCTGCAACTGCAATGGGGTGGTTCCTCCACGCATTGGGTGCAACGCCAAGACGGCAGCGTGTTACACACCGTCTTGCGCGCAGGGCAAGTGATGAACAAAAAAGTGCCACGCTTACACACCCTTTGCGACACCTGGGTAGACCATTTATGCGCCAATGCCGCTGGCTACGCCACCACCAGCGTGCTGTGTGGCAGCGATGGTTTGCTGGGTCTGTCGCCTTTGCCTCAAGATCAGGCGCAAGCGCTGCTGCGTGATTTGGGTGAGGTCTATTTAGCAGCCTGGGTCCAGCCCTTGCCACTGGCAAGCGAAAGCGCTTGTGCGTGGTTGGTTGCCCAAGCCAATGCGTCTGCCAGCAACAGTCCTGCTCAAAACGCCCAGCAAGCCTTAGCGATTGCGCGTAACTGCTTTGAGGGTGGGTTCCACATGGGTGAGTTGCAAAAATCTTCTTATTTGCAACGTGCCTTTGAACGCTTTGACGATATATGGCCAGCCATGCAACCGTGGGCAGAGCGAGTCTTTCATCCTTTGTTGTTGGCCTCCAGCGTGTTGACGCCCCCCGCCTCAGAAACTGTCCAGGAGTCTGAGACATGAATCCACTCGATGTGTTGAAGTTGCCGTTACAAGGACGGCAAATCATCGAGGCCAGTGCGGGTACCGGCAAGACATGGACCTTGGCCGCACTCTATGTGCGTTTGGTCATTGGCCATGGACGTCATCCAGCAGCGCCCTTGAAACCCGCACAAATTTTGGTGATGACATTTACCGATGCTGCCACGGCCGAGTTACGCGAGCGGATTCGCAAACGCTTGCAAGAAACGGCATGGTTTTTGGATGAATGCTTGGCTCAACGCCAGCCTAAAGGCGACCCGTTTTTAAACGACCTGAGCGAGCAACTGACGCCTGCTGAACAAGCGCAGGCGGCGGCATTGCTGCATGCGGCAGCGCAAAACATGGACGAAGCGGCCATCTTCACCATCCACGCGTGGAGCCGGCGCATGCTGGGCAGTTTTGCTTTGCAAAGCCGCGATGTATTTGAGCAAACCCATTTGGACAACCCGCAGACTTTGCTGCACGACTTGGTCAACGATTACTGGCGGCGCTGCTACTACCCATTGCCCCTGGCAGCGCAATCGGTGTTGTACAGCTTGTGGCAGGGCAATCCCCACAAGCTTTTGCTGGCTATTCAAACCCTGTGGCAAAACCAAGACCGCACACCCCACAGCGAAAGTCTGTGCGCACCAGACGATCCCGCCACAGCACTGACGCCCTTTTTGCAATGGCAAAACCAATGTGCAGACCTAGAGAAACAAATTCGGTTGGCCTGGCAGCCCAGCGTGGCAGAGGCCTTGTTGGCGGCGCAATCCCAAAAAAGAATAAAAGGTTCGCGAGCTGACTACTTTGCAACATGGGTGCGAAAATTACAAGCGTGGATCAACCAAGCACATGACATCTCAACCAAAGATTTAAATCACTTTGGCCTAAACCATTTGACAGATAAAGGTTGGTCACAGGCCCAAGACTTTTCCGTTTTTTCTCTCATCGATGAACTGCTGCTACAGCGAGAAAAAAAACCGGATTGCCATGCCCCATTGGTTGCACATGCAGCGTTTGAGGTGAGACAGGCCTACCGTGAAGCCAAGCTACAGCTTTGCGCCTTTGACTTTCAAGACTTGTTACAACGCTTGCACACGGCTTTACGCGCCGACCAAGGTGAAATGGCTGCAGCCATACGCGAGCAATACCCTGTGGCCATGGTGGATGAATTCCAAGACACTGACCCATGGCAATACGAAAGCCTGGACCGCATCTACCATCGGCATGCAGTAGACCCCCAAAGCAACGCATGGGTGATGATTGGTGACCCCAAACAAGCGATTTACAGTTTTCGCGGCGCCAACCTGAAGACCTACCTCGATGCACGCCAACAAGCGCTGGTCGATCACCCCCATGCGGTACACAGTCTGCACAGCAACTTCCGCTCCACCCCCCGCTTGGTGAATGCACTCAACCATGTGTTTGCCCAAGTGCCTGGTTTTTTTGCTTCTGCACATGGGCAAATCGACTATGTGCCCGTCAACAGCCAAAGCTCTGAAGTCCCTCTTAAAGATGCACATGGTCAAGCCTTCAAGCCTTTGCAAGTGCTGTACCTGCCTGTACCTGAGGACAGCGAGCAGGCTTACAGGTCTTCGCCCCTGCATTTGCAACACATGGCCGAAGGGTTTGCATCGACCATGGTGGATATGCTGCATCACCACACCGATGTCCAACCCAGCGATATGGCTGTACTGGTGCGCAGTCACGCCCATGCCAAAGCCATGCAAATGGCACTGCGCAAACGACACATACCCAGTGTGTTTTTGTCCGACCATGGCAACGTCTACCAAAGCGAGGAAGCGCAGGACTTGTGGCGGTTGCTGCGGGCCATCGCTACACCCAGACAAAGCCAGTGGATGCGCAGCGCCATGGCTTCGCGTTTGTGGGGTTTATCGCTGGCACAATTGCCTGCGTTTTTGCATGATGAAGCCCATGTTGATGCATTGAGCGAATCTTGCCAACGCTGGCTATCGCAGTGGCAGCAGCAAGGCGTGTTGCCCATGCTTTACAGCTGGATGCACGAACAGCACATTGCCGCGCGTTTACTGGCCTCACCCCTGGGTGAGCGCCGCCTGACCAACTTGCTGCACTTGGGCGAGTTATTGCAAGAGGCCAGCCAGCACCTGCAAGGGCCGCAAGCCCTGTTGCAATACCTCAGCGACAACTTACAACTCAGCAGCGACCTGCCTGAAACTCAAAAAATGCGATCAGAGACAGATGCGCAATGCGTGCAAATCGTCACTTTTCACAAAAGCAAAGGTTTGGAATACCCGTTGGTATTTGTGCCTTTCTTGGGAAGTTTTTCAGCCAAAGAAAAGGGCACTGCCAAGGTCAGTGATGACAATGAAGAAGCATCGGACATCACCGAAACCTCGGTCGATGAAGACACCCGTTTGCTGTATGTGGCCCTGACCCGCGCCAAGCGAGGACTGTGGCTTGGGCTTGCACCCACACGCGACGCATTCATTGACGTCAAAAGCAAGGGCAAAGGCAAAGAACCCGAACAAGCCCAACGGAGTGCAGTTGCACGCTTGTTGAAACGCCAATCCAAAGACGACTTGGCTAACCAATTGCAAGCGGCATGGGGAGGCTGTGAAGATATTGCCATCCAAACCATGCCTAAGCCCCACCACCGCCTTTACCAAGGGCTGGGCGAATACGCCGCCACACAGGCTGCTTGTACGCCACAACGCACGGCCCATCGCCTGTGGTGGACGGCAAGTTTCAGCAGCCTGACGCGTGGCTTGGAAGCGGGCACACCGCGCGAAGAAGCCTATACCGATGGACTCAACGATGCGACAGACTCTGCTGCCACTGACACAGCAATGTTGGACACCACAACGCCACACGCGTGGCAACACTTCCCAGCGGGCGCGCGCTACGGTACCTTGCTGCACGATTTGTTGCAATACCAAGCCGAGCAAGCGTGGCCGCTGGCGCAGGTGGCAGAACATGACACGGCTTGGCTATCGCTGTTGCAACGCAAAGCCGATTGGCTGCAACTGGCAAACGAAGAGCAAGCCTTGCTGCAACCTTGGCTAAGCCGCATCGTCTCAGCCCGCCTGCCTTTGCGTGCCGCCGATGCGCCCCACCAAACACTTGGTGAGCCATTGGTGTTGCAATCACTGACACCAGACCATCTTTGGGCTGAAATGGAATTCAGTTTGCCCGTGGGTCAGCTGGGCAGCACGGAACTCGACGACCTTATTCAACACCATGTTTTACCTGGTCTTGAGCGCCCAGCCCTGCAGCACAAGGTCTTGCAAGGCATGCTCAGTGGCTTCATGGACTTGGTGTTGCAACACGATGGCCGCTACTGGGTGCTGGACTACAAATCCAATTTACTGTCCAACTACCAAGCGCCCGAATTGGTCACGGCTATCTTGGCCAAACGCTACGAGGTGCAGTATGTTTTGTACACGCTGGCCTTGCACCGCTTGCTTCAATCCCGACTGCCCGATTACCACTACGAGCAACACATGGGCGGTGCGGTCTATTTGTTTTTGCGCGGCATTGATACACCCCATGCGGGTGTGCATGCTTTGCGTCCGCCGTGGGCCTTGATTGAGCAACTCGACCAATGCTTTGCCAAGGATGTCCTATGAAGCTCGTCAGCTTGCTCCCCAGCGGTTGGCGTGGCACCAGCCAAACACCGTTGACCGAATTGGACCTCGCCTTGGCTCATCTGCTGCAAAACCTGCAAGCCACCAGCGACGAACGACACCTGTGGCTAGCGGCTTTGACCAGCCACCAATGGGGACGCGGTCATGCTTGCCTGGACCTGAGCGCGTGGCCCCCAAGCGCATCGGGTTTGCTGGGTTGGCCTGCGCAAGCGTTGGCCGTATTGCCACCTGACTTGGCGCTTGGTCTGGCCAATATGCCTTGGTCGCAAGGAGAGCATTCTCCCTTGGTGATACACGAGAAACGGGTGTATTTGCGACGCGCATGGCATGCCGAGCAAACGGTTCGCTCGCAACTCATGGCCATGCAACAAAGCCGCGTTGCCCCACACCGTGTAGCGCAACAGCTGGACCATTTGTTTGGCACCAACCCCCATGATGGGCAACGCTTGGCCTGCGACCATGCCGCCCACAACGCCCTGACCCTTATCACCGGCGGGCCGGGTACGGGCAAGACCACCACGGTGGTCAAGTTACTGCGTTTGTTGCAGTCTGATGCCACCACCCCTTTGCGTACTTTGCTGGCTGCCCCCACAGGCAAGGCTGCAGCGCGTCTAACGCAGGCCATGGCGCAAGCGCGCGCCACACTCAGCGCCCATGATGCCGACAGCTTACCCACCACGGCTCACACCTTGCACAAATTGCTTTATACCCACAGGGGCGCTGCACCTGTTTTAGAGGCCGATGTCATCGTGGTGGATGAGGCCTCCATGATCGATTTGGAGTTGATGGCGCGTTTACTCAAAGCCGTGCCAGCGCAAGCGCGCTTGGTGCTACTGGGTGACAAAGACCAACTCGCTTCTGTAGAGGCCGGAGCTGTTATGTCGCAACTCTGCCAAGCGCCTTGGCTGCAAGCCCATACCTTGGTGCTAAACCACTCCCACCGTTTTGACCCCGACCAAGGCATAGGCGCTTGGGCCAAGGCTTGCAACGCGGGTGACACCCCAGGGTTACAAGCCCTTTGGCAATCTGCGCCAGAAGCCATCTGGTCGGCGAGCGCATCGGTAACCCAATCCAGCCAAACCAACAGCAGCAACCCTGACGTCTTGAGAGACATCGCTTTGGCATGGACACCTTGGCGCACACTGCTTGCACCTCACCAGCAGGGGCAGGCTTGTGACGACGCCCAAGCTTTGGCATTGCTGCAAAGCTTTGGTCGCCTGGGGGTGTTGTGTGGTCTGCGCGAAGGGCCGTGGGGCGTGAAACATTTCAACCAACAGTTGCAACAGGCCTTGGGTTTTGCCCATACCGATTGGTTTGTGGGTCGCCCCGTGATGGCAAGGCGTAACGACTACACACTGGGCTTGATGAACGGTGACATGGGCATGTGCTTGCCTGTGCTGCTTGATGGCGAAATCCGCTTGCGCGTGGCATTTCCCAATGGCCAAGGTGGTGTGCGATGGTTGGTGCCCAGCCGTTTAGAAAACGTCGACACCGTGTTTGCCATGACGGTGCACCAATCGCAAGGCTCCGAGTTCGAGCAAGTTCTGCTCATCCTGCCTGATCAACCTACACCGATTCTCAGCCGTGAATGGGTCTACACAGGCATCACCCGCGCACGCCAAAGTCTGTGCGTTTGGGCACCTGCCCCAAGCTTGCTGATGCAGGCCATCAGCCAAGCCGTGGTGCGCAGTGGTGGCTTAATGCAGGCTTAGGTGTGAAGCGCGCAAGGGCATCAGTGGCAAAATCAGCTTGGTTTTTGCGTGATGTACCCAAAGGATGTCCGATGCGTTGTTTGAAATGGATATTTTTGTTGTGGCTGGCCGTTCAGCCTTGGCTGGCCTTGGCCGAATGGGAAGCCGTGGATGAAAACCACCTTGCGGTGGTCTATATCGACCCTGACAAAATTCGCGCCAGCAGTGTTTTTCCACAAGCCTGGCATTTGATAGATTTGCGCGAGCGCTCCAAAACAGGCGCGATGTCGCGCTTGGCCTTGATGGAATACGACTGCCATGACGAGCGTCGCCGCACGCTGGCCTTTTCTTCCAAATCCGAACCCATGGGCGAAGGTAAAACCTTGTTCACCAGTGCTTTGTCCACCCCATGGAAACCGGTGGCAGGCGACACGGTTGGGCAAAAAGCATTGCTGATGTTGTGCGGTCACAATGCTGGCAAAGGTGCCAAAGGTCACAAAGGCAAAGAAAGCAAAGAAGCCCCTGCTACTGCACCCGCCAAGAGCGATGGCCATGGCGACGCCCACCACTGATCAACCCTTTCTGACAAAACCAGGAACTTGAATGCAAGTCACCCAACACAACGCCCATTTTTCCACTGCCCCCCAACTCGCTCCCGAGCACATGGCACCTGTGGCGGCCCATGGTTTTAAAACCGTCATCAACAACCGTCCCGATAGGGAGGGTGGCCCCGATCAACCCACCTCAGCCCAAATGCAAGCAGCGGCTGAGGCCGCAGGCATGACTTACCACTACCTGCCTGTGATCAGCGGCAGCATCACCCCTGAACAAGTCCAGCAAATGGCCGAATTGGTGCAGTCGGCCCCTGGCCCTGTGCTGGCGTTTTGCCGAAGCGGCGCACGTTCTACCCAGTTGTGGATGATGGGCTCGGCCAACGACTGAGACGCCTCTTATGGGCCTGCGCCTTCAAATCAACCTGATCATGGGCGTGTTACTGGCCGCGTTTGCATCCTTGCTGATATACCTGCAACTGGACAACACCCGCCAAAGTGTGCGTGAAGAAATGGATGGTGCCAGCATCGTTGCCACCCAGTTGTTATCTCGATTACAAACGGGTTCGCGTAGCCGTTCGCTGGAAGACATGGCGCAGTTTCTGGCCACCGTGGGTCGAATACGTGCCAACGAAATCGAGCTGCGAAATGCCCAAGATTCCGTGGTCTATCACTCACCTCCGCCTGTTTACAAAGCCGGGCGTGATGCGCCAGACTGGTATTCCCGCATTGTTTCACCTGCCCTGCATACCCGAGAAATTGCTGTTGCAGAGGGACGTCTTTTGGTGCGTGCCGATCCATCGCGCGCTATTTTGGATGGCTGGGATGACTTCAAGCCCATGGTTTTGACTGTGCTGGCTGGATTTATGTTGGGCAATCTGCTGGTGTTTGTACTGGTTGGACGAGCCATGCAACCCTTGCAACAGGTGGTGCGAGGCTTACAAGCCATGGAAGGCGGCAGCTACGACACCCGACTGCCCGCCATGCAAGGCCAAGAGGCTCGGGTCTTGGGCGAGGCATTTAATGCCATGGCACAGTCGGTTCAAGACGGCATTGCCGCGCAAAACAGGGCACGCGAAGCCACCTTGGCCTTGGCACAAAACCGTGAACTCACCCAAGTCATCCAATCGCGTATTGAAGAAGTGCGGGGTCAAATCGCGCGTGAATTGCACGATGAACTGGGCCAGCAAGTTACCGCCATCAAGAGCTTGGGTCAGGCCATGGTGTTGCGTGCCAAAGGGGTGGATGCCCATACTGAAAACGCCGCCCGTATGGTCATACAAAGTGCCGACGCGATTTATGAAGAAGTACACCAACTGGTGAGTAAACTGCGGCCCTTGGCCTTGGACCGCTTCGGTCTGCAAGACGCTTTGCAAGATTTGGTAGAGGACGCACGCAGTCGCCATGCGCAAGTTCGCATCCATTTGCAAGTGCATACCCCCTTGCAAGACATAGACCCCAGCTTGGCCACGGCCACTTACCGCATCGTGCAAGAGTCGCTCACCAATGCGCTACGCCATGCACAAGCCAGTGTGATCCATATTGATCTGTCAGTCCAAGACCAGCTACTGCACATTGAGATCAGTGACAACGGCATAGGTGCCGCACCTGACTGGGCGGACTCGGGCCAGTATGGCGTGATTGGCATGCGAGAACGGGCCCAAGGACTGGGTGGCACATTCAGCTTTGAATCTTTGCAACCCTCTGGCGTGCGTGTGGCGGCTGTTTTGCCGCTGGGCCACAATCCGACCCATGGCTAAGTTAAGCATTTTGTTGGTGGACGACCACGCGGTGGTACGCAGTGGTTTCAAAGTGCTATTGCAAACCTGGGACGATGTGGAAGTACTTGCCGAGGCCAGCAGCGGTGAAGAGGCCTTGCCCCTGTACACCCAGCACCGTCCCGATGTGGTGGTCATGGACCTCGCCATGGCGGGCATGGGTGGTATTGAGGCAACCAAACGCTTGTTGACACTGGACGCCAGAGCGCGGGTCTTGGCCTTGTCAGCACATGAGGACAGCAGCTATGCCAAACGGGCTTTGCAAGCGGGCGCCTTGGGTTATTTGTCCAAGCGCGCTGCGCCCGAGGTCTTGATAGACGCTTTACGCATGGTGGCACGCCACCAGCGCTTTATCGACCCCCTGATTGCGCAGCGCATGGCCAACCAACACCATGACAGCGATGCACAACAAATCGACAAGCTCTCGCCCCGCGAATTCGAGGTGTTTTTGCAACTGGCCAAAGGACGCTCGGTTCTGGACATTTCCCAAGCCTTGGGTCTGTCCTCGTCCACCGTGGGCACGCATTTGTACAAAGTCAAACAAAAACTCCAACTCCACAACCAATCCGAGATGACCTTGCTGGCCATGCGCCACGGTTTGCTCGATGACGCCAATCCATGAACGCTCAACTTTCCTCCTCAAACCATGGGCGTGTTGCCTTGATCACCGGTGCCAATATCGGCATCGGTCGTGTCACTGCCTTGCGCTTGGCCCAAGCGGGTTACACGGTTTTTTTGGCGGGCCGCTCAGCACAGCGCACGCAAAACGTTATCGATGAAATCCATTCGGCTTTGCAAAGCCAAGAGCGTGCTTTTTATCTGCCCCTGCATCTCGATGATTTGAATTCGGTACGGGCCTGTGCCGCGCAATTTTTGGCACTGCAACGCCCCTTGCATTTGTTGATCAACAACGCGGGCATGGCGGGCGACAAAGGACAGACCCTTCAAGGCTTTGAGAAAGCTTTTGGGGTGAATCACTTGGGGCATTTTTTACTGACACAGTTGCTGTTCGATACCCTCCAAGCCAGTGCCCCCGCCAGAGTGGTGACGGTGGCCAGCCGAGCCCACTTGTTGGCCTACCAGGGTATAGATTGGCAAGCCTTGCAACAACCGACCCGTAGCCTCACCGGTACCCGCGAATACGGTGTCTCGAAGTTAGCGAATATTTTGTTCAGTGCGCACTTGGCCACGGTATTGGCGGGCACAGGCGTGTCCACCTACTCGCTACACCCCGGAGTCGTCGACACCGAGGTATGGCGCGAAGTGCCGCGCTTTATTCGGCCTTTGTTGCGTCTGCGTGGACTGCTTACACCTGAGGAAGGGGCGCAAACCACGCTGTACTGCGCCTTGCAAGCACCGGCCAGCGAAAGCGGTTTGTACTATGACAAATGCCGCATCAAAACCCCTTCTCGTATCGCTCAAGATACGCACTTGGCTGAACAACTGTGGAACCAATCCCTGCAATGGGTGAAAGCTGACCAATGAAAAAAACCCTCGCCCTCCTGCTGTTGGCTTTACTCAGCAGCCTTAGCCGTGCCGAATGGCAAGCTTTTTCCAAAGCGGATGATGGGGATTGGTATGTTGAAAGCCCATTGGTGCAGCCCAGCCCCATGGTGCGGGTGTGGACGCTGTTTGACCACCATGCACCTGTGGGTGCGTTTGGCGTGTTGTCGGTGAAAACCATGCACGAACTCGATTGCGCGCAACAACGCATGCGGGATGTGAATATCGTGGTCTTTAACGACCATATGGCACGTGGCTCTATCTTGCGCAACACCTATCCCGGCACACAACTGATTCACCCACCACCTGGCAGTGTGTTCGAGCAACTCATGACCCAACTGTGTCAACCATGAACACTTCAGCCATTCTTCGCGTCGCGCCTTTGGCTTTTCCTTGGCAAACCATAGACCCATTTTTGTTTTGCGTCCACCACCTGGACCACTACCCGCAAGGTAACGCGGCCATGGGTCCAGCGGCTTCATTGGCGGGACGCCATCTGGGCCAAGACTTTGCCGGCAAAGACGGTTGGAGCATGTACCACGGCACCACCATTCCTGGCTTTCCTGCCCACCCGCACCGTGGCTTTGAAACTGTCACCATTGTTCGCCAAGGGCATATAGACCACTCGGATTCACTGGGCGCCACAGCCCGTTTTGGCCCCGGCGATGTGCAATGGCTGACAGCGGGCCAAGGCATCGTGCACTGCGAAATGTTTCCCCTTCGGCATACCGACCAAGCCAACACGGCAGAGCTGTTTCAAATTTGGCTCAATCTGCCTGCCAGTCACAAAATGGTCCAACCGCACTTCACCATGTTGTGGGGCGAGGATATTCAAGATGTGACGCATGTGGATGCGCATGGTTTGTCCACAGAGATTCGCGTGGTTGCAGGCAGTTTGGGGGTAACCAAAGGCTTGCCACCACCACCCGACTCGTGGGCGAGCCAAACCGATGCTGATGTAGCTATCTTCACGGTTCGCATGGCTGCAGGCGCGCGCTGGACGCCTCCACCTGCGCAAATGGGCACGCGTCGACAGTGGTATGTGTTTCAAGGCCAAGGTTTGCATATGGCGGGACTGGCCATTCCTGTGAAGTCCGCGGTGGAAGTTCGAGCCCATGAAGCCATTGAAATCATCAATGGCGACAGCCCTAGCGAGTTACTCATGTTGCAAGGTCGACCCATCAACGAACCCGTGGCGCAATACGGCCCGTTTGTGATGAACACCCGCGCCGAAATCGAGCAAGCTTTTGAAGACTACCGACGCACCGAATTTGGTGGCTGGCCTTGGCAAGGCTCAGACCCTGTGCATCCCCGGGACAAAGGCCGCTTCGCCCTGCATGCTGACGGAAAAAGAGAAGAGCGTTAAGTTTTATTCGCAGCCTTGTCAGAGGGATAAATTTCGGTCAGCGTGACGTCTTCCAACACTTCCAGTTCTTTTTGGGCTTGCAGCGCGGCCTTGCGGCGCGCCAAAATGCTTTCTCGGGTCTCGGTTTGGTAGAGCAGCCAATCGGTACGGTCTTTGGCACGGGGTAAACCCGCAAACAACAACAAAACCAAGACATAGCTGAGCGCATAGCTCAAAGCCAAGCCACCCGCTTGCAAGCCAAGCGCCCAAGTGTTCTCGTCTTGCCAAACATCGGGCAAAGGAAAGACAGACCAACGGTCAATCCAGCCTTCGTGCCATAAATAGGCACAAAAGGCGGCAAACAAGCCCCACGCCATGGTGTGAAACAGTCTTTTTTCCACCCGACCCAGCACTTGGCACCAATCTGGCTCGTGAAATTCCATGCCTTACTCCGATCTCTTGGCTGATATCTTAGCTTTATGTCTGTCATGACTGGGCAAAAAACAAAGATCGTACATTCGCATAAATTTTTTGCAGACCATTGATGCAATACCAAAGCCAAATGAATCTAGATTTGTGATGGAGTACTGAATCATGACCAAAGTGCCATAAGGTTTCAGAAGTATCTACTGAAATAATTTCACACTGGAGCCATTTAAAAGCCCATAAAACCTATTGACTTGGCGGAAGCGGTG
>DAIQOH010000026.1:0-19796 GCA_036787995.1 Limnohabitans sp. | reverse complement strand
CACATCTACCTGCGTTTTTTAACTTTATTGCAAACCATTGAAGGCAAGGGGGAACTCCCCGCTTTGGATCTTGATGCCAAGAAATTGCTTGAAACCATTGCTGTTCGTAAAGAACAGGGTAAACCCCTGACGGTGACTGAAGCCATGGCCATGGCCCATATCGCCTCTCCTGCCACCATTCACCGCAAGCTTGATAACCTGCGTGAGATTGGCATGATCGATACGCAATTTGAAGGCACCAACCGCCGCACCAAATTTTTGGTGCCTACTCCCCAAGCGGTTCAGTATTTTCAAACCCATAGCAAGGTGATGAACCAGGCTTTGGCCCAGAACCCCTAACTTGCCCTGATTTAAATCAGTTGTACACCCGTCTTGCTTTGCAAGAATTCGCGGGTTACGCCGTCCGCCAATTCGACCACTTTCAAGCCCTTAGGCGTGACATCCATCACCGCTAAGTCGGTGATGATGCGATCAACCACACCCACGCCCGTCAAGGGTAAGGTGCATTGCGGCAAGATTTTCAAATCTTCGGTGCCGTCTTTTTTCTTGGCCACATGCTCCATCAAAATGATGACGCGCTTGACACCCGCCACCAAATCCATGGCGCCGCCCATGCCTTTGACCATCTTGCCGGGAATCATCCAATTGGCCAGATCGCCTTTTTCGCTGACCTGCATCGCACCCAAAATCGATAAATTGATTTTGCCGCCGCGAATCATGGCAAAACTGTCGTGACTGCCAAAGATAGAGGTTCCAGCCAAGGTGGTGACGGTTTGTTTACCCGCGTTGATGAGATCGGCGTCCACATGGTCTTCATTAGGAAATGGTCCAATACCCAACATGCCATTTTCCGACTGCAACCACACCTCGATGTTGCTGGGCACGTGATTGGCTACCAATGTGGGAATACCAATGCCAAGGTTGACATAAAAACCGTCTTCTAATTCGTGGGCAGCTCGCGCTGCCATTTGGTCTTGGCTCCAACTCATGGTCAGACTCCTGCTTTCTCTGTGATCGTGCGTTTTTCAATGCGTTTTTCGGGGTGGGCGTTCAGCACAATGCGGTGCACATAAATGCCTGGCAAATGCACATGGTCAGGGTCTAATTCCCCCACCTCCACGATTTTTTCCACTTCCACCACACACACTTTGCCAGCCATGGCAACCGCTGGATTGAAGTTGCGCGCAGTGAGACGAAATTGCAAATTGCCCACACGGTCGGCAGCATAGGCCTTGACCAAAGACACATCGGGAACCAAAGAGCGCTCCATCACATAGGTTTCGCCATCGAACTCGCGCAATTCTTTGCCATCAGCCACCACGGTGCCCACACCGGTTTTGGTAAAAAAAGCAGGAATGCCAGCACCGCCTGCACGCAGTTTTTCTGCCAAGGTACCTTGAGGCGTGAATTCGAGCTCTAACTCGCCAGCCAAATACTGACGTTCGAATTCTTTGTTTTCCCCGACATAAGAAGAAATCATTTTTTTGATCTGACGGGTTTGCAATAGCAATCCGAGACCAAAATCGTCGACGCCTGCATTGTTGGAGATGGCAGTGAGGTTTTGCACTTTGCTGTCACGTAAAGCAGCAATCAAAGCTTCAGGGATACCGCACAAACCAAAACCACCCACGGCTATCAACTGGCCATCGCGAACCACGCCATCTAGCGCTGCCGATGCGCTGGGAAACAATTTATTCAAACCACTCTCCTTTGCTGCTATGCAATGATTCTAGGGGGTGGGCATAATCAAGCCCATGGAGACGATATGAACCGCTACCCTGCCCCAGAAATCAAAGACCTGCCTGAAGACATACGTACAAAAATCTTCGAAGTTCAAGAAAAAGCCGGTTTTGTACCCAATGTGTTTTTGACCTTGGCTCGACGTCCAGCTGAATGGCGAGCCTTTTTCGCTTATCACGACGCCTTGATGCTGCGGGAAGACAGTGGCCTCACCAAGGGCGAGCGCGAAATGATTGTCACAACAACAAGCGCGGCCAATCATTGCTTGTACTGCGTCGTGGCACATGGTGCCATCTTGCGTATCTATGAAAAAAAACCGCTGGTAGCCGACCAGGTGGCAACCAATTACCGCAAGGCCGACATCACACCACGCCAACGCGCCATGCTTGATTTTGCGATGAAAGTTTGTTTGCACAGCGATGAAATTGAAAACGCTGACTTTGCGCCCTTGCATGCCCACGGTTTCAGCGATGAAGACATCTGGGATATTGCTTCCATTACAGCTTTTTTTGGTCTGTCAAACCGCATTGCCAGTTTTTCCAATATGTTGCCCAATCCCGAGTTTTATGTGATGGGGCGCATTGCCAAAGACAAAAAAGCCTAAGCTGGGGCGTAATTGCGCACCAGTTGGGACATGAACAAATCGACCAACAAATCCTCAAACTCAGCGCTGTCCATAGGCGAGAAGCGCTCTAAGGATGCGCTGCGCAAACACCCCATCAGTGAGCGACTTAGCACAAACATTTGCGTGTCGTCGAGCGTCGACAACATCGGGTGTTGCAAATACTTTAAACACGCAACCAAGCGCTCTACCATGTGATGAATGGCAAGAGCACTTTCCTCAGGTTCTTCGAGTAACCAACACAAGCGATTCATCGCGCGTCGGTAGTTCTTACCCAAAGCAAAGCCTTGGATGCAAATTTGTACATAGCGTCTGACAAATGCTTCGGGCGAGATGTCTTCTGGGTCTTGACTGCATTCCACTGAAAACAAATAACTTTCCAATTCACGCAGTACCAACTGTCGACCATGCTGCGACATGGCGCGAAAAATAGCTTCTTTGCTTGAAAAATATTGGTACAGCGTACCCACAGAGAAACCAGCCTTGGCTGCAATCTTGTTGGTCGTGAGACCACTTACCCCTTCTCGGTCAACAATTTGCGAGGTGGCTTCGAATATCGCGTCAATGGTGAGTTGAGCGCGTTTTTGGGTTGGTTGCTTGCGCATGGTGTGCGCGGACCACTCATGGGGAAGCGTCACTGTGGTTATCTCCGTCAGTATCACAAAAGCAGCGAGACAGACAAATAATAACCATAAAATTTAACTTTAAGTAATTAAATCAATTATTTAGCATGAGAAATGAAAGTTTGTTTAAAAGACCAAATGCGCCCTCATCCAATCAGGCAAAGGCGCCGATTTTTTAAGAGGAAAATTCACCCACACTGTGGTTGCTCCGCCCTCGGCATGGATAACGCCAGGCTGGTCAACACGCTCCATGGTGGCCCAAGATTCAAAAGAACTGCGTTGCGGATCGCTGACATACATCTTCACCAGCACATCGCAAGGGTATTCAAGCTGAATCAGAAAGTTACAAAAGGCATTGACGATCACTGGACCCTCACCTGCAGGGTCGGGAGGACAAGCCAGTTGGGTAAACCAATTGATACGGGCAGTCTCCAAATACCGAAAATAACTGGTGTTATTGAGATGCCCCATGGCGTCCATGTCACCCCAGCGCATAGGTATCACTTCTTGATAAACCAGCTTTTTTTCAGCGGGAAGTTGGATTCTCATATCGAAAAACCATCGTCTGCAGAAATGATGGCGCCATTGATGAAATCACTTTGCGGACTGGCCAACATCACCAGCAGTGCATCCAGGTCGTGGGTTTGCCCGAGTCGCTTTTTAGGGAACATATTCACCAATTTTTTTCCTTGTTCCGTCTCCCAATGGTGGTGGTTGATTTCTGTGTCGATGTAGCCTGGGCAAATCGCATTCACATTGATACCGTAACGGGCCCATTCAATAGCCATGGCTTTGGTCATTTGCACCACTGCTGCTTTGCTCATGCAATAAACCCCGATTTGCGGTAGCACACGCAAAGCGGCGGCAGAAGCGATATTGATGATGCGCCCCCCTGCATAAGTGCCTGGCAACGCCCCCTTTGATCGTGCCAACATGCGTTTGCCAACGGTTTGAGCCACAAAAAAAGCACCTCGCACATTGGTGTTGAAAATGAAGTCAAAGTCCTCCTCTTTGACTTCTTGCAAACGCTGTGTTGCACTTACCCCAGAGTTATTGATCAAAATGTCTATTGGCCCTACCTCGGTTTCTGCATGAGCCACAGCAGCTTCAATGCTCTGTAAATCGGTGACATCCAAGCTGACCACGTGGGCATCTCCGCCTGCCGCTTCAATATCGGTTCTCAGTGACTTGAGTCTATCGGTTCGCCTGCTTGCCAGCACCACGGCCGCGCCAGCATGCGCTAAAGTGCGGGCAAATTGCGCTCCCAAACCGCTGGAGGCGCCAGTGACAAGGGCAACGCGGCCCGATAAATCGAGGCTATAAGCCATAAAAAAACTCCTAAAGTATTGAAAACAACGCAGCAACAAGGGTAGCGCTTGGCGCATTGGATTATGGCCATAAGCAATGGTCTGTGCGAATAGAATCTGTCGCTGCTATGACATTGGTATTCTCTTTATGACTCCCCAACATTTGCTCGAACAATTTGGCCCGCGTGAGGCCATGGACTATGACGTCGTCGTGGTGGGCGGAGGGCCTGGCGGCTTAGCTACTGCCATCAGACTGAAACAACTTTGTGCCGAGAAGGGTCAAGACTTGTCGGTGGTGGTGCTTGAAAAAGGTTCAGAGCCAGGTGCACATATTTTGTCCGGCGCTGTCATGGACCCTCGTGCCATGAATGAATTGTTCCCTGATTGGAAACAACTGGGTGCACCCTTAAACCAAGTCGTCAGCAAGGACGAATTGCTGATTCTTTCTGAAGACAGTGCATCCACCATACCCTCTTGGCTCATGCCACGCAATTTCCACAATGATGGCTGCTATGTGGTGTCCCTCAGCAATGTCACCAAATGGCTGGCTCAGCAAGCTGAACAATTGGGCGTAGAAATTTTTCCAGGCTTTACTGCGGCGGAAGTGCTTTACAGCGAGGATGGTTCTGTCAAAGGTGTGGCTACTGGCCATGTGGGCTTAGGCAAAGACGGTACACCTACCGACAGCTTCCAACTTGGCATGGAATTACATGCCAAGTACACCATTTTTGCTGAAGGTGCCCGCGGCCATTTAGGCAAGCAAGTGATTGAGCGATTCAATCTCAACCAAGGCAAAGACACCCAAACCTTTGCGATTGGCATCAAAGAATTGTGGGAAGTAGATTCGACTTTGGCCAAACCGGGCTTGGTGGTGCATACCTCTGGTTGGCCCATAGCAGATAACAGCTTTGGCGGTGGTTTTTTATACCATTTAGAAGACAACAAGGTCACCTTGGGTTTTGTTCTGGGCCTGGATTACACCAACCCCTATATGAGCCCATTTGAAGAGATGCAGCGTTGGAAAACACATCCCAGCATTGCCAAACATTTGAAAGATGGCAAACGCATTGGCTACGGTGCACGTGCCATCAACAACGGCACACCTCAGGCCCTGCCCAAAACGGTTTTCCCTGGTGGCGCACTGATTGGTTGTGATGCAGGCTATTTGAATGCGGCACGTATCAAGGGCAGCCACGCGGCCATCAAGTCAGGCATGCTTGCGGCTGAAGCCGCTTTTGTGGCGATTGCCGAAGGTCGCTCGCATGATGAACTGGCGGCTTATCCCACCCATTTTGAAAGCAGTTGGTTGTACAAAGAACTGCACCAAACCCGCAATTTCAAAAACTGGTTCAAAAAAGGTAAATGGGTAGGCCAACTCATGACCGGTGTGGAGCAATTTGCTTTGCCCAAAATAGGTGTCAGCACCCCGCCTTGGACATTGCACAACCACAAAGCCGACCATACAAGCCTAAAGCCAGCAACGCAATGTCAAGTGATTGCTTACCCCAAACCAGATGGCCTCATCAGCTTTGACAAACTCTCTAGCGTGTTCATCAGCAACACCAACCATGAAGAAAACCAACCGGCACACTTAACCCTCAAAGACAATACGGTGCCTGTGAACATCAATTTCGCCACCTACGATGGCCCTGAGGGACGTTATTGCCCTGCCGGTGTTTACGAGTACATCAAAACCTCAGATGGCAAAGACCAGTTGCAAATCAATGCGCAAAATTGTGTGCATTGCAAAACCTGTGACATCAAAGATCCCACACAAAATATCGTGTGGGTAACGCCAGAAGGCGGTGGTGGCCCTAATTACGCAGGTATGTGACCATGACCAAATACCACGCAGAACATACATGGGTGCGCACCGAAGGCGATTTTGCTTGGATCGGTATCACTGTTCATGCCCAAGAAACCTTGGGAGATATTGTGTTTGTTGAATTACCCACTATAGGTGCCAGCTTTGCGCAAGGCAGCGTATTGGGGGTTGTTGAATCCGTCAAAGCTGCAGCGGATGTGCACATGCCTGCCAGCGGAACGGTGCTGGAAGTGAATGAAGATTTGCGTGCTGACCCATCGCTGGCCAACACCGACCCCGAGGGTACAGGCTGGTTTTGCAAAATCCAGCTCAGCCATTCCAGTGAGCTGGATGCGTTGATGGATGCTGCAACTTATTTAGGGTTTGCAGGCTAAAAAGCGCTGTTTAAAGCTGGATTTGTTGGCGCATTAAAGAAATGCCTCTCTGGTGCCGAATCTGTAGGCATGAGAGCTGAACAATTTATCCAATTTGCGAATGATTTCGCCAAAGCCAGTGCAAAAACTTCCAGTGATGAAGTTCAGCAAGCTTACGAGGACAATTTAGATTGCCTTGCCCGTCCGGGCATGCAAGTTGTCGTGATTCGAAAACCGTGGCCTATTGGCCGCTGGGGTACGGTCATTTCATTTCGCGAATTCAACCCCTGTTACTTTCGGGTTGAAGTGGATTTAGAGGGAAAGATTGTCCACATGCCTGCGTCGGCTTTGGCGCGATGGGTAGGTGGTCCAGACTGCGAGAAGGCAGAGCTTCAAAATATTTATTTACTGATGAAGCTCAATGGTTTGACGCTGGCACATTGAGGGATTGGGCGAAAGCTTGATCCAATTCAGCACGTGTAGGTAAGCCCTCGTTGTCCCCCAACACTTGCACCGCACGGGCACCTATCCAGACACCTCGATCAACGGCTTGAGTGAACCCCATGCCTTCCAACAAGGCGCTGATAACACCGACCGCAAAACCATCGCCAGCGCCCACGGTATCCACAACTTTTGCCACAGGGAATGCGGGTACATAGCCTGACCCTGTTCCCTCTTTGCCTGCAAAGAAAGCGCCTTGGCTACCCAGTTTCACGATGACCGCATCCACCCCGCGTTGAAGATAAAACGACGCAATAAGCTCGGGTGTACTTTCACCTGTCAAAAATTGACCCTCTTCCAATCCCGGAAGAACCCAGTTAGCACGAATAGCCAGATCATTGATCCCTTCGCGCATGCGTTGTGGTGTGGCCCATAAACCAGGGCGCAGATTTGGATCGAATGAAACACTGCGGCCAGCCCTACGCATCAGGTCCATGGTTTTTTGAGCAGTAAAAAAACTGCTGTTGGAAATCGCTGCAAATACACCGGTAGCATGCAGATGCCGCGCAGACAGTAACCATGGCACATCGATATCGTCTGGTCCCATGTGGGTTGCAGCCGAGCCTTGACGATACGACTCCACAGGCGGATCGCTACCGTCTGTGACTTGGCCTTTGAATTGAAAACCTGTTTTTTGTGTGCTGTCGCAAACCACATGCGAGCAGTCAATGCCTTCAGACTGCATAACGCTCAATAGATAGCGTCCCATGGCGTCTGTGCCCAATCGACTGGCCCACCCCACCTTCAGCCCCAGGCGTGAAAGACCCATTGCCACATTGGTTTCAGCACCAGCGCTGCGTTTGTGAAAAGTCTGAACGTGCTCTAGTGGGCCTGGCTGATCGGCAATCAGCAACAGCATGGCCTCGCCAAAGGTAATGACATCCAAATTGCTTGTGGCCACATTCATCACAAAGCTTGGCCTAACCTGGCTATCCCTTCTTTGATTTTTGCCACATCCGCAGTGGCAAAGCTCAGGCGAATGGCTGAGGTATCGGGGTTGTCTGCAAAAAAAGGCGCCCCAGGTACAAAGGCCACGCCTTTTTCAATGGCACGTTTAGCAAAGGCGTGGCCGTCTTTGGGCTTGCCACCTATGCCGGTCAACTTCGCCCAAAAAAACAACCCGCCTTGGGGTTGGCTAAAGGACAAAGCGTCACCCAGTTCTTGATGCAAAGCGTGGCCCATGGCCTTGGCGCGTTCAGCATAAACAGAGCGAACATTGGCCAAGGTGGCAGGCATGCGACCTGCTTTCAAATACTGCGCAGCGGTCGCTTGGGCAAAGGTGGATGTGTGTGCATCGCTGAACTGTTTGCACATGGTGGCTTTAGCCAATAAATCAGGGGGGGCAATCATCCAGCCCAAGCGCAAACCGGGTGACAACACCTTGCTGAGTGACCCACAATGCACCAACCACTCGCGGCTACCGGGCACTTGCTCGGTCAGTGCCAATAAGGATGGCGGTGGTGGTTCACCAAAATACAAATCGCCATAGGGATCATCTTCTACCACTACCGTTTGGTACTTCACCGCCAGTTCCAACACCTTCAGGCGACGCGCAAGAGTCATCAGCGCACCACTGGGATTGCCAAACGAAGGAATCAGATAAACCAACTTCGGTTTGTGCTTGACCATCATCTCTTCAAGTTGATCCACTTTGACGCCATCCGCATCAATAGGAACCCCTTTCACCTGGGGACCATACAAGCGAAAACATTGAATAGTGGCCAAAAAAGTTGGCCCCTCTACCAAAACCACATCGTTAGGATTGATCAAGGTTTTGGCCACCAAGTCCAAAGCCTGCTGGCTGCCTGTGGTGACGATCAACCCCTCGGGCGTTAAACCTTTGGCGCCTTTGGTCGCCATGAAGGAGGCAAGTTGCTCACGCAAGGGGTTGTAGCCCTCAGTGGCGCCGTATTGCAAAGCGGCACCAGGCTCATCAGTCAAAGCGCGGATACTGGCCTCACGAATGCCGTCAACATCAAACATAGCGCTGTCAGGGAAACCTCCTGCAAAGCTGATGATGCCAGGCTTGCCCAACAGTTTGAACAGTTCTCGAATGGCAGAAGTTTCGACGTTGTTGAGACGGTCAGCAAATTGCATAAGGTGATAATTGGGGTCTGACCCCCATTGTTGAAAATGAAAAAAGAGCACATCGAGCTGTTTTTTGCGACGCTCAAAGCAGCGAATCCCCAGCCCAATACCGAGTTGGAATATACCAGCGTGTTTGAGTTACTGACCGCTGTGCTGCTGAGCGCACAAGCTACCGATGTCGGTGTCAACAAAGCCACGCGCCAGTTGTTTGTGGTGGCCAATACACCGCAAAAAATCTTGCAATTAGGTTTGATGGGATTGGAGTCGTACATCAAAACCATTGGGCTTTACCGAAGCAAGGCCAAGCATTTGATGCAAACTTGCCAGATGTTGGTTGACTTGCATGGAGGCGAAGTCCCGCGCAGCCGTGAAGCCTTGGAAGCTTTACCGGGCGTCGGCCGAAAAACGGCCAATGTGGTTCTCAATGTGGCTTTCGGGGAAGCCACGATGGCCGTGGACACGCATATATTTCGCATGGGCAACCGTACAGGTTTAGCCCCAGGAAAAACACCTTACGAGGTGGAAATAGGCTTGCTTAAGCGCATCCCTCCCACATATTTGGTGGACGCACACCATTGGCTGATCTTGCACGGTCGGTATGTATGTCAGGCTAGAAAACCGCTGTGCTGGCAATGTCAGGTGTCGTCTTACTGCAGCTTCAAACCCAAAACAACACGACCCAACTGACGCTATTCGTCTAAATGGTCTTTGGCCAGTTGAATCGCCTGCTTTAAAACACCGATGTCGCCAATATGGTTGGCCATCACCAGTATCAAACGTGCATTCAACAAATGGCTTTGGTCTTCGCTCAAACCTTGGTGGGCATCCATCAAGGCTTCGTAAAAAGCGTCTCCGGGCTCGAAGTCTCCGCGCACGGCAGAGCCGCTGTCATGGAAATTGGCTTGTGTGTGTAAGGTGCTCATGCAAAAACCTCCTTGGATAAGCCAAGCTTAGCAAAGCAGTCCACTAGAGGGGGAGAACCACCCATTGTTGGGCCACGCGGTGAATGGCGATACGATGCTGAAACACTTCATGCATGGCTTGATGCAATTGGGTATCGTCAGGTGTGGACTGCATCACCAAACGTCCATGGTGCATCAAGACCACCTGGTCGGCTCGCATGGCCAAATTGAGGTCGTGAAGCACACTGACTACAGTCGTCTTGTTTTGGGTGAGCTGCCGAACCGTTTTCATCCAATCCGATTGGTTAGGCAAATCGACATTGGCAATCGGTTCATCCATCAACACAACAGGGGCTTGTGTGGCCAAGGCCCTGGCCAACAATGCGCGTTGACGCTCTCCAGCTGAAAGTTGACCCAGACGTTTGTCCTGTAGAGGCAAGAGTTGAAGTCTTGCAAGCCATGTTTGAACGATGGCATCGTCAATGGCGTCAGTCCCACCCCCAAAAGACCTGTGCGGCATTCTTCCCAGTTTCACAACATCGGCCACCGATAAATCGTCACTGCCTTGCTCTTGCTGACCCAACCACGCAATCAACAAGGCGCGTTGCTTGGCTGGAAGGGCTCGGAGCTCTTGCCCCTGCACATACAAGTCGCCTGTGCTGGGGAGTAAGCCTGCCAAGGCTTTGAGAAGTGTGGTTTTACCTGCGCCATTGAGACCCACCACACATGTCCACTGGCCAGCACGCATAGAGACATCGACATTGCAAAGTGCCTGCGAATACCCCCGCATGACGTTCAAGCCTTTGGCAACCAGCGCATCTTCGGTTTTCATACAGAACCTGTCTCTTGCTGCGAAAAGTGGATGCGCCACAACAAATAGCCACCACCCAACACACCAGTGAGAATACCCACAGGCAGTTCTTGGGGTGCCCACAAACCTCTGGCCAGTACATCTGCGATAGTCAGTAAAACACCGCCCATCAATGACGATAAAACAAGCATAGATGACGAGCGCCCTGTGAAGCGAGCTCTGACCAAATGTGGGGCAACCAAACCCACAAAAGCAATCAAACCGGTTTGGGCCACTGCAGTGGCCGTGGCAAGGCCCATGATGGCCAACAACACAACACGCATGGGCACCACTCTCAAACCCAAGCTGAGGGCTGTAGATTCACCCAAACGTAAACCATCCAACACAGAACTGAACAGCCAAGAAAATGCCACACATACCCAAAGGACGATCGCCATCAAGACACACGCCTGTTTACTCAATAGGCTGGTATTTCCCAATAAAAATGACTGCATCGCTGGCAATGTTTGCGGGTAGACCATCGTCAGCAAAGAGGTCAGCGCGCCCAAGACCACGCCTACCACCACACCTGCCAATAGCAAACGCAAAGTGTGTTCCACCCCCTTGGCCATGAGTAGCGTCAAAAGCACCGCCAGCCATGCGCCGGCAAAAGCCATTCCCGTCAACCCTAAACGCATCAACCATTGCATGGCCTCTGACATGTCTGCAACATGGCCACCCCACCCCATGCCAAGCGACAAAGCCACGGCAACACCCAAGGATGCTCCAGAGGCACTGCCCAATAAATAAGGATCAGCCAAAGGGTTGCGAAACAAACCCTGTGCCAAAGCGCCTGCCAAGCCCAATAACGCACCGGCCAACCATGCGCCCACGGTGCGAGGTAAGCGAATGTCTTGCACGATAGGGTCATGCCAAGCCACCCCCCATTCCCAACCTAAGCTGCCAGTGAACAAGCCCAACACAATGGCAAGCCATGACAACGCTATCAACCAAGCTGTGAGAACAAAGGCATGGGTCTTATTCATAGCGCGAAACGACTTTGCACGCAATCACTGATGAGTTGGGCTGCTTCACCCAAGCGAGGGCCAGGACGAACCAACATATCGGCTTGTTCCGCTGAAAAAGTACAAACACGGTGAAGCTTGATGGCGCTGATGCCAGACCATCCGGGTCGCTGCGACAACTTTGTCACCATGGGTTGAGCCAAAACAATCAAATCGGGATTGGCTCTGACCACGTATTCAGGGTTGAGTTGGGGAAATGCGCCCATTTCGCTAGGAACAATATTTTTCAATCCCAGTTGCCGCAAGACCTCTCCAATGAAAGAAGACTCTCCAGCGGCATACCCACCCGTACTCGCCTCAAGGTATACCGTGGCGTTCAAGGCTTGGGCTGGCATGCGAGCTTGGGCTTTGTGAATTTGCAGTTGAATCCCTTGCCACACCTGCGCAGCTTGTCGCTGTGCATCGGGTAAATGCAATACAACAGCGACTGTTTGCAAAACACGTTGCATGTCTGCAGGGGTTTGAGGTTCTAGCGCTAACACTGGAATACCCATCGCCTCAAGTTTGGCAGTGATGCGAGCCGATTTGGCCAACAACACCAGATCAGGCTTTAAGCGCACCAAGGCTTCCAACTGGGTGTCATCCAAACCACCGAGTTTGGGCAAGGTCTTTACCGACGCGGGCCAATTGGCGTGTTTATCGGTACCCACCAATCTTGCACAAGCACCCAGAACACACACGGTTTCAGCCAGCGAAGGCAAGAGCGTCACAACGCGTTGCGGCGCCTGTGTGAGGGTAACGGATACTTGTCGATCATCCACCACCGTCACTGCACCTGCAGCGTGCAACCAAAGACCCGCGATGAATAACCACAGCCTAAGCATGTGCATGAACCCAGTTTTGAATAATGCGGTGCAATTGGTTCACACCATCGGTCAAAGCAGCAGGGCCAGGTTGCAAAATGTCTGCGGATTTGATTTCAAATATCTGACTGTGCTTGACCGCAGAAACATCCTGCCATCCAAGGCGGGCAGCCACCTTTTCAGGTCGAAATTTTTTTCCACACCATGAACCCATGATGATGTCGGGACTGCGTCTGACAATCTCCCTAGGGTCGGCGATGATGCGGTCTTTACCCATGGCCTGCATTGCCAGCTCGGGAAAACAATCGTCTCCACCTGCGATTTGAATGAGTTCTGATACCCATCGAATGGCGCTGATAGGCGGTTCATCCCATTCTTCGAAATACACCTTCGGCCGTTTTGCAAAGGCTTTGGTTTGCGTCTTGATGGCTTGCAAGTGCTGTTGCATGGCCTCAATACGTTGTAAGCCTTGAGAGGCCTCACCCACCATGGCAGCCACTTGGTACAGCATGGAAAAAATCTCATCCACACTGCGTTGATTGAAGACGGTGACCTGTACCCCACGACGAATCAGTGCAGAAGCAATATCGGCTTGCAGGTCAGAGAAGCCGAAAACGCAATCAGGCTTGAGCGCCAATATCTTGTCGATTTTGGCGCTGGTGAAAGCGCTGACACGCGGTTTTTCATGCCGCGCTTCTTTAGGCCTGACGGTATAGCCCGAGATACCCGCAATACGATGCGACTGCCCCAAAAGGTATAACCACTCGGTGGTTTCCTCGGTGAGGCAGACGATACGTTGGGGCAAATGGAAAGATTGCATTTACATAAATCAGTGCTTGAAATCCCAAGTTGCCCCAAGGTAAATGGTTCGAGGAAGTTGCTGGTATCCGTAAGCAGTTTGGTAGGTTTTATCAGTCAAGTTCTCAACTCGACCAAAGACGACCCAATCGTTTGATAGACGATATCTTGCCGTCGTGTCTATCAAAAGATAACTCGTCAAGCCAGGATGACTTCCTGTATCTGGCCTGGCTCCCGTAAACCGCACTGAACTTCCTAGGGTCCACAGCCCTATAAGTTGGGAAGCAGAAACTGATACCAATGTTTTTGCTCTTCGGTCAAGAATATTCCCAGTTGTTTCATTGACAGGTTTTTGCAAAGTCAAACTTGCGCGCAAATCAGTTGTATTGAAGTGTCCGCTGTAACTGGTTTCTAATCCCTCATTATGGGCGTTAGTGATATTGGCGAAACGATAGGTATTCATATCGTACAAGAGCAGATCCTTGGTCCGTGTCTTGAAATAGGTAGCGCGAAGCACATTGCTACCAGCGGCCCATTGCAAACCTATTTCGTTGGTTGTTGCAGTCTCGGGTTTCAGTGTGGAAGTCCCGCTTAAAGGGTCATAAAGATAACCTAGGGGGGCCACATTAAAGGATGTTGAATGCGCGATAGTGACTTTCCATTCAGGCGTTAATTGCCGACCATAGCCAAGATAGCCCGTATTTTTACTGCCGGTGTTTTCAACACTGTCATGGCGGACATTCAACTGCAAACTGTCTGCATCAAATGTGGAGACCATGCCAGCATACATCGCATTTGCGGTTCTGTCTTTGTTGAGCAAACTGCCATACCCGTCATCCGTATCGACCTTTTGCACTTGCGAATCTATGCCAGCAGTTATAACAGCTTGGCTTATAGCAAATTCATTGATCCATGCGATTAATTGAGTGTGCGTCTTTGCTTTGGTATCCAATGGATACAGACCGATGGTGGTTGCAGTGTTTTTTTCTGTGGAATCTGAAGCATTGATTTTGCTCTTCCAATCAGGGGAAACCTGTGCATTCCAATACAAGGTATTGCTTTGAATCAGCGTTGTACCTTTGTTCATATCTCTGGGAGATGCATAAAGCGCATCAGATACATCGTACTCAAAACGACCATCAGTCCCACTAGAGCGAAATCCCAGTTTCTGCAACGGACTCAGGTTGTATGAAAGGTTGACAGCGTAGTTGTCATTACGGTACCCATCATTGTCTGGGTTGACATTGGCGCCTTGTAAAGTGTTCATGGCACTGCGTCCACGGGTGGAAATATTTCCTACTGTTAAAGCATATTGCCATTCACCTGCTTTTCCTTGTGTTCCTGCTACAGTTTTTTTAGAGCCATATGATCCAGTCTCAGTTGACACAAAAGCATTGGACCCTGCTTGGGTGTCTCGAGTGAACACTTGAATAACGCCACCAATCGCGCCACTGCCATAGATAGCCGATACATTCCCTCGGACAATTTCAATCCTGTCCACTTGATTCAACATGATGTGCTCAAGACTGACTGCACCCGTGGTATCTTGCTTTGTCATAGGGACACCATCGACCAGGACGAGCACTTGCATTGATGCTGCACCACGTAAAAACGCACTCGCTTGCGTACCTCGACCACCATTTTGAGTGAACTGAAAGCCTGCCTCTCTTGCCAGTAGCGAGGGTAAATCAATCATTTGCGATTGCTCTATGGCGTCACGGCCAATCACAGTGGTATGCGCAATGACATCTGTCACGATTTGTTCAGTTCGACTTGCGGTAACCACAGTGGGGCGGAGAGTGGGTTCTTCAGAGGCTTGCGAGATGGATAAAAAGCATATGAATATACAAAGAAAAAAACCGCCCTTATGGGATTTAAAGAAAGAAAACATATATGAAATTCCAACCAAGTGCCCTCACCGCCTTCCCCGACAGTGCATGGACGTTACGAAGCGACGAATGAACGCAACTTCACCTTGTTGGCCGGTATCCGGGCTAGCGAAAACAACCCTGTCCGCCTTCCCAGTTGCTTGTTCAAGGCAACCAGTGGCTGTGTGGGACAGTACGGAAATGCCCGAGGGCATTTCGTTCGCTTGACCGTTGCGGGGGCAGCGCAGGCTGGCTTCACAACCATGCCATGTACAAAAAAGAAGTACTTGGTAGGCTGAAAACTTCTGCTTCCCGTTGAACTGCGGCATGTGAACCACACCGCGAGCACCAACCTGACCATTCTAGCCACAATCCCTTTAACGCCCCCTAAAATGCGCCCATGTCGGAAAATTCATCCCTTGATCCTGTTCTAGAGCGCGTTGAACGTTTACTCTTGCGCTACGACGAACTCAGACGTACCAACGAACTCCTCAGCGCTCAGGTTGAAACCCTTGAACAAGAACGGGATTCACTCAAATCACGTCTGCAAGCAGCGCGTAGCCGTATCGATGGCTTGCTTGATCGCTTACCACTTGAAATCAAGGATGGGGCATGAACCAACTTGAAGTTCAAATCATGGGTCAAAGCTATATTTTGGGTTGCCCTGTAGGCGCTGAAGAACGCTTTCATGCAGCTGTACGTCGCGTGGATGATGCCATGTGCAAAATTCGAGATGCCGGAAAAATCAAAGCCCGTGACCGTATCGCGGTACTCGCCGCTTTAAACCTCGCTTTTGAGTTGTCCGATTTTTCAGCTGATCCCGCTGAGCCCAGTTCCTCTAACCACAATTTAAACAATTTGCTGCACCGACTCGACACAGCCCTTGGGCACGATGGGCACTTGCTTTAAGCCTTTTACAATAACCATGTCTGCAAGTCTGCCGGGTTTTATATTTCTTGAACCAATGCTCTTGGGAGCCCCGGGCTTGGAACATCGGCTGGTGAGCGTGAACATCTCGCGTTAGATGTACCCAACACCTTTCTGACCTCGCCCACCTGAACCTTTCGTTCAGGATGACGATTCGGCGGCCCTTGCAGACACTTTTGCCTTTGTATATTTTTCTCATGACCACAACTTTTTTTCTCAAGCGATGTCTTTACGCATAGCCATCGTTGGTGCAGGTGCCATTGGCGGTTACCTTGCTGTCAAACTCAGCTTGTCAGGACACGATGTCACCTGCATTGCCCGTGGGGAAAATCTGCGCGCCATTCAAAACCATGGCATGAAACTGGTTTTAGAAGACGGTAATGAACAGCTTGCACCCGTGAAGGCTTGCAGTGTGGACAACGCGCAAACCTACGACTATGTGTTTTTAACGCTCAAGTCACACCAGGTAGCGACAGTCGCCCAAGACATTGACCGACTCTGCCATGCCAACACCGCGGTCGTCACCATGCAAAATGGTTTGCCTTGGTGGTACTTTCACCAACTCACTGGCGAGTACCAAGGCACTCAACTCAAGACACTCGACCCTGATGGAGTGCTTTGGCAGCATCTCAAACCCGAACGAGTGATTGGTGCGGTGGTCTACCCTGCCGCAGAGTTAATCGCCCCCGGCGTTGTCAAGCTGATTGAGGGTAACCGCTTCACCTTGGGTGAACCCAATGGTGAAAAAACTGAGCGTGTCACGCTGTTGGCCCAAGCCATGATTGGTGCCGGCTTTAAAGTCCCTGTGTCTGCAGACATTCGCAGTGAACTGTGGGTGAAGTTGTGGGGGAATCTGTGCTTTAACCCCATTTCCGCTTTGACCCATGCCACTTTGGAACAAATTGCCTTGCACCCGCTTAGCCATTCGCTGGCCACTCAAATGATGCAAGAAGCCCAAGCTGTGGGTGAAAAAACCGGTGCGCAATTCAAAATCACCATAGAGAAACGCATCGCTGGTGCCCAATCGGTAGGTGCGCACAAAACCTCCATGTTGCAAGACATTGAGCAAGGCAAAGCCCTCGAGTTAGATGCCATTTTGGGCGGTGTCATCGAACTCGGTCGTGTGGTTGGCATACCCACGCCCACGCTTGAAACGGTTTACAGCCTGACCCGATTGCTAGAACAAAGCGTGCTGCAAAGCCAGCACGGATTGAAATTACAAAACTAAAGGACCCGCATGCAAACCCTTCAAGAATGGATGGCGCAAGGCCAAGCAAATGCCGTGTGTTTAAGCGCACCCAACGCCGCGCCATTGACCTATCAAGGTTTACGCGACTTAGCATCACATGTGCAAGCTTCTCTGAATGCGGTCGGTATAGGTCGTAACGACCGCGTTGCAATTGTGTTGCCCAACGGAGCAGAAATGGCAGCCGCTTTTGTCGCTGTGGCCGCTTGCAGCACCTCTGCCCCCCTCAACCCTTCTTACCGGGCTGATGAGTTCGAGTTTTATCTGAACGACTTGCATGCCAAGGCCTTGGTGGTCGAACAGGGTTCACAGTCGCCAGCGGTAGAAGTCGCCAAAAAACTGGGCGTATCGATTGTCTACCTGCACCCAAGCCCAACCCAAGGGGCAGGCTCTTTTACCTTGGACACGGCTTCTCGCACCAAGCAAACGGCTGCTGCGCCAGGCATGGCCCATGCGGATGATGTTGCCTTGGTATTACACACCTCTGGTACCACCTCACGCCCCAAAATTGTTCCGTTGACGCAGCGCAATGTATGCGCATCTGCGCAACATATCGCCAAAAGCACTGCATTCAGTGCATCCGACCGAGGCTTGAATGTCATGCCGCTGTTTCACATCCATGGCTTGATTGCCGGCATTTTGGCGCCCTTATCTCAAGGCGGCGAAGTGCATTGCACCAGTGGCTTCAATGCGCTGAAGTTTTTCTCGCAAATGGAAGAGGTCAAACCCACTTGGTACACCGCTGTACCCACCATGCACCAAGCAATTTTGTCCAGAGCGGCTAACAACCGCGACGTGATTACCAAAGTCCCTTTGCGCTTTATTCGCTCATCATCTTCATCCTTGCCACCCCAAGTGTTAGCCGAACTTGAAGCCACCTTTCATGCGCCCGTCATTGAAGCCTATGGCATGACCGAGGCAGCCCACCAAATGGCGTGTAACCCTTTACCCCCAGGCAAACGCAAGCCTGGCACCGTGGGATTGGCAGCGGGACCTGAAGTGGCCATCATGGACAACGATGGGCAATTGCTTTCCACAGGCAGCACGGGAGAGATTGTGATTCGCGGTCCTAATGTCACCCCTGGCTACGAAAACAACGACAAGGCCAATGCTGAAGCGTTCACACATGGTTGGTTTCGCACAGGCGACCAAGGTGTGATGGACAGTGAGGGCTATATCAGTATCACCGGCCGATTAAAAGAAATCATCAACCGCGGCGGCGAAAAAATCAGCCCTCGTGAAATTGACGAAATTCTGATGGACCACGCGGCCGTGGCACAAGTGGTTTGCTTTGGTATTCCCCATGAAAAATTGGGTGAAGAAGTCGGGGCTGCGGTGGTGCTTCGTGAGGGTCAAACTGCCACTGAAAAAGAACTTCGCGACTACGTCGCCTCGCGAGTTGCAGACTTCAAAGTACCACGCAAGATTTTGTTACTGGAAGAAATACCCAAAGGCGCAACCGGCAAACTGCAACGCATAGGCATGGCTCAAAAACTCGGACTCGCCTGATGGCGATGTCTTTTGCCGACGTCATGGTGGCCCTGGTTCTTTTGGGTACCGTTGCAGGTTTTCTGGCTGGCATGTTGGGGGTGGGTGGTGCACTGATGATGATTCCATTCATCACCTTTTTGCTTGGCACCCAAGGCGTAGACGCTGACTCTGCTGTGAAGATGGCGATTGCCACAGGCATGTCAACCATTGTGGTGACATCGCTGGCAAGCACGCGAGCTCACCATAAATTAGGCGCAGTGCGTTGGGACTTGGTGAAAGGTTTAGCCCCCGGCATATTGCTCGGCAGTGCCTTGTCAAGCCTGTGGTTATTCGCGGTATTGAAAGGCTCTGCACTGGCTTTGTTTTTTGCAGGTTTCACTGCTTTTTCTGCCACACAAATGGTGTTGGATAAAAAACCTAAACCATCGCGGCAAATGCCTGGTACGGTCGGTCAAACTGCAGTGGGCAGTGTGATTGGTTTGCTGTCGGGCCTGGTGGGTGCGGGCGGTGCGTTTGTCAGCATCCCTTTCATGACTTGGTGCAATGTGCCTATACGCCAAGCGGTTGCCACCAGTGCTGCCATCGGATTCCCAGTCGCTTTGGCCAATGCCCTGGGCTATGTGGTGAGCGGTTGGAATGCACCCCATAACCTGGCCTGGAGCTTTGGCTATATTTGGTTGCCTGGCTTGGTGGTGATTGGTCTTTGCACCATGGTCACCGCCCCCATGGGTGCGCGTTTAGCCCACAAAATGCCTGTGTCCAAACTGAAACGCGGTTTTGCCTTACTGCTTTTTTTACTGGCCAGCTACATGCTTTACCGCGGACTG
>DAIQOH010000025.1:0-20165 GCA_036787995.1 Limnohabitans sp. | reverse complement strand
ACGGCGTGGTCAAAACATTGAAAATCCATACCTTGGGAGGAGTACTGCGCCCTGGCGATGAATTGATGCATATCGCCCCCGTAGGCGATGCCCTGTTCATTGAGGCCAAGGTGTCGCCAACCGATATAGGTCAATTGGTTAAAGGTCAAACCGTCTTTATTACCCTAGATGCATACGACTACAGTATTTACGGCAATCTCAAAGGGGAGTTGGCCGACATCAGTCCTGACACACTGTCAGATTCGAATTCACAAGGCTCCATGGCCAATACACCCAACGGTCAACCCAGTGTGTACTACAAAGTCAATATACGCTTGACCCCAACACAAGACAACCCTAAAGCGAAGACCATGGAGATCAAGCCTGGAATGACGGCCAGCATTGATATACGCACGGGTACGCGCAATCTGCTGACCTATTTGTTCAAGCCCATTATCAAAACGTTGAATACATCGCTCACTGAGCGATAGTTTTCAATGTCATCAGCCGCGTGCTGGACCACGTGGTTTAAAACTCGAACCACGCTTGGCGCCAGCAAAAGAGCGGCCACCGCTTGGTTTTCCAAAGCGCTTAGGCTCAGAACTGGGTGCCCTGGGTGCGCGTTGGGTAGGCTCTAATCCAGGAATCATGTCAGCACGCAAAGGCTGCTGCGTGAAATGCTCAATGTCCAAAATCTTGCGTCGATCACGCCATTCTGCAAACGTTACAGCCAAACCATCACGCCCTGCTCGACCTGTACGTCCGATACGGTGTACATAGTCTTCTTGCTTCATGGGCAAACCAAAATTGAATACATGGCTGATGCTAGGCACATCGATGCCCCGTGCGGCGACATCGGTAGCCACCAAAATTTGTACACGACCATCGCGCAAAGCTTGCAAACGGCGATTTCTTAAACCTTGGCTTAAAGCACCATGCAAAGCCACAGCAGAAAAGCCAACTTGCTGCAAGTCTTCGGCCAACGCATCGCATTCAATTTGGGTAGAGGCAAACACAATGGCTTGGTCAATAGTGGTATCGCGCAACCAATGATCTAGCAACTTACGCTTGTGGTGCTGGTTATCAGCCCAAAAAAGCACTTGCTTGATATTGACATGGGCTTCTTGGGGGGAATCGACTTGCAAGCGTTGGGGCGTGCGCATGATTCGAGCAGCCAACTGCTGAATACGTGGGGCAAAAGTAGCGCTGAACATCATGGTTTGGCGACGCGACTCGGTTAGCTTATGCACCTCGGCCAAATCTTCGGCAAAGCCCAAGTCCAACATGCGGTCAGCTTCATCGACTACCAAAAATTGCACTTTGTTCAAATGCAATTGCTTGGAGCGCTGCAAATCCAATAAACGCCCAGGCGTTGCAACCACCAAATCCGCGTTATGCAGTCTTGCGATTTGCACAGGGTAAGGCATGCCACCCACCACACAAGCAATACGTAAACCTTTGCAATGACGCACCAAATCAATGGCGTCCTTGGCTACTTGTTGTGCCAATTCGCGGGTGGGACACAAAATCAAGGCGCCAGGGTTGGCGGGTTTGACATGACGTGTATCCGTAGGATTTTTGCGGCGAGGTTTTTTAGGGGCCTCTTCGCCACGCGCTACAGCTTGGGCTACTTTTTCTGCCCATGCCTTGTTATCAGCCTTTTCTTGCTGCTGTTGTTGTTGCAACAAGGTATGCAAAACAGGGAGCAAGAAGGCAGCGGTTTTCCCGCTGCCGGTTTGGCTTGAGACCAATAAATCATTGGCAGGTTTGTCGGTGTTGTCTTGCAAGGCCAAAGGAATGGCACGAACCTGCACCGCGGTGGGTTGTGTGAAAGACAGGTCGCGCAAAGCAGATAAAAGTTCGGGGGCCAAACCCATGGCCACAAAACCAGAACCATCTACCGCAGCAATGGATTTGGTTTCAGCAACGCTTGTTTGGTGGTCGTCAATCGTGTCAGAAACAGCGTCAGACACGGGATGGGAATTCAAATCATCAGTCATAGATAAAGCCCTGCCTAACGGCGGGCACTCCGTTCAAAGGTTGGAAAAACATCAACCTTCAAACAAAGCAAGCCAATCTTGAAGATCGGCGTGGTTCAACTGTATGAACCCAAGGTGTGAGGCAGATGTAGCAAGTGGGTCTGAAACCCAACAAAGTGTATTGTCGCACGAATCAGGGTCTACCCTAGGAAATATTTTCAAAGCTTCAAAAAATGCGCTCTGTAATGCACCAACTCATCAATCGATTCATGTACATCGGCCAAGGCCGTATGGCTTTGACGCTTTTTAAATGCGGCATATACCTCTGGCTTCCAGCGCTTTGAAAGTTCTTTGAGGGTGCTGACATCCAAATTTCGATAATGAAACCACGCTTCGAATTGCGGCATGTACTTGACCAGAAAACGCCTGTCTTGGCTGATGGTATTGCCACACATAGGCGACACGCCCTTGGAAACATACTTCTTGATGAATGCAATCAGTTCTTCTTGGACTTGTGATTCATCCAAGGTGGAAGCTTTGACTTTATCTATTAATCCACTTTTGCCGTGGGTGCCTTTGTTCCATGCATCCATGCCATTGAGCACTGCATCTGATTGGTGCAGAACCCATACTGGGCTTTCTACGCGTGGAGTCAGGTGCGGACCTGTCACCACCACTGCTATTTCCAACAGTTTGTCTTTTTCAGGGTCGAGGCCCGACATCTCACAATCCAACCACACCAGGTTGTCATCGGATTTTTTTAACTCGTTATCTCCAGCCACAAATGGGCTGTTCGGTTCAGTGATGTTCATTTGTCCATTGTCCTCTAAACTCACAGCATGACTACCTCAATGACATTCACCTTGGTTTTCACCAGCTTGCTGTTGCTCAATCTCATGCTTAAATTCTGGCTAGCCCAACGCCAAATGCGGCACGTCGCAAGGCACCGTTCTAGCGTCCCTGACGCTTTTGCGTCCGTTATTGACATTGCTGCACACCAAAAAGCCGCGGATTACACGCTTGCCAAACTGCGCATAGGTCAGTGGGATATGGCGCTTGACACGGCCATGTTGGTGGTGTGGACCTTGCTGGGAGGCTTGGGTCTGCTGGACCAGTGGTTACTGGACGTTCTGGGCGCTGGCATGGGGCAGCAAATCTTGTTGGTGGTGGGATTTATGCTCATCAACGCTGTGGTTAATTTACCTCTTTCATACATACAAACCTTTCGCGTGGAGCAGGCTTTTGGTTTTAATCGAATGACCATTGGACTGTGGGTCAGTGACATGTTCAAAGCAAGCTTGCTTGGCGCTGTTTTGGGTTTGCCATTGCTGTGGCTAGTAATGTATTTAATGCAGTCGGGTGGCTCATGGTGGTGGATGATCGCTTGGGGCGTGTTAGTGGTCTACCAACTTTTTGTGATGTGGTTAGCACCCAGTGTCATCATGCCTTTGTTTAACAAATTTCAACCGCTAGAAGATGCCTCACTGAAAGACCGTGTCGTTGCCTTGATGCAGCGAACAGGTTTTCAAGCAGAGGGGTTTTTTGTGATGGACGGTAGCCGTCGCTCGGCACATTCCAATGCATTCTTCACTGGCTTGGGCAAACAAAAGCGCGTCGTGTTCTTTGACACCTTGCTCAAACAACTCAGTCCTGAAGAAATGGAAGCCGTGCTGGCCCATGAACTCGGGCACGCCAAGCTCAAACACATACCCAAATCGCTGCTCAACAGCTTTGCTTACACCCTGATAGCACTTGCTGGCCTAGGCTGGCTCAGCACACAAACTTGGTTTTATGAAGGCTTGGGTGTGCAGCCACATTTGTCTGGAAGCAATGATGCGCTTGCCCTCTTGCTGTTCATGTTGTTTGTGCCGCTTATCTCCTTTCTCACAACCCCATTACATTCAGCTCGTTCGCGTCAACATGAATTTGAAGCCGATGCTTTTGCTTGCGAATATGCCAATGGCGCAGACTTGCGCCAAGCGCTTCTCAAGCTCTACCAAGACAACGCCTCTACCCTCACGCCAGATCCGCTTTATGTGGCTTTTTACCATTCACATCCGCCTGCCGCACAACGGCTTGCGCGGCTGACTGCGTGAACAACAAAGGCTTGGTGGTGGCCAGCCATGGTCGCCACGTTTGGGTTGAAGATGCCCAAGGTGAACGCCGTATATGTCACCCGCGAGGAAAAAAAAACCAAGCTGTGGTGGGTGACCATGTGCAGTGGAGTGCCAGCGAAGATGGTGGCAGTATCGAATCAATAGACAAACGAAAAAATCTTTTTTACCGGCAAGATGAAATTCGCACCAAATCCTTTGCAGCCAATATTGACCAAGTGCTGGTGCTGGTTGCCGCAGAGCCAGATTTTTCGCAAAGCCAACTCGCACGTGCTTTGATTGCGGCCAGACATGAAGGCATTCGCACCTTGATAGGCTTAAACAAGCAAGACCTTGGCGATGCGTTTACCAAGGCTTGGCACAAACTGCTGCCTTACCAGCAACTGGGTTGTTTGGTGTTACCTTTGAGTCTGAAAGACCCTGTGCAAGACCTGAGCGCCCTCAAGCAGGAACTTGCCCACCGCGTCACTTTGGTGCTGGGACCCTCTGGGGCTGGTAAAAGCACTTTGATTAACCGCCTGGTACCCAAAGCCAATGCAGCTACGAATATCATCTCTCAGGCCTTGCAGTCGGGTAAACATACCACGACTTCTACGACCTGGTATTGGGTAGACGAGGCCAAAACAACCGCCTTGATGGATTCGCCGGGTTTTCAAGCCTTTGGCTTGCACCATATTGCTCCAAGCGTGCTGGCGTCTTGTATGCCCGATATGGCTGCACATGCCGATCATTGCAAATTCCATAATTGCAGCCATGTACACGAGCCTGACTGCGGGGTACGCCAAGCTGTGCTTGAACAAGCCATTGATCCAGGGCGGTACAAAATTTACACAGAGCTTTTTGCCGAACTGTCAGCGCCTAAAACCTACTAAACCCATCAGCCCAATAAACGCGCCAAAGTTAAAAGCGCCAGCAACAACATCCACATCACCACAGCGCGCCAGACCAGGCCTACCATGCTGCGCAAATGAAAGAGTTCCGGCTCTCGACCTGCTGTGGTCTCAACCGCCTGCGGGGTCAGTAACAACTCTTCATCGGATTCGCCCAAGGTCTTGCCACCTAAGCGCACGTTAATGGCGCCCGAAGTTGCGGCCAGCACCACGCCGTCGTTGGCGTCGGGGAAATGCACAGCATCGTGACGCCAGGCCTCTATAGCATCTTCAAAATTACCCACCACTGCAAAACTCAAGGCGGTCAATCGGGCTGGCACCCAGTCTGCACTGCGCCAGGCTTTGGCTGCACACATTTCCAATGCAGGGCTGTAGTGGTCTTCCTCCAATGCGCTTGAACCTTGCTGACTGCCCCAAGCACGCGATAAAAATTCACTTAAACGGTAAAGCACAGCACCTACCGGTCCCAACCCCAAGCCCGCAAAAACCGCAAACCAAACCACCACACCAAACACATGCCGGTGCGCCGCGATGGCAGAGTATTCAATCACGTGACGGATGATTTCTGCGCGGGTGAGGTTTTCACCTTTGGCGCCCGACCATTGCGATAGCAAGGTATTGGCTAAAACATCGTCACCTACTGACAAGGCTTGCCGTATACCTGTGAAATGGTGACTGAAATGGCGAAACCCCAAGGTGGCGTAAAGCACCGCCACACTCCAAAGCATGGCAAACAGCCAACCGACATACCACAGCAACAGCACATGAACCACCCAGACCACCATGCATGGCAAGCCAATCGCCACACCCCATGCTGTCCATGCATGACGCTGATCTCCCGTGTCTAAGGTATTGCGTACCTTGTCAGACCACATTTGAGAGGCGCGCTCTAAGCTTGCGCCAAAGCTCAAAGGACGGGCTTGCTCCAGCAAAAAAGCCAATAAAAGTGCAAAAAAGCTCATGCCAGCATGATAGTCAAGCCAAAGTGCCTATGACGCCTCAATCAGGGTTGGCGCTTAAAAAACAATAAAGGTTGCGCAAAATGCCAGCCGTCACCCCCCAAATAAAGCGTTTTTGCTCGCCATCTTGGTAAGGCATGGAGAACCACTCACGCCGTACACCTGACCACTCCACCGCATGGCGACAATGGTTGGCGGGGTTCATCACATGGGCCAAAGGAACTTCAAATACCTGTGCCACTTCGTGGGGATTAGCGCTCAAACGCATGGCTGGATCAAGCAAAGCCACCACCGGCGTTACTTTGAAGCCCGTTCCGGTGAGATACAAAGGCAATTGACCTAAAACCTCGACATTCGAGGGGTCCAAACCCACCTCCTCTTGCGATTCACGCAAGGCAGCAGCCACTGCGTCGGTATCGCTGGGGTCTTGCCTTCCGCCTGGAAAAGCAATCTGCCCCGAATGGGTGGATAAATGGGCGGTCCTGAGCGTGAGCAAAACACTGGGCTCATGGCGCATCACAACACCCAGCAGCACCGCGGCATCGACAGGGGGTTTCGATGGGTTGAGCGGGGGCTCAAGCATGGCATCGGGCGCCCACACAGGAGGGGCGGCGAAATGCTGTCGTAAACCCTCAGGCGCAAGCCGTTGCGAAGGTACGCGAGGCAAATGGCCATCCCAGCCCAAAACCTCGGCGGTTTCAGGGGAAAAGCGGGGGATTGAGGTCAAGGAAACCACAGCGACATGAACAAAGGTCAAAAAAAACCGCCACAGCGTGAACTGGGGCGGTTTTTTTAAGCAGACCTGTATGGTCTTACTTGGCAGCTGCTGCTGCAGGGGCAGCCTTGGCAGTGAGCTTTTCTTTGATACGGGCAGATTTACCGCTGCGCTCACGCAAATAGTACAACTTGGCACGGCGCACATCACCACGGCGCTTGACTTCAACGCTGGCGATCAAAGGGCTGTAGGTTTGGAAAGTACGTTCAACGCCTTCGCCGCTGGAGATTTTGCGAACGATGAAGTTGGAGTTAATGCCACGGTTGCGTTTGGCAATGACCACGCCTTCAAAAGCCTGCACACGCTTGCGCGTTCCCTCGACGACATTGACACTGACGACCACGGTGTCACCAGGGGAGAAAACCGGGATTTTTTTGCCCATGCGGGCGATTTCTTCTTGTTCCAGAGTTTGGATGAGATTCATGTTGTCCTCACAATGATCATGGGTGCGCTACACAAAAGGCCTATGGTGTTGAAAACACGAGGCGGCCACCCAGAGGATCAAAAGCCCACCATTATAGCTGGCTGGCTAAGGTTGAGGTTTATCCGCTAGCAGTTGCTCATCAGCGCGGGTCAAAAGCCCAGATTGACGGGCTTTTTCTAGCAAGTCGGGGCGGTTTTTGGCGGTCAACGTCAGGCTTTGCTGCCGTCGCCAAGCAGCAATCTGTGCATGGTGCCCTGACATCAGGGCCTCGGGTACCGTTTGACCTTGCCACTCCTCAGGACGGGTGTAGTGGGGGCAGTCCAGCAACCCGCTCAATGCCGGAGTGAAGCTGTCTTGCACGTGGCTTTGCTCATCATGCAAAACACCCGGTTGTAGCCGTGCCAAGGCATCCAACCATGCCATGGCGGCAATTTCCCCGCCCGACAACACAAAGTCACCCAAACTGACTTGGGCATCGACATGGCTGTCGATAAAGCGCTGATCGATGCCCTCGTAGCGACCGCACAGCAGCACCACACCAGCGGTTTGCCCTGCCTGCCGCACCAAGGTTTGCGTCAATACTTGTCCCACCGGTGAGAAATACAGCAAAGGCGCTTGTTCTCTGTTGAAACCACTTTCAGCCCGAAGAGCTGCCAAGCAAGCCGCCAACGGTTCAGCCAGCATGACCATGCCAGGGCCGCCGCCAAAAGGCCGGTCGTCTACCCGTTTGTAGTTGCCCTCGGCGTGGTCACGGGGGTTCCATGTTTTGACCGCCAATTGACCGCTTTCATAGGCGCGACGCGTCACACCGGCTTGCAAAAAAGCAGGGAAAAGTTCGGGAAACAAAGTGATGATGTCAACGCGCATGGTCAAAGTATGCGGGAAGTGAAGCGGTCAGTAATCGGCTTGCCAGTCCACCGTGATCAGGCGACCTTGGATGTCTACCGCGTCAATATAGGCAGAGACAAAGGGAATCATGCGCTCTATGGGCTTGCCTTCGCCATCGGTCACCGCATCGCGCAAGACCAGCACGGTTTGCGGGCCGGTGGACAACAACTCGGTGACCTCACCTAAATTGACACCTTCGCGGTTTCGCACCTGTAAACCCATCAAATCCACCCAATAGTATTCGTCGATAGCTGGGGTGGGAAAGCTTGAGCGCGGCACAAATATGCGTGCGCCTTTGAGGCTTTGGGCGACGTCGCGGTCAACCAATTCATGCATGCAAGCCACCACGGTGTCCGAATGTTCTTTGGCTTCGCGCACTCGCAGCAACACCGTGCCGGTAAATGGCGAGGCGCCACGTTCATTCGGTTGTAAAAACCAGCGCTTAGATGAAAACAGCGCCTCGGGCGAGGCGCTGTGAGGGAGGATTTTCAGCCATCCCTTCAGACCCCATGCATCAAGAATACGGCCAACTTCGACAGCGTCCGCTGGCAATTCAGCAGGCTCCCAAGCGGCTTGCATGGGTTGGGGATGGGCTTTTAAGCGGCAGCTTTGCCAGCTTGTTTGATCAGGCGATCAACGGTCGGCGACGTTTGTGCGCCCACGCCTACCCAGTAGCTGAGGCGGTCTTGGGCAATGCGCAAGCTTTCCTCGCCGCCAGAAGCGATGGGGTTGTAAAAACCGATGCGCTCGATAAAGCGACCATCGCGGCGAACGCGCTTGTCAGCCACAACAATATTGAAAAAGGGACGGGCTTTAGCGCCGCCGCGTGAAAGTCGGATGACGACCATGGTTTATCCTTGGGTGCAGACTTTGATTCAGCGATGAGACACGCGACATGGCCACCCGGCCAGCGCTCGCTGAAAAGCCTGCCATTATAGACCGAGCCCCCATGCACCCTTCTGCCCTGCTGATCCGCACCAGTTTGCCAGCCGACTTGCCGGCCATAACTGCCATCTACGCCCACCATGTGACGCACGGCAAAGGCAGCTTTGAATTAGATCCCCCCGACTTGGACGACATAAGCCGCCGCCGCAGCGACGTACTGGTCAAAGGCTTGCCGCATTTGGTTGCCAGCCGAGGTACTGAGGTGCTGGGGTTTGCCTATGCGGGTGTTTTCAGGCCCCGCCCTGCTTTTCGTTTCATGGCCGAGGATTCGGTCTACATACACCCCGACCATACGGGCCAAGGCCTAGGTCGTGCCCTGCTGGCCGAGCTGATGCGATGTTGCGAGGTGCTGGGTATTCGCCAAATGCTGGCGGTCATTGGCGACTCGGCCAACGCAGGCTCGATTGGGCTGCACCGCAGCTTGGGGTTTGAACACACTGGCATTTTGAAAGCCAGCGGCTGGAAACACGGCCAATGGCTAGACACCGTGTTCATGCAAAAAGCCTTGGGCGCGGGAGATTCCAGCCCTGCCAGCGAGCTCACGCCGCCAAACCGATAATCTGCCACATGAAAAACAAAACATTGGCAACCTGGTTGAGCTTTTTAGGTGGTCCTTTGGGCTTGCAGCGTTTTTACATGTACGGTAAAGGCGATGGGCTGGCTTGGGTCTTACCTTGGCCCACGTTGCTGGGCTTGTATGGCTTTGAACGCGCCCAAGATTTTGGTTTAGACGACCCTCTTAGCTGGTGGTTGGTGCCTCTTTTGGGCATCACCGTGGCCAGCGGAGCGCTGAATGCGATTTACTGGGGCTTGATGTCCACCGAGCGCTGGAACAGCACTTACAACCCCGATGACGATGAAGCTTCAGCGGCAGGCAAAACCAATTGGCTCACAGTAGGGGCTTTGGTCTTGTCGCTGATGGTGGGCACCACAGCTTTGCTCTCCACTTTGGCCTATGGGTTTCAGCGCTACTTTGAAGCGCAAATGGAAGAGGCGCGAAAAATTTCGCAGTAAAGGCTTAGCTCTTTAGCCAAAACGTGGTTTGATCGGCAACGGCAGCTAACATTTCAGGCGTTACCTTGTCGGGGCAGACCCATTGCAAAGGCAGCAACACAAAAGCGCGTTGCGCCCAACATGGGTGGGGAACTGTTAGCCATTCACTTTGCATGTTCGCATCCCCGTAAAACAGCATATCCAAATCCAGCGTACGGGGCGCATGGTGATAGTCTCGGGTGCGGCCTGCGGCGTTTTCCAATCCCTGCAAGGCTTGCAACAGGTCAACCGCATTCAGTTGTGTAGAAATACGTGCGACCGCATTGACATAAGCAGGGCCATCGGCATCTAGCGGTGCGCTGCTAAGCAAAGGGGAGGCTTGCAGCAGTTCGGTATAGGGTAATGCGGCAATATCTGCTAAAGCTTGGCGCAAGCTAGAAGCGGCGTCTCCCAAATTAGCGCCCAGTGCCACAACGGCACTGACGGGTTCTCGGCCGTTTGACGGGTTCACGCCGCTGTGTCACCACCGGAGCTGGGGCCACTGGCCGCAGGCTTACGTCTACGCCGTGGGCGCTTGCGGGCCACTGGTGTGCCATCGGCCTTGACCGCACGTGGCGCAGGTTTGACCGCTTGCAACATGTCGACACGTGTGTCGTCGCTGGCGGTACTGAAGGTTTCCCACCAATCGGCCAGTTCTTCGTCCACCTCGCCCACTTCGGCACGCAGTCGCATGAAATCGAAACCGGCACGAAAGCGTGCTTGTTCAACCAAACCAAACGGGGCGCTGCCATTGCGTTTGTCAAAACGCGGTTGCATGGTCCAGATCTCGCGCATATCGCCAGCCAATTTGCCTCGGCCTGACACATCGCCTATGCGGGCGTTGAACACGTCTTCAATGGCCTCTTGCAAGGCAGGGAAGGTGGGCATCTCGGCGCTGCGCACCTGCCAACCTTCGCGTACATCGGCCCACAACACACAAGCCAACAAAAAACTGGGCGCAACCGGTTTGCCTTCGCCTACGCGGCGGTCCGTGTCTTGCAAAGCGGCATGCACAAATTCGGATTCCACCCGCTCGACCACCACATCCAACAGCGGGTAAATGCCACGGGCCATACCCAAGTTTTTGAGTTGCTCTATGCTGGCCAGTGCGTGGCCGGTTTGCAAAAGCTTGAGCATTTCGTCAAACAAACGGCTTTGTGGCACATCGGCCAGCAAACCCACCGAGGCCTTCAGGGGCTTGGCAGTACGCGGTTCGATCTTGAAGCCTAAGTTGTTTAACTTGGCCGCAAAACGCACGGCGCGAATGATGCGCACAGGGTCTTCGCGGTAACGGGTGGCGGGGTCGCCGATCATGCGCAGCACCCGTTTGTTGGCGTCTCCCAAACCATGGTGGTAGTCAATCACATCGCCAGTCAAGGGGTCGTAGTACATGGCATTGACGGTGAAATCGCGCCGCGCCGCATCTTCTTCCTGCGGGCCCCACACGTTGTCGCGCAACACACGCCCACTCGCATCTACCGCATGGGTCATGTTGGAGAGGGCTTTTTTGCTGGTGCGCTCATTGCCGCTGACCTGCTCGGCATCGTTGCTGTCAAGATAGGCACGGAAAGTAGAGACCTCGATCACCTCGTGCTCACGGCCTCGGCCATACACCACATGGACGATGCGAAAACGCCGCCCGATGATGAAAGCCCGCCGAAAACACGCTTTCACCTCTTCTGGCGTGGCGTTGGTGGCGACATCGAAGTCTTTGGGTTTCAAGCCCACCAGCAAGTCACGCACCGCGCCACCCACGATATAGGCTTCAAAGCCACGCTCTTGCAAGGTACGCACCACGTTCATGGCACGCTCGTCCACCAAGCTGTGGTCAATATGGTGAACCGATTCACTGATAACGCGTCTCTGCCCAAACTTGGGCGAGGCTTTGGGGCCTGCGCGACCTATCAAACGGTTGATGATTTTGCTGATCATGAAGTCTCGAAAAGGTCGAGGATACGCCACCCGCGTTCTTGGGCGATGTGTTTAAGGGCCGGACCGCCGTTGGTGACCACGGGAACATCGACTTTTTCCAATAAGGGCAAGTCATTCATCGAGTCGCTGTAAAACGTGGCATGCACCTCTGGGAGGCTTAAACCCTGAGCAGCCAACCATTGGTTCACCCGGGTGACTTTGCCTTCGCGCAAAGTGGGTGTGCCATCAATGTCACCGGTGAAGTTGCCATCGGCGTCCCGCACCAATTGCACTGCCAGCAGCACATCCATGCCGAAAGCTTGCGCAATAGGCGTGGTGACAAATTCATTGGTGGCGGTCACCATCACCAAGGTATCGCCTTGGGAACGGTGTTTCTCCACCAATGCCAGGGCTTGCGGTCGGATAGCGGGCTGAATCACTTTCTGCATGAATTGCGCATGGGCTGCATGGGCGACTGCCAAACCGCGTTGACGCACCGCTTCGGTGGCAAAGCGTACATAGGCGTGAATATCCAAACAACCGGCGTTGTAGTCGGCATAAAACGCATCGTTGCGCTGCTTGAATGTTTGCGGATCGGTCCAACCCAGGCCCAATGTGAACTCGCCCCAGGATTGGTCGGAGTCCAGTGGTAACAAGGTTTGGTCAAGGTCAAATAAAGCCAATTTCATGGGCTTAACTCTCGTCGAGCATGGCTCGGAGCAAGGGGATGGTGAGAGGGCGTTGGGTCTGTAATGCGAACGCATCCAAGCGGTGCAGCAGGTCGATCAAATGCCCCAAGTCACGGCTAAAGCGGGTGAGCAAATAGTCCAGCAAATCGTTGTTCAAGGTCATACCCAGCGCTTGCGCATGTTTCACCAAGACGGCTCGCCGCTCGTCTTCACCCAGCACCTGCAAATGAAACACATGGCCCCAACCCAAGCGGGTGCGCAAGTCTTCACGCAAAGGCAGGTCTTGTGGCGGTAACAAACCCGCTGCCAGCACCCAGGGTTGACGCGCTGCACCGGGGGTGGCTGCATGTACAAACCAATTGAAAGCAGCGTGCTGCTGCACAGCGCTGTAGTCCTGTACATCGTCCATCAACACCACATCCCATTCGGTGTCGAAGTCGCTGGGCTCGGTCATGCTGGCGTCCATCCATCCCACGCGGTGCCCTTGCGATCGGATGGCCTGGGCCACAGCAGCCAACAAATGGGTTTTGCCGCAGCCTTGTTCGCCCCACAGGTAAGTGGGCACAGGTGAACGGGTGTGTCCTGCCAACCAAAGCTGCAAATGTTCAAGGGCAGCAGCGTTGTGACCGGGCTCGAAATTGGACAAGGTAGGACCGACATCGACACCTATGTCCAGCGCAATTTGCCTCATACCCGGTTAGCCCGCATACAAACGACTGGCCATGTAACGCTCTCGCATTCGACGCAAAGCCACCAACAGCACCGCGCTGGCAGGCAAGGCCATCAACACACCTACAAAACCCAGTAACTGCCCAAAAGCCAGTAACGCAAAAATCACCGCCAAGGGGTGCAGGCCTATGCGCTCTCCCACCAAACGCGGCGTGAGCACAAAGCCTTCCATCAACTGGCCCAAACCAAATACCACCACCAACATCAGGGTGGCTTGCATGGGTGCCATTTCCAAAAAGCCTGACAAAGCGGCTAACAGCAAACCCACGCCAAAGCCGACATAGGGCACAAACACCGCCAAGCCTGTGAAGATGCCAATGGGCCAAGCCACTGACAAGCCAAACAAAGACAAGCCAAGGACGTAATAAGCCGCCAAGATCAGCATCACCAACAATTGGCCACGCACATACTCACCCAAGACACTGTCTGCCTCGCTGACAAAACTGTCTACTGACGCTTTGGCGTTCACTGGCACCCATTGGCGCAGGTGCGACAAGGCCACATGGCCGTCTATCAGCAAGTAGTACAACACCACGGGAATCAGCACCAAATTACCCACCACCGCCAAAGCCACGCTACCGCCTATGCGAAGCGATTCCATCAAAGACGACAAAGCGCTGTCAGAAAGGGCATTGGCGTTTTTGGTCAGCCAACTTTTAAGCGCGGGGGGATCCAGATCGATTTGAACGCCCCAGGACAGAAACCAAGGCTCCACATGGCTTTTGAGTTCATCCAGCAACTGAGGCAATTGCATTTGGATGCGGGCCGCTTCTTTGAACAACACCGGCACCACCAAGGCCATCACCGCCAGCAAAATCCCGATGAAAGCGGTCTCGCAGACCAGCACCAAAACGCTTTTTGGGAAGCCCTCGCCCAGCCACTGCTGTAAACGTTGAACCACCGGCGAGAGTACATAGGCCATGACAGCAGCGATAAAAAAAGGCGTTAAAACCGGCAGCAACCACCACAGAACAAATGCCACCGCGGCCGCAATGGCCAGCCAAGCGGCAAACAGTCGGTAATCAGGGGAGGAAGACATCAGCTGGCTTGAGACCCGGCATTTAGAATGCGCCATTCTATCGACCCCATCCTTTAGCGCCTTTGCGCCCTTTCTTTCATGAACACTCCTCTTTCCTACAAAGACGCTGGCGTTGACATTGACGCTGGTGACGCATTGGTTGAACGCATCAAGCCCTTGGCCAAAAAAACCCTGCGGGATGGCGTATTGGCCGGAATTGGTGGTTTTGGCGCCTTGTTCGAAGTACCCCAAAATTACAAAGAGCCGGTGTTGGTGAGTGGTACCGATGGTGTTGGCACCAAACTGAAGCTGGCGTTTGAATGGCATATGCACGACACCGTGGGTATCGATTTGGTGGCCATGAGCGTCAACGATGTGCTGGTGCAAGGCGCCGAGCCTTTGTTTTTCCTTGACTACTTCGCCTGCGGCAAGCTGGATGTGGACACTGCCACCGCCGTGGTGGGCGGCATTGCCAAAGGTTGCGAGCTGTCAGGCTGCGCCCTGATTGGCGGCGAAACCGCAGAGATGCCTGGCATGTACCCCGCTGGCGAATACGACTTGGCGGGTTTTGCAGTGGGCGTGGTGGAAAAGAGCAAGATCTTGACCGGCCAAGACGTGAAAGCTGGCGATGTGGTGCTGGGCTTGGCGTCCAGTGGCGTTCACTCCAACGGGTTCAGCTTGGTGCGTAAATGCATAGACAGAGCAGCTGCGCATTTACCTGTCAGCTTGGACGGCCAGCCCTTCAAAGAGGCGCTGATGGCACCCACGCGGCTGTATGTGAAGTCGGTGTTGGCGGCTTTGAAAGCCCACCCCATCAAAGCACTGGCGCACATCACCGGCGGCGGTTTGACCGAGAACATTCCCCGTGTGTTGCCTGACCACTGCGCTGCGCATTTGCAGCGTGACCGTTGGCCCCGTACTGAGCTCTTTACTTGGCTGCAAACCACTGCCGGCATTGACGAGGCCGAGATGTGCCGCACTTTCAACAACGGCATTGGCATGGTGTTGGTGCTAGACGCCTCCGCCGCCGCTGCATGTGCCAAGACCTTGGCCGACTTGGGCGAGCAGGTGTTTCAGATTGGCGTGATTGCCGACAAGGGAGACGGTGCGGCGGTGGTGATCAACTAATTTGCTTCGCTGCGCTCGCGATGCCACTACTCTGGCAACAACACCGCCAGCCGCGCTTGCACCTTCAGCAGACGGTCGTTATCGCCTTGGCGGCGATAGATTTCGTGCAAATTGCGCAGCATACGCGCAATGATCTCGCGGGGTTCAGCAGCTTGCAGATGAAACGCCAAAACGTCATCAGAGATGGCATTTGGTTGACCGAATGAGGTACCCGGTAACCAAGGTACCAAGCGTTCGCACAGGTCTTCGCGGCTAAGTGATTCACCGCTGAATGGGTCTATCACCACATGACCTTCTTGGGGAGCAGGCAAATCCAGTTTCACCAAAAAATGTCCGGGGAAGCCCACGCCAAACACAGGCAGGCCAATGCTTTGACCCAACTCCAACCACAGCACCGCCAAGCTGATAGGAATACCCAAGCGGGTAGACATCACCACATTCAAATAGCTGTTGTGTGGGTTGTCGTAATGGTTTACGTTGCCTGCAAAACGCAGGTTGGCATAGAAAAAATGGTTGAGTTCGCGCAGCTTGTCCAAAGCATCTGCGCCGGGCAGAATGCTGCGCTTTAACCGTGCAGCCCAATGGTCCATGTCGCTTAGCACTTGTTGAATATCCAGTGAGGGGAATTCATCTTGCGCCAAGCTGATGGCGGTCTCTAGCAGCGGAAACTCGTCATCGCTTTGCACCAAGGCGGTGAAATAGTCCAATGCAGAGGGAGGCTTGAGTTTGTAGTCCATGGCGTCATCATGCCTTTAGCGCCGCAAAAGTGCACGTATATCCATGCCAAGACCCCTCAGTGTCGCGAAATACACCACAGCGCTGGCGATTAATACAGCTGTCATCAAGCCCATTCGCTGCCAAGGTGTGGTGCGCAGGGCCGTCCAATCCCAATGACCAGCGGCATACAACAGCACCGCACCCATGGCCACAGACGCTATCACCACCTGCATCACCAGCACTCCCCAGCCGACTTTGGCCACAAAACTGCGGTTGCGCCGCAAACCGTGTAATAGCCACCCAGCGTTCAGCAGGGCTCCCAAGCCAATCGACAGGGTCAGCGCGGCATGGGCCAAGTAAGGCACCAACAAAAAGTTCATGACTTGGGTGAACACCAGCACCACCACCGCGATCTTCACAGGTGTGCGGGTGTCTTGCTTGGCGTAAAAACCGGGCGCCAGCACCTTGATGGCCACCAAACCCAGCACGCCCACACCGTAGCCCATCAAGGCCAGCGCAGTCTGTGTCACGTCACGGTCGGTGAAAGCGCCATAGTGGTAGAGCACCGCTACCAAGGGATGGGCGAAGACCAGCAAAGCCAAAGCACATGGCCAAGCCAACACCACCACCAAGCGCAAACCCCAGTCCAGCATAGACGAGTAAGCATAGTCATCGCCACTGGCTTTTGCGCTGGAGAGTTGCGGCATCAACACCACACCCAAAGCCACGCCCAATAAGGCAATGGGGAACTCCATCAAGCGGTCGGCGTAGCTGATCCAACTCACGCTGCCTGGCGTCAAATGCGAGGCGATTTGGGTGTTAATGATGAGCGACAACTGCGCCACGCCCACGCCCAACAAAGCGGGGGCCATCAGCGACAAAATGCGCCTAGTGCCTGCGTCTTGCCAAGCGGATTGCAGGCTGTGCACCGACAGCCCCAAACGCGGTAATACACCCAAACGTCGCAATGCAGGCAATTGCACCGCCAGTTGCAGCACACCACCCAGCATGACACCTGCCGACATGGCGTAAATCGGCTCAAGGCCTTGGGTGGCCAAAAAAGGTGCTCCCCATATGGCTGCGCTGATCATGCACACATTCAACAGCACTGGTGTGGCGGCTGGCACCGCAAAGCGTCTCCAAGTGTTCAAAATACCCGCCGATAAAGCCACCATGGACATGAAGGCGATATAGGGAAACATCAGACGCGTCAGGCTGATGGCGGTGTCTAGGCCTTGCGCAGATTGTTTTAAACCACTGGCCATGACCCATACCAACCAAGGTGCAGCCAGCACACCCAGCAGGCTCAGCGTCACCACCGCCAGCAGCAGCACGCTGGCCACTTTGTCGATCAACAAACGGGTGGCAGCGTCGCCCTGCTCTGCGCGGGCAGCAGCCAGCACGGGCACAAAAGCCTGCGCAAAAGCACCTTCGGCGAACAGGCGGCGAAACAAATTGGGGATGCGAAACGCCACATTGAAGGCGTCGGTCAGCGCATTGGCACCAAAAACGCTGGCGATCAGGGTTTCTCGCGCAAAACCGGTGATGCGCGAGGCCAAGGTCCACAAGGACACAGTAGAAGCAGACTTGAATAGGCTCACGCGGTGGAGTGTAGCGGCCACCCCCCGCAAGAGGGCCAAAGGGATGGGTACAATAGCGGGCTTTGCTGTCATCATCATCAAACCCCTAAAGGAATACACATGGCCTCTGGAAAGCCCAAGAAAAAGAACCCGCGCCTAGCGTCGGGCCGTAAACGCGCCCGTCAAGACGTGAAACTGAATGCTGCGAACACCTCGCTGCGTTCACAATACCGCACTGCGGTCAAGAATGTTGAAAAAGCAGTGTTGGCTGGTGACAAAACCAAAGCCAGCGAGCTGTTTGGCAAGATGCAATCGGTAGTGGACACCATTGCTGACAAACACATTTTTCACAAAAACAAAGCTGCTCGCGACAAGAGCCGCTTGGCCGCCAAGGTGAAAGCCCTGGCACTCGCCGCCTGACGATTCAGGCACACAGCCCGGTCAGCCAGTGTGCTGACCGCCGTTTGAAAACGGTGCGCTGACAGCAAAAAGCAGAAACCGCCCCTAGGGGCGGTTTTTTTATGGCTGCTGGGTTTGAATGACCTGCAACTGGTTGTCGCGGGCAAAGCCCATCACAAAGTCCCACGCCATGACGTGGGCCTCGCGCATATCGGTGTGAACAATCACGCATTTTTTGCCGTCCATGGTATTGGGCACACACCAAGGTGAGTAACTTAAATGGTCGCCAGGCTGGGCACCCCCGGGGCGAAAACTGCTCATCACACCGGCCAAACGCTCGGCCCAATCGCTGGGGCGGAAGGTCTGACCGCTGGTGGTCACGCCGAGAATAATGACTTCTTTGGGATGGTTGCTGTGCACCAATTCATTCTAGGCTGGGGGTATTTCATGGGTCTGACACCCCATAGCCCCTAGAATCTGCACCTCGGCTCCAGCCTGATGGCTGCAGAGCCGATTTCATTTGTTGCCAAGGAACGCCCATGTCTGCCGCCCACGACCCCGCTGCCCATTTGATGAACACCTATGGTCGACTGCCGATGACGGTGTCGCATGGCCAAGGGGTGCGCGTTTGGGACACGGCAGGCAAATGCTACCTAGACGCCTTGGCCGGTATTGCCGTCAACACTTTGGGCCACGCCCACCCCAAATTGACCCCGGCGCTGCAAGACCAGGTTGGCAAGATGATGCACAGTTGTAACTACTACCACATCCCTTTGCAGCAACAACTGGCCGACAAGCTGGTCGAGCTGTCAGGCATGCGCAATGTATTCTTTTGCAATTCGGGTCTGGAAGCCAATGAAGCTGCGCTCAAGATGGCCCGTAAGTTCGGCCACGACAAAGGCATAGAGCACCCCGAAATCGTGGTGTATGAACGTGCGTTTCACGGCCGCAGCATCGCCACACTCAGCGCCACGGGTAATGAAAAAATCCAAAAAGGTTTTGGCCCGTTGGTGGAAGGTTTTATTCGGGTGCCGCTGAATGATATGGATGCCTTGAAAAAGGCCACGCTTGGCAACCCGAATGTGGTGGCGGTGTTTTTCGAAACCATCCAAGGTGAAGGCGGCATCAACCCCATGCGCGCCGACTACTTACGCGATGTGCGCGCTTTGTGCGATGCGCAAGACTGGTTGCTGATGATCGACGAGGTGCAATGTGGTATCGGTCGCACTGGCAAATGGTTTGCTCACCAATGGGCCGGCATACAGCCTGATGTGATGCCCTTGGCCAAGGGACTGGGCTCTGGCGTGCCGATTGGCGCGGTGGTGGCGGGTCCCAAAGCTGCGGGTATTTTTCAGCCTGGTAACCACGGCACCACCTTTGGCGGCAACCCCTTGGCCATGCGCGCCGGAGTGGAAACCCTGCGCATCATGGAAGAAGACGGTTTGCTGGCCAACGCCCACCAACTCGGCTTGTATTTCAAGACGGCTTTTGAACGCGAGTTCAAAGACCTGAGCGGCGTGAAAGACATTCGCGGCCAAGGTTTGATGATGGGCATCGAGTTGGACCGCCCTTGCGGCCCTTTGATGGGCCAGGCTTTAGAAGCAGGCTTGTTGCTGAGTGTGACCGCCGACAGCGTGATCCGCTTGTTGCCGCCCCTCACGATGACACAGGCGGAAGCTGATGAAGTGGTGGCTCTCTTGGTGCCTTTGGTGAAAGCGTTTCTCAACTCGCCAAAGGGCTGATATGCGTCAAGCCTTGAAACACTATTTGCACTTTGTCGATGCATCTGCCGATGATTACGCGTATTTGTTCAGCCGTGCGGCGCTGATCAAAGCCAAGTTCAAGGCTTACGAAAAACACCAACCACTGGTGGATCGCACCTTGGCCATGATTTTCGAGAAAGCCTCGACCCGCACCCGCATCAGCTTTGAAGCCGGCATGTACCAAATGGGTGGTGCAGTGGTTCACCTCACCACAGGTGACACCCAACTCGGGCGTGCAGAACCCAT
>DAIQOH010000024.1:1604-21123 GCA_036787995.1 Limnohabitans sp. | reverse complement strand
AATACCCCAATGGCATGTCCATCATCGCCCGAACTGCCGGCATTGGCCGCAGCGCTCCCGAGTTGCAATGGGACTTGAACTACCTGTTGAAACTGTGGACCGCGATTGATGGCGCCAGCAAAACCAAAGGCGCTTTCCTGATCTACCAAGAATCCAGCTTGGTCATCCGCGCCATTCGCGACTACTTCAACAATGACATCGGCGATATCCTGATCGATACCGACGACATTTACGACCAAGCGCAGCAGTTCATGGCCCACGTCATGCCAGAGCATGCCGCACGTGTAAAGCGCTACCGCGATGAAACCCCGCTGTTCAGCCGCTTCCAAATCGAACACCAAATCGAGTCAGCCTATGCCCGCACGGTCAACCTGCCCTCTGGCGGTGCGATTGTGATTGACCACACCGAGGCCTTGGTGTCGGTGGACGTCAACTCAGCGCGAGCCATCAAAGGCGGCGACATCGAAGAAACTGCCACCCGCACCAACCTCGAAGCCGCCGACGAAGTGGCCCGCCAAATGCGTTTACGCGACTTGGGCGGCTTGATCGTCATTGACTTCATCGACATGGACGAGTCAAAAAACCGCCGCGAAGTCGAAAACCGCTTACGCGACGCCCTTCGCCAAGACCGCGCCCGCGTGCAGTTCGGCACCATCAGCAAATTTGGTTTGATGGAAATGAGCCGCCAGCGCCTGCGCCCCGCTTTGAGCGAGGGCGCTTCCATCCCTTGCCCACGCTGTGGCGGCTCAGGCCATGTGCGCGACACGGAAAGCTCGGCGTTGCAAATTTTGCGCATCATCCAAGAGGAATCCATGAAGGACAACACCGCCGCGGTGCACGCCCAAGTGCCGGTGGAAGTGGCTTCTTTCTTGTTAAATGAGAAACGTTCTGAAATTGCCAAGATCGAGATACAACAACGCACCCACGTGATGTTGATCCCGAACAAAGGTTTGGAAACCCCCAACTACAAGTTGGAGCGTTTAAAGCATGACGATGCCCGTTTGGACAACATCCAAGCCAGCTACAAGATGGCCGAAGAGATCGAAGACCCAACCGCCGTCACCCGTCGCTCGCAAGAACCCACCAACAAGCAAACGCCGGTCATCAAAGGCGTGTTGCCCGATTTGCCTGCACCCCATGCTGAACCACGTGCGGTCAAGTCCGAAACTGTTGTGCCTGCAGCCACACGCAGCAGCGCCCCCCCAGCACCGGCTGAAAAAGGCTTTTTCGGTTGGCTGAAAAACCTGTTTGGCACCAGCGGGCCTGCACCAGAAACCACCAAACCGGCTGCAACAGACAAACCGGCACGCAGCGGCGAACGCCGTGACGGTCGTTCTGGTGAAGGCCGAAATGGGGACAACCGCCGCGGCGGTCAACGCCGTGGCGAAGGCCGTCGAGGTGGTGCTGAAGGCCGCACCGGCGAAGGCCGTGATGAACGCAATAACGACGCCAAAACCGATGCACCCCGCAGTGAACGCGCAGAAGGCGGACGTGGACGTGGCCGAGGCGATCGTTCAGACGGACGCCGTCGCCAAGAAGGTATGGCCCCAGAAGCCACAGCGAACACTGTGGCAGTCGATGCGACAGTCAATCCAGGCGAAACCACCGAACGCCCACAGCGGGAAAAAACCGACGGACGCCGCGGTCGTGGGCGCCGTGGTGATCGCAACAGCACCACCGCCCATGACACCGCAACCCCTCCATCAGAGGACAAACTGTTGGCCCATGCCATCGAGCCATCTTCTGAGCTGGCGACGACTGAAGCGTCAAACCCACTCGCTGAGAGCGGCGAGCGCGTCAACGAGCGCCGTGAAAGACGCAACCGTGACCGCTATGGCCGTGAACGCACACCCCGTGCGGACAAGTCGGAAGACAACGCATCAGCATCGGTCAACACAGAAAACGCTTGGTCACCCCAAGAAACACCTGTTGCCCCAGCTGTCAGCAGCCCCGCCTCTGCGGTAACCACACCCCACCGCATGCCTGTCATTGGCACATACGAATTGCCTATGGGAGATTTGCAAGCGGTTGCTTCAGGCAATGGCTTGGAGTGGGTGAATTCCAACCCTGAACGCATTGCACAAGTCCAAGCCGCGATCGCCGCCGAACCCAAACCGGTACATGTGCCTCGCGAACGACCTGCCCCTGTCGTTATAGATGAAGGTCCCTTGGTGTTGGTGGAAACCAAACGCGATTTACGTCAAATGCATATGCCTTTTGACGATGCGCGGCCCGCTGCTTAAATCGCGCATCGCTCAAGCGTTGGCAGCCAGCTTCCAGCACGCCAGCGCCTGGGCTGTATCGCCTTTTTGCTCGGCCAGTTCGGCCAAGGCACGCCAAGCGCTTCGCTTTAGCTCGCTGGACTGCAAGCGCGGGGCAGCTTGCTCCAACAGTTGTTGCGCCTTGCCCCACAAACTGTGACGCAGGCACACCATGCCGCTGAGGTACTGCAACTCCACGCTGCGCGGGTTGGCCAGGCGCGATTGCTCCACACGCGCCAGCCACTCGCTGTCGGGCGTCAAGGTTTGCAAAGCCAGTGCCAACACCTCAATCAAGCGGTATCGCACCGGACTGTCCATGGCATCTGCACCGTTGTGTGACAACGTTTGCCACACTGGCAGCAACCATTGCAAGGCCAAGGCGGCTTCTCCTTTGAAGACCAGCATGCGCTTGGCAGCATGCGCTGCCACCTCAGGTGTGGCGCGCTCTTGCGGCAATAAAAGCCGCCAAGTTGATTGCAACTGGTTGGCATCGCGGCAGTCATCGATGCTCACCAGCGCCAAACCGCGAACCAAACTGGCCGCCGCATTGGGTGAAAAAGCCCCATGCTTGGCCAACAGCCTGGCAGTATCCAAAGCAGGCAAATGCATTTGACCCATGCGATCGGCTTTCAAGCGCAATCGCAACGCCAAGGTGCGTCTCGCTGTGCCCTGCGGCAATTGGCTTAAAAACTGATGGGCACCGCGTTCATCGCGGTCGTGCAAGGCCCAACGCGCAGCATTCAAACGTGCGGCGTCTTGCACCTCGCTGCGCAAAGCAGAACGCAAACCAAGCTGTGAGTCAAACACCTGCTGCAGGTGATCATCGCGGGCTTTGATATCACGCAATACATGCGCACTCTCGGCTGCCAGCAAATGCAACACACTGCGCATGAGCGCCAAGCGGCTGGTTGACGCCTCGGCATGGTCGGTTGAAAGCAAACCCTCGACTTGGGCCAGCGCTTGCAATGCAGCTTTGCGTGCACGCAAGTAACGCCCGGTCATCCACCCGATTTGGGCATGGAGCATCAAGGACTGGGCACTGCGCTCGCGTTGCTGCAAACGCCAACGCCGCGCTTGCTCGGGCAAGACCCACAAACCAGCCATGCCGCGCATGGCCAAGTAAAGCAGGGCAAAAAAAGCACTCAGCCCTATCAAGGCCAAGTTCAGCGAAAGATCGACGCGGTAAGGCGGCACAAACACCGTCACCGTGCCGGCTTGTTGGCTCAAACCCAAAGCCACCGCCACCGCTACGGCAAACAAACCCAATAGCCACAGGGCTAAACGCATGTCAGCGTCCCGCCGCCGCAGTGGCCAGGGCTGCGAGCGATTGGTCTAAACGCGGCAGATCGGTTTGATGCATTTGGTTTTGGGTTTGCTTGAGCAATGACAACGTCGTCTGCCCTTTTCGACCCGACACGTCAAAGAAGCGCTGAATGTCGCGCTCTGCCAATTGCAAATCACTGCGCGACGCATGGGTTTGTCGCGCCAGCAGACCCAAGCGTGCATTGAGCAAGCGCAGTTTCAAGTTCTCACGGGCAAAAAAACTTTGCTCAGGGGTAAGCAACACCGCTTCGGGTTGGTCGATACGGCTGACCCTGACAAGTTGGCTTAACTCCTGCCAGACATGGCCTGCCAAGGTCGACCACTGGCCTTGCCGCCAGGCCTGTTCCCACGCATTGGCCAAAGGCTTGCTAGGGGCGGGCGCCGCTTTGCTGTTGGAGCCCACAGAATTCAACAAGGGTAACTCTTCGACCAGCAGTACCAGTTCATCCAGCTTGTTGAGCAGTGTCGGCGTATCGGTGATGCTGACTGATTGGATACGGTCGATGTCATGCTGTATGGCCCTGAGCACTGGGGACAAACGCGGTTGAGCAACTTTGCTCAAGCGCTTGTGAGCAGACTGCAATGCCGCCAACATGGGCTGCACGCTGCCAGTGAGTTCGGCCTGTTGTTGCGCCAAGCTGAGGGCTGACTCGATGTCGACCACCATGTTTTCATCCCTAGAACGGGACAAGCTTTGCATCAACTCTTCCAGTTGGGTGCGTTGCAAAGCGACTTCGCTCAGGCGGGTATCCAGCAAGGCCACGCGTGCAGCGGTTTCATTGGCAAGGTCTTGGGCGTTTTTCGCCAAGCTGTTGGCTTGCATGGACAGCTGCCCCGCATCAGCGCTTTGCCTGGCCAACTGCTCTTGCATCAGGCTGAGTTTTTGCCACAGTATGAGCGCCATCACCAAAGCCAAGAGCGCAAGCAAGCCAGTCAATTTGTCAATATAAGAGCGCCATCTTGGGCGTGAAGCGACAGGACCTGTGGTCGGGTTAGGGGTAGAAGACGCTGGTCCAGACTCACTGCTCATGCCAGCGATTCTAATAAGGCAAGCACTTCATTCACATTCGGGCGACAAAAAAACACCTGCCCCATCCCCATGTCTTTGGCCGTTTGTGCAATGCGCGCATGGGTGGCCAAGGCGCGGGTAGCGCTCCAATCTTGCTCGGGTAACAAACTGGCCAAGTTCTCCAAAGCTTGGGAACTGCTGAACAACCATACGCTGCCGTTATGGGCAGCTTCACGCGCCTCTTTCAAACGGTGTTTATCCCAATGCGGAACGGTGCGTTGATAGACCGACACAATTTCCACTGGCACACCATGGATTGCCAACTGCCGCAACAACCAATCGCGGCCAGCGCCTTGGGAAAGCGGGTCCTCTTGGTCGCCATCGCTGCCACGCAACAACAACACAGGACGTGCAGGGTGTAACGTGTGCTGTACCACCGTCCACAAGGTCTCGGTATCAAACTGCGCTGCATCGGGGGGAGGCGAATCGATCAAACTGTCGGGCACACCCACCTCACGCAAGGCTTGTCGAGTCCCTGGCCCTGTGGCCCAGCAACGCGTCACGCCCCAACCGTCTTTGGGCGTCATCCGACCTAGGGCATGGGTGACTGCAGCACGACTGACAAACATCACGGCTTGAAAACCATGCCATGCGTCCAGTGCGGCCCGAAGACGCATCACGTCAGTCACAGGGTTGAGTTCAATAAGAGGCCAAGTTTTGACACGGTGACCGGCTGTACGCAAGCCCGTGGCCCAGCGCAAAGCCTCTGCGGCGGGTCGTGTGAGGATGATGTCAAAAACAGTTGTGGCAGGCCGCACCATGAACAAAGCAACCTGCGCTGCTACGCAGCGCCTTGTTCACGCAAAAGAGCCGCCACTTTCAAACCAAGTTGCTCAGCTTGATGCAAATCAGTTGCAGGACCTTGACTGTGGGCACGTACCAATGGCGCATGCAAGTCGTCGGGGTTGCCCCAGGCAGCGTCAATTCGCAATTGACCATGGTCTAGCGTGGCATGAGCCGCCAAAGGCATGGAGCAACTGCCACCCATGGCGCGACTCACAGACCGCTCGGCAGCCACCGCCAACCAAGTGGTGTGGTCAGCCAACGGCATCAAAAGGCTGCGTACATCGTCTCTGGCGCTGCGAATTTCAATGCCCAAAGCGCCCTGCCCGGCAGCGGGCAACATCTCCGAGGTGGCAAAAATATGGCGTATGCGGTCAGCCAAACCCAAACGCTTCAAGCCAGCAGCAGCCAGCACAATACCTGCGTACTGGCCTTCATCCAGCTTACGCAGGCGGGTATCCAAGTTGCCACGCAGGGGTTCAATTTTCAAGTCGGGGCGCAATGCGCGTAGCAACACCGTGCGACGCAAACTGGACGTACCCACTACGGCGCCCTGCGGCAGATCTTGCAGCGTGGCGTGATGCGGAGAGACCCATGCATCGCGTGGGTCTTCCCGCGCCATCACGCAAGCCAGCGCAAAGCCCTCGGGCATGTCCATGGGCACGTCTTTAAGCGAATGCACCGCCAAATCGGCGCGTCCTTCTTCCAAGGCGACTTCAAGCTCTTTGACAAACAAACCTTTGCCACCCACTTTGCTGAGAGAGCGGTCCAGGATTTGGTCGCCTTGGGTGGTCATACCCAAAATAGTCACCTTGCAACCGCGCGCTTGCAACAAGTCTTGCATGTGATGGGCTTGCCACAAGGCCAGGCGGCTCTCACGGGTAGCGATGGTGAGGTGAACAGTACTCAAAATAAGTCTTTTTCAAAGGAACTTCTTGAGCAGATGCTAGCATGGGCCCCCATGGTTTCTTCTTCTGCTTTGTCCCAACAAGAACGCCCTTTGGTGGATGACATCCGCTGGCTGGGTCGCATTCTGGGCGATGTGATTCGCGAGCAAGAAGGCGATGCTGCGTTTGGCTTGGTCGAGCAAATCCGTCGCTTATCGGTGGCTTTTCGACGCGACGCGGACACCTTGGCTGGCAAGGCTTTGAAGAAAAAATTGGCCTCCTTGTCCAGTATTCAGGCCGTTAGCGTGATTCGTGCTTTCACGTATTTCAGCCATTTGGCCAACTTGGCCGAGGACCAGCACCACATCAGACGCCAACAATTACACGACAGAGCAGGCGATGTGCGTTCAGGCAGTGTGGAACAGGCGCTGGGCAAACTCAAAACCGCGGGCTGGACCGCCAAGACCATCCGCCAAGCCTTGTCCCATGCACACATTTCGCCGGTGCTCACTGCCCACCCCACCGAGGTGCAGCGCAAAAGCATTTTGGACGCCGAGCGCGGCATTGCCCAAGCATTGCAAGACCGTGATGCGATCACTACCCGACCCATGGACGCCACCACGGCCCGGGCCATGGCGCAGATCGAAGCGCAAGTGCGCGCCAGGGTGCTGCAGTTGTGGCAAACCCGCTTGCTGCGTTTCACCAAACTCACGGTGGCTGACGAGATTGAGAACGCCATGGGCTATTACGAGTCCACGTTTTTGTCGGAAATCCCCAAGCTGTATGCCGACTTGGAAGCCGATTTGGGTGGTCAGCCGATTGCGCCTTTTTTGCGTATGGGCCAGTGGATGGGCGGCGACCGTGACGGCAACCCCAATGTCAACGCCGACACCTTGCTGTACGCAGTTCAACGCCAATGCGAAGTGGCACTTCGCCACTACCTGACCGAAATCCATTGGCTGGGCAGCGAGTTGTCCACCTCGGCCATGTTGGTGGGTGTACCACCTGCCTTGCAAGCTTTGGCGGATTCATCACCCGACACCAACGCCCATCGACAAGACGAGCCCTACAGGCGAAGCCTCACCTTCATGTACGCACGCTTGGCGGCCACTCTCACCCAATTGACCGGCAAAGAGGCGGCTCGACATGCCTTGCCCCCCCAAAGCCCCTACCCTGACGCCGACAGCTTGCTGGCTGATTTGCGAACCTTAGATGAAGCCCTGACCGACCAACACGCCCAGGCCTTGGCCCTGCCGCGACTGCGTCCATTGATGCGTGCGGTGCAGGTGTTTGGCTTCCATTTGGCGACAGTGGATTTGCGCCAAAGCTCGGACCAGCACGAACTGGTGGTGGCTGAGTTGCTGAAGGTGGCGGGCATTCAAGCGCATTACGCCAAGCTGGATGAGGCCGCTCGGCAAGCCTTGCTGCTGGAGGTATTGAACGACCCCCGCCCATTGCGCATCCCGCACCATGCCTACAGCGCACACAGCGTGTCGGAATTGCAGATTTTTGAAACTGCACGGCAGATCCGCGCTGACTTTGGACCCCACACGATTCGCCACGCCATCATCAGCCACACTGAAAGCGTCAGCGATTTGCTGGAGGTGCTGGTGCTGCAAAAAGAAGCCGGGCTGTTGCACGGCAATTTGAACAACGAAGCCTTGGCAGCGCTCATCGTGTCGCCTTTGTTTGAAACCATCGAAGACCTGCAACAAGCGCCGCACATCATGCGCGGCTACTACGCCTTGCCAGGCATTGCCGCCATGGTGAAACGCAGCAGCAGCGAGCAAGACATCATGCTGGGCTACTCAGACAGCAACAAAGACGGCGGCATTTTCACCAGCAACTGGTCGCTTTACCAAGCCGAGCTGGCCTTGGTGAATGTATTTGAACAGCTGGAAGAGCAACACGGCATCACCTTGCGTTTGTTCCACGGGCGCGGCGGCACCGTGGGGCGCGGCGGGGGACCCAGCTATGACGCGATTTTGGCGCAACCCCCTGGCACGGTGCGTGGGCAAATACGCCTCACCGAGCAAGGCGAAGTCATCAACTCCAAGTATGCCAACCCCGCCTTGGGGCGGCGCAACCTGGAAACCTTGGTGGCCGCCACCATGGAAGCCAGTTTGTTGCAAACCCAAAAGGCCGCACCACGCGCTTTCATTGAAGCCGCTGAAAGTTTGTCATCGCACAGCTTCAAGGCGTATCGGCATTTGGTCTACGAGACGCCTGGTTTCACCGATTATTTTTTTGAGGCCACGCCACTGCGAGAGATTACAGCGCTGAACATTGGTTCGCGGCCGGCGTCACGCAAAGCCTCGCAACGCATTGAAGACTTGCGCGCCATTCCTTGGGGCTTCAGCTGGGGGCAATGCCGTTTAACCTTGCCGGGCTGGTTGGGTTTTGGTACTGCAGTGCAGAATTTCTTGGACCACCATCCCACGTTGTCGCGTACGCAGGCACTGGCCTTGCTGCGCCGCATGGACAAGCAATGGCCATTTTTCCGCACCCTGCTCTCCAACATCGACATGGTGATGGCCAAAAGCGATTTGGCGCTGGCCTCGCGTTACGCCGAGTTGGTCACCGACGCCAAATTGCGTCGGCGCATATTCAAAGCCATCGAAACGGAGTGGCACTTGACTGCAAAGGCCCTGCAACTCATCACTGGGGCCAAGCAGCGCTTGGCGAACAACGCCTCATTGGCGCGGTCCATCAAACACCGCTTTCCCTACATCGATCCGCTGCACCACCTGCAAGTGGAATTGATCCGCCGCCACCGTGCCGGCATCACCGATGAGCGGGCACAGCGCGGCATTCACCTGTCGATCAACGGGATCGCAGCGGGTTTGCGCAATACCGGCTAGCGACCTTCATTGCGAGGATCTGTCATTGCGAGCAAAGCGATGCATTAACCTCGTCAAATCAGATTGCTTCAGCCCTTAGGGCTTCGCAATGACAATTCAACGCAATGACGGGGTCATGCTGATGCTGACTCTAAAATAGTTGCATGACTTCTTCCAACTCGCTAGACCGCAAATCCCAGGCTTGGTCCGCCTTGTTCTCTGAACCCATGAGCGAGTTGGTACAGCGCTACACCGCCAGCGTGTTTTTCGACCAGCGCCTGTGGCGTGCCGACATACAAGGCAGCTTGGCACATGCCGAGATGCTGCAAGCCCAAGGCATCATCAGCGCGCAAGACCTGGCGGATATCCAGCGCGGCTTGGCGCACATCACCCAAGACATTGAGGGCGGTCAGTTTGAATGGAAGCTGGAACTCGAAGATGTGCATCTGAACATCGAGGCGCGCCTGACCCAACTGGTGGGCGACGCCGGCAAACGCCTGCACACCGGGCGCAGCCGCAACGACCAAGTGGCCACCGATGTGCGACTGTGGTTGAGGGACGAAATTGACGCCATTCGCGAACTGCTCAAAACCTTGCAACGCGCTTTGGTCAACGTGGCCGCCCAGCACACCGAGACCGTGATGCCCGGCTTCACCCATTTGCAAGTGGCGCAACCCATCAGCTTTGCCCACCACCTGTTGGCCTATGTGGAAATGCTCTCAAGAGACGAAGAACGCATGGGCGAAATCCGCGCCCGCACCAACCGCTTGCCCTTGGGGTCGGCAGCACTGGCCGGTACCACCTACCCGCTGGACCGCGCCCGCGTGGCGACAACGCTGGGCATGGTCAATGCGCAAGGCGAGGCGCAACTGTGCCTAAACAGCTTGGACGCGGTGAGCGACCGTGACTTCGCCATTGAATTCACCGCCGCCGCTTCGCTGTGCATGGTGCACATCAGCCGCTTGTCGGAAGAACTCATCATTTGGATGAGCCAAAACTTTGCGTTCATCCAATTGGCCGACCGCTTCACCACCGGCTCGTCCATCATGCCGCAGAAGAAAAACCCCGATGTGCCCGAACTCGCACGCGGCAAAACCGGGCGGGTGGTGGGCCATTTGATGGGCCTCATCACCCTGATGAAAGGCCAACCGCTGGCCTATAACAAAGACAACCAAGAAGACAAAGAACCGCTGTTTGACACAGTAGACACCTTGAAAGACACGCTGCGCATCTTTGCGGAGATGATCGGTGGTCAAACCACCGCGTCAGGCGCCAAAGAAGGCGGCCTCAGCGTCAACACCGCCCACATGCAAGCCGCTGCCCAAAAAGGTTTTGCCACCGCCACCGACTTGGCCGACTACCTGGTGAAAAAAGGCCTGCCGTTTCGCGACGCCCACGAGACCGTAGCCCATGCGGTCAAAGCCGCGGCCAGCCACCGCTGCGATTTGTCCGAGTTGCCACTGAATGTGCTGCAAGGTTTTCACCCGTCCATCGAGAAAGATGTGTACGACTGTTTGAGCCTGAAGGGCTCTTTGAACGCCCGCAACACCCTAGGCGGCACTGCACCGGCGCAGGTACAAGCGCAAATCGCCAGGCACCAAATGCGTTTGGCCTAAGCCTGCATGCCCTTTGGCTGGCTAAGGAATACGCTTAGTTTCACCCAAACCTTTCTCACTAGAATGGGTCTTATATAAGAGGACAACCTCAAGCCCACTCTGGAGACAACCATGACTTCCTCCGTCACATCCGTGCTGGAATGCATTTACCAGCATGAAAAAAACCTCGCTGACAAGATATTCCTGACCCAGCCCGTAGGTGGCGGCAAAGTGCTGGACTACACCTGGGCGCAAACGGTGGACCAATCGCGCCGCATGGCGGCACACCTCAAAACCTTGGGACTGCCCCATGGCGCCAAAGTTGCGCTGCTGTCTAAAAACTGCGCCCATTTTTTCATGGCTGAAATGGCGATTTGGATGGCGGGTTACACCACTGTCGCCATCTTTCCCACGGAAAGCGCCGACACGGTGAAGTTTGTTTTAGAACACAGCGAGTCCAGCCTGTTGTTTGTTGGAAAGCTTGACGAATGGCATAAACAAGCACCGGGTGTACCCGAGCACATTCCCCGCATTGCCTTGCCTTTGGCACCCGCCACGCCCTATGACGGTTGGGACGACATCATCGCTCGCACCCAGCCCTTGCAAGGCGATGTGTTGCGCGACGAGAACGACTTGGCCATGATCATTTACACCTCGGGTTCGACAGGCCAACCCAAGGGTGCCATGCATAACTTTGCACGCATCAGCGCCGTCGGCCACGGCATTGCCAAACGCATTGATGACAACCTCGGGCACGACCGCGATCACCGCATGTTGTCTTACCTGCCTTTGGCGCACGTCTTCGAGCGCGCATGGGCGGAAACTGTCTCTCTGGTACATGGGCGTATCCATATGTATTTTGCAGAAAGCTTGGACACTTTCATCCAAGATTTAAACCGTGCACAACCCACCATCTTCGTTTCGGTACCCAGGCTATGGCTCAAGTTTCAGCAAGGTGTTTTCGCCAAAATGCCTGCGCGCAAACTCCATCTGTTGTTATCGTTGCCCTTCATTGGCAAGGTGGTCGCCAAAAAAGTTTTGACAGGACTGGGCTTAGACAAAGTAGAGATGGCTGGCAGCGGCTCCGCACCCCTGCCACCTGACTTGATTCGCTGGTACCGACGATTGGGACTGAATTTGGTGGAAGGCTATGCCATGACCGAAGACTTTGCCTACTCTCACAGTTCTGATGACACTTACAACGAGCCTGGCTATGTCGGTATTCCCTATGAAGGGGTGCAAGTTCGCATCAGCGATGAAGGAGAAATCCTCATCAAGTCGCCGGGTCAAATGGTGGGCTATTACAAACGCCCCGACCTTGACGCGCAAAGCTTCACTGCGGATGGTTTCTTCAAGACCGGCGACTTGGGCTCACAACGCCCCGATGGTCAACTCAAAATCACCGGGCGCCTGAAAGAACTGTTCAAGACCAGTAAAGGCAAATATGTCGCGCCTGCACCCATTGAAAATCTGCTCAATGCCCATCCCATGATTGAGTTGTCCATGGTGTCGGGTTCAGGCTTTGACGCTGCCTATGCTTTGGTGGTGTTGGCCGAAGACTTGCGTCCTAAGTTACAGCAAAACAATGTGCGCTCGGAAGTGGAAAAAGCCTTGACCGATTTGTTGGACGAGGTGAACCGACAAATTGCCGATTACGAACGACTCAAAATGTTGGTGGTCGCCAATAAACCTTGGAGCATCGAAAACGGCTGCCTCACACCTACCATGAAAATCAAACGCAGCCACATTGAATATTCGGTGCAACACGAAATAGACAACTGGTACGCCAAAAGCAGCAGCGTGATTTGGTCTTAAACCTTGGGGTGAGGCGACAAAGCCCAAGCGATAGCCCCTGCCACCAAGCCCCAAAAAGCTGCACCAATACCCCACATACTGAAACCCGAGGCAGTCACCAAAAAGGTGATGAAAGCGGGTTCACGTGTGGCAATGTCATTCAATGCATTTGCCAAAGCATTGGCAATCGTGCCAAACAAAGCCAAGCCAGCCACCACCATCACCAAAGCTTTGGGCAACGCTGCAAACAAACTCACCACAGAGGCACCTGCCAAACCCATCAGAATGTAAAAAATACCTGCGCTGATGGCGGCGGTATAGCGTTTGGTTTTATCGGTATGCGCCTCTTCGCTGGAACATATCGACGCAGTGATGGCAGCCAAATTCAATGCGAAGGCACCAAACGGGGCTAACACCACATTCACCATACCAATCCAACCCATGACAGGTGAAAGAGGCGGCGCATAACCATGGGCACGCATGGCAGCGACCCCCGGAATGTTTTGTGCGGCCATGGTGATGATGAACAAAGGCAAGGCCATGCCAATCAATGCAGCCACGCTGAAATCAGGCATGACCCAAACCGGCTGGGCCCATTGCCAATCAATGCTTTGCCAATGCACATCACCCTGCCATGCAGCAAGCGCTGTGCCAGCCAACAAAGACAAAACCACCGCATACCGTGGCTGCCAGCGTCGGGCCAGTAAATACACCACCGTCATCAGCAAAGGCAATGGCCATTGCTGGGACATGGTGACAAACACATCCAAGCCCAAGCGCAGCAACACACCTGCCAACATGCCTGCCGCCAAAGGCAAAGGTATACGGTGCATAAAACGCTCAAACACACCACTGAAGCCCACGGCTGCCACCAACAACGAAGAAACCACAAAGGCACCCACCACCTCTGCCATGGGTATGCCACTGGCAGCCGTGATCAACATGGCTGCGCCGGGTGTTGACCACGCAGTCACCACGGGTTGTTTGTATCGCCAGGACAAACCAACACAGGTGACACCCATGCCCAAGCCCAAAGCCCATATCCACGAGGCCATTTGGGCCGCATCTGCACCCGCTGACTGCGCCGCATGAAACACCACCGCCACCGAACTGGTGAAACCCACCATCACAGTCACAGCTCCCGCAAACACAGTGGAGACAGAAAAATCTTTGAAAAAGGACATGCGGGGCAAACCTTGCTTATGCAAAACCCGCATCCTATCTCTGCTGCACCTTTTGAAGGCATACAGAGGGAAATCTTGGCGACAGGCTGCCTAGCTGGCAGCGGCTAACATCGGGACAGTTTGATCAGGAGTTTCCATGACCGCCATCACCCATATTGCAGACCTTCAGGCTTTGGCCAAAAAACGCGTACCCAAAATGTTTTACGACTATGCCGACTCTGGCAGTTGGACGGAAAGTACCTACCGCGCCAATGAAGATGATTTTCAAAAAATCAAATTACGCCAGCGTGTGGCGGTCAATATGGAAGGCCGAAGCACAGCCACCACCATGATTGGCCAAGAAACCGCCATGCCCGTGGCGATTGCGCCTACCGGCATGATTGGCATGCAGCATGCCAATGGCGAAATATTGGCGGCACGTGCAGCCAAGAAATTTGGTATCCCTTTTACCTTGTCCACCATGAGCATTTGCTCGATTGAAGACGTGGCCCAACACGCTGGCGCAGGCTTTTGGTTTCAACTCTATGTGATGCGTGACCGCGAGTTTGTTGCTCGCCTGATCGAACGCGCCAAGGCAGCGGGCTGCTCGGCTTTGGTCTTGACCTTGGATTTGCAAATTTTGGGGCAACGCCACAAGGACATCAAAAACGGTTTGTCCGCTCCTCCCAAACCCACCATAGCCAACCTCATCGACCTGATGACCAAACCCCAATGGTGCATGGGCATGCTGGGCACGCACAGACGGCAATTTGGCAATATCGTTGGCCATGTGCAAGGCATTAATGACATGAGTTCTTTGGGTGAGTGGACCAGTCGCCAGTTTGACCCCACGCTGAATTGGGCAGATGTGGAATGGGTGAAAAAGCTGTGGGGTGGCAAACTCATTTTGAAGGGCATACAAGACGTGGAGGACGCTCGCTTGGCAGTGCAAAGCGGCGCAGATGCCCTCATCGTGTCCAACCATGGTGGTCGTCAGTTGGATGGCGCCGAGTCCAGTATCAATGCCTTACCCGCCATCGTGGATGCGGTAGGTAAAGACATTGAAGTGCACATGGACGGCGGCATACGCAGCGGCCAAGATGTACTCAAAGCCAAAGCCCTGGGCGCACAAGGTGTCTACATTGGCCGCGCCATGCTCTACGGCGTAGGTGCCATGGGCGAAGAAGGCGTCACCAAAGCTTTGCAAATCATCCATAACGAACTCTCACTCAGCATGGCGTTTTGCGGACACACCGACGTCAACACGGTCAACCGCGATATCTTGCTACCAGGAACCTTCCCACGCTAAGCATTAAGCACCAGCGTTCATGGCCTTGTTGCGCCGTATTGCCCACTTGGACATGGACGCTTTTTATGCGTCGGTAGAGTTGTTGCGCTACCCGCAACTCAAAGGTTTGCCAGTGGTCATAGGCGGTGGACGTCGCCGTGAAGATGATTTGTTGGGGCGAATGCGTGCTTTAGAACCCCAGCGCGAATGGACCTCTGCTGACTTGGCAGAGATACCTATCGAGGTGTTTCCTCGCCTCAAGGGCTATACAGGGCGCGGCGTGATCACCACTGCCACTTATGCAGCGCGGGCTTTTGGTGTGGGATCGGCCATGGGTGTGATGAAGGCTGCCAAATTGTGTCCTGATGCCATTTTGTTGCCAGTCGATTTTGAACAATACCGTCATTACTCCCGCACTTTCAAAACCATTGTTCGTGATATTGCACCCATTGTGGAAGACCGTGGCGTGGATGAAATTTACATAGACTTCACAGAGGTTCCTGGTGGCCAGCGTGAAGGTGGCAAAGTATTGGCAAGACTGATTCAAAAAACCATCACTGAGCAAACTGGACTGACTTGCTCTATTGGTGTTGCACCCAATAAATTGTTGGCCAAGATGGCCAGTGAATTCAATAAACCTAACGGCATTTCCATTCTTCATAGCCAAGACTTAGAGAGCAAGATTTGGCCTTTGACCTGTCGAAAAATCAATGGCATTGGTCCCAAGGCTGAAGCCAAACTTCAAGCACAAGGCATTCACACCATAGGCAATTTAGCCTCTAAAGAACGTTCATGGTTGATGCAACACTTTGGCAAAAGCTACGGCGCATGGTTGTTCGATGCGGCCCATGGTATTGATGAACGCCCAGTTGTGACCGAGAGCGAACCTGTGTCCATGAGCCGCGAAACCACGTTCGATAAAGATCTGCACGCGGTGCATGACCGTGTTGCTTTGGCTGAGATCTTCACACGCTTATGCCAACAAGTGGCCGCTGATTTGCAACGCAAAGGATATGTCGGTAAAACCATCGGCATCAAGCTGCGCTTTGACAACTTTCAAAGCGTCACCCGAGATCAAACGCTCGAATATTACACAGACAACGCGGCCGAAATTCGAAAAGTGGGTGGCCAGTGTTTGAAACGTGTCGATTTAAAGCGGCGCTTGCGCTTATTGGGTGTGCGTGTAGGTGCTTTGGTGAAGACAGATTCCCAAGAGGTACTTTCAAAAGATGCTGCAAAATCTGACCCACACTTACGCGAATCCTCACTCCCTACCGAGCCCCACCATGAACAAGCTGACCTGTTTTGAACTGAGCATCCAAGACCATATTGCCCATTTGGTGCTGAACCGCCCGCATGCACTCAACACCTTGGACCTGATTTTTTGGCGCGAACTCGATTCGGTGCTGCACGATTTACACCAGGGCAACCAAGCAAGGGTGTTGGTGATGAGCAGCACAGGCAAACACTTCAGTGCAGGTATGTCGTTGGATGTGTTTGGCTCGTCGGTTGCCATGGATGATCAAAGCGCAGAGGGCCGCGCAGCCATTGCCGATATGTTGGCGGGTTTGCAGTCCACCTTTACACGCATAGAAAACCTGCGCATTCCCGTCATCGTAGCTTTGCACGGCGGTTGCATAGGCGGTGCGGTGGACATGGTTACGGCAGCATGCTTGCGTTATGCCAGCACCGATGCTTTTTTCTGTATCCAAGAAATCAATATCGGCATGGTGGCCGATGTAGGTACGCTGCAGCGTTTGCCCAAACTCATGCCTATGGCTGTGGTGAAAGAACTGGCCTATACCGGCAGACGGATGGGCGCAGACAAAGCTTTGCAATACGGTTTGGTGAATGAGGTATTGCCTGACGCTGCCAGCGCTTTGGCTGCCGCCATGCAAGCTGCCAAAGAAATCACCAGCAAGCCTCCTGTGGCCATTTGGGGCACCAAACAAGCGCTGCACTATGCTCGCGACCACAGCACAGACGATGCGCTCAAACAAATGGGTTGGTTGCAAAGTGGCATTTGGAGCAATGCCCATGTGAAAGAAGCCATTGATGCGTTTCAAAACAAACGCTCGGCCAGCTTTGCTGACCTGTCTCCCTTGACATCGTTTAACGACTAAGCCGTTTATTGCCTAGCGGTTCGCACCTGCGGCGGTAAAGCTTGCGCATGGCTGCTGCGCCAAGGGTTGATGTCTACACCACCTCGGCGCGTGTAACGCGCATAGACGGTAAGTTTGGTCGGTTTGCAGCGCGTCCAAATATCCATGAAGATGCGCTCTACACAATGCTCGTGGAACTCATTGTGGTTACGAAAACTCACGATATATTGCAACAAACCGGCTTGGTCTATTTGTGCGCCGCTGTAACTGATGCTGATGCTGCCCCAGTCGGGTTGCCCCGTCACCAAACAATTGCTTTTCAGCAAGTTACTGCAAAGCGTCTCTGTCACCGGTGCTTCGTTGGTAGCGGTACTGAGCAACTCAGGTGCTGGTTGGTAATGGGTGCAATCCAAATCCAATCTATCTAAACTCAAACCGTCCATTTCGGTGATTTTTTCTTTGGCGTATTGTTCGGGAGACATTAACTGCACGCCGACGCCCGACTGAACCACACCACCGCGCCAGACCGCTTCTGACAAGTCTTTTTGCAAAGTTTGACGCACCGCATCTAGGTCTGCAAAGACAGTGTTGTTGAAACTGTTGAGGTATAGCTTGAGAGATTTGCTCTCCACCAAATGTGTACTTTCACTTGGTACGGTAAAGCGTCCCAACGCCACTTGGGGTTTGCCTCGCGCATTGAGCCAACTCAATTCATAAGCCGTCCACAAATCTGCACCCAAGAAAATGGGGCGATCTTTGACGCCAATCAACTCACGCTGGGCTGCTCTGGGCAAGGGATAGAGCAAGCCAGCTTCATAACGATCGGCATAAGTGGCAACCTTGCCCAACAAAGATGTTTCAGGGGTATTCATAAAGGCGTGTGTGCATTCAAAAAAGGCACAAGCCTAGCCATCATGTTGTTGACGACACCAGGCGGCATATCGTGGCCCATGCCCTCGATACCATGCAGCTTGGCATTGGGGATACGTTTGGCCGTGTCTTCGCCACAAGCATAGGGCACCAGCGGATCAGCCTTGCCATGCATCACCAAGGTGGGGGTGGTGATGCGAGACAGCAGACCCGCGCGTTCACGGTCAGCCATGGCAGCCAACATTTGCCGGTATGCACCCATGGGACGGTTGCTGCGCTTTAAAGACGCTTGAACCAATTGCTCTTGCGATCCTTCGGGGTGTTCAAACCCTGGGCCTGCCAAGGCGTTCACAAATCGCAGGGCATGTTGATAAGCAGCGTCAGTTCCGGGCTTGGCAGGCGGCGTGAACAGGACGCGGCGCATCTCTGATGTGGGGCCCGGCAAGCCTTTGGCACCGCTGCTGCTCATGATGCTGGTCAAACTTAAGACACGCTCAGCCGCTGTGAGACACATGCGTTGCCCAATCATGCCGCCCATGCTCACACCAACCACATGGGCCCGCTTGATGTGCAAATGGTCTAAAACACCTATGGCGTCATGGGCCATATCTAAGATGCTGTAGGGCGCTTTGGGTTGCAAACCCAATTTTTGTTGCAACATGAACCACAGCAAATTCGGGGCAGGCAAATCTGCCATGTCTTGCGATAAACCAATGTCACGGTTATCTAAGCGAATGACACGGTAACCTGATTGGTGCAATTGATGAACCATGGCCTCAGGCCAGACGATGAGTTGCATGGCCATGCCGGGTATCAACAACACTGCAACGCGGTCTTTCTCGCCGGTGTCTTCCACTTCAATACGCACACCGTTGACAAAGATTTGCATGGTTGGGGCTTTCAGTCGTTGGTCTGTCGGCGAAATACCAAGGTATCTTCTGTCGAAACCTCGGATGTGTAACTGTAGCCTTCCGAATTGAAGGCTTGCAAAGCTTGGGGCGTTTTGGCTTGCTGTTGTATCGCGTATCGCGCCATCAAACCCCTGGCGCGTTTGGCAAAAAAGCTGATGATTTTGTACTGCCCGTTTTTAAAGTCTTGAAACACACATTCGATCACCCGCGCTTGCAAGGCTTTGCGGTCCACCGCTTTGAAATACTCTTGCGACGCCAAATTCACAATCACTGGGTCTTTGCTGTGGTTCAGTTGTTGGTTCAAATACTCGGCAATTTGCGTTCCCCAAAACTGGTACAGGTTGTTGGACTTGCCATGTTGGAGTGCTGTGCCCATCTCTAGGCGATAGGCTTGCATCAAGTCCAGTGGGCGCAACACGCCATACAAACCGCTCAAGATGGCCACATGTTCTTGCGCCCATTGCAAGTCTTTGGGTTTCAAAGTTTTAGCGTCTAAGCCTTCATACACATCACCATTGAAGGCCAACACAGCAGGGCGGGCGTTGGTCTCTGTGAATTGTGGCGACCACGCTTTATAACGGTCTACATTGAGTTGGGCCAGCGCATCGCTCAAGTCCATCAACTCTGCTATTT
>DAIQOH010000024.1:0-1504 GCA_036787995.1 Limnohabitans sp. | reverse complement strand
AGTTGGGCCAGCGCATCGCTCAAGTCCATCAACTCTGCTATTTGCTTGGGACTCTTCTTTTTGAGCGTTGAGATGAGCTCAGTGGACTGCGGGACAAACAGCGGTTCGCTGGCCTTGACGGGCGGCAAGGCGGACTCGTAGTCCAGGGATTTGGCGGGGGAGAGCAGGAATAGCATCCTGCGATTATTTCAAATCCCCAGCCAAGGATGCCAAAGCGTCTTCCGCGATCTGCGTGTGCGCCGGATAGTGGGTGTGATCGCAACCCAATTTCGCCGCTGCACCCGCTTTGATGGCGGCTTTGGTGGCCGCATCAAACTCAAAGCGCACAAAGTGAACCGCTGAGGTTTTTTCGTCGTTTTCGCGGTCCAAGTCTTCATCTGCAATCGCGTACACACGGGCATGGCCTTCGACTTCGATGAACATGCGGTCTTCCACCCCGATGAGTCGCGCCAACTCACGCTTGCGTTCATTGACATCGGGGTATTCGATGAGCATGGTGGCCTTCCAGTTACTGCCGTCGGGCACCAAGGGGGCATAGGCTTCGATCTCTTGCTGAATGCCTTCTTCTTCGAAGATTTTTTCAATCCGCAGCATCTCTTGGATTTGGTAGCGAATCGTGGTCTCGCTTTCAAACTGCAAAGTGATGTGGTCGCCCAAATGCACCGAGCGCAATTTGCGGTGCGCCAGCACCTCGGCTTTGTGGGTCTTGCGAAATTTGCTGTAAGCCTCCAGGCTCATCAGGTTGTCAGCGGTGATGTGTCCGGTGATCTGCATAAATGGCTTTCAAATAATTGGAATCTGACCCCCATTACTTCAGGCCGTAGGCTTTGGCCACGAGGCTGAGGGGGTGTTGGAGTTCGGGAACGGCTTGGCCGCTGGCCTCAAAGCCTTGGGCGATGTGGTGGCCGCCCAGCGGGCAGTCAGAGCTGATGTAGTCGGGTTGGCTGCCATCCTTCATGGTGGCCATGGCTTTGACCACCGGCTTGCCAATCTTCATGGCGTAGGCATGGGTGGCTTTTTTCACGCCATAAGTGCCCGCATGCCCAGAACAACGCTCGATGGTGTTGATGGTGGTGTCGGGAATCATCTTGAGCATTTCTTCGGTTTTCTTGCCGATGTTTTGCACCCGACCATGGCAAGGAATTTGGTAGCTGATGTTGCCCAGGCTTTCAGGGAACTCGGTTTTCAGCAAACCATCGCGCTTGCGTGCCATCAGGTATTCAAACGGGTCCCACATGTGCGCTTTGACCAATTGCGTCTCGGCATCATTGGGGTACATCAGTGGCAACTCTTGCTTGAACATCAAGGTGCAAGAAGGTACGGCGCTCAAAATGGCGTAACCCTCACGCGCATATTGGGCGAGGATGGGGATGTTGATGTGTTTGTTCTCATCCACGGACTTCAAGTCGCCCAATTCCAGTTTGGGCATGCCGCAGCATTTTTCTTTGGACACCAACTCGTAAGGGATGTCGTTGTGGTCGAGGATTTTGAGCAAATCCATGCC
>DAIQOH010000023.1:0-21334 GCA_036787995.1 Limnohabitans sp. | reverse complement strand
CTTAACATCTCCCCCTATGAATTGGTTAGACGCTATCAAATGGGACGCCCAAGGCCTGGTGCCGGTCATCGCGCAAGAGCAGGGCAGCAAAGACGTGCTGATGTTGGCGTGGATGAACCGCGAGGCGCTGCAAAAAACCGCTGAACTCGGCCGTGCGGTGTATTTCAGCCGCTCGCGGGGCAAGCTGTGGTTCAAGGGCGAAGAGTCTGGCCATGTGCAAACCGTGCACGACATCCGCTTGGATTGCGACAACGACGTGATTTTGCTCAGCGTCACCCAAGGCGGCCACGACCCCAGCATCGCCTGCCACACCGGCCGCCACAGCTGCTTTTACCAACGCTGGCAAACCAGCCCCGACGGCGGTCAGTGGCTGAGCGTTGAGCCGGTTTTGCAAGACCCCGCCACCATTTACAAGACCCAACCATGACTTCCAACGAGACACTCAACCGTTTGGCCGCTGTCATTGAAAGCCGCAAAGCGGCCAACGGCGGCAACCCCGAGACCAGCTATGTGGCGCGTTTGCTGCACAAAGGCCCGGACGCGTTTTTGAAGAAAATTGGCGAAGAGGCCACCGAGGTGGTGATGGCCGCCAAAGACCTTGACCACGGTGGGGACCCGCAAAAGCTGGTGGGTGAGATGGCCGACCTGTGGTTCCACGCTATGGTGGCGCTGGCGCACTACAACTTGAGCCCCGAGGACGTGCTGCAAGAACTGTCGCGCCGCGAAGGCTTGGGTGGTTTGGAAGAAAAAGCCCTGCGCAAAGCTTTGCAACGTGAATTTGGAGAAGACTGAGATGACGGTTCAACACGACCCGAACTGTATTTTTTGCAAAATCGTGCAAGGGCACATCCCTTCACGCAAGGTTTACGAGGACGATGAACTCTTCGCCTTCCACGACATCAACCCCTGGGCACCTGTGCATTTCTTGCTTGTGCCCAAAACCCATATCCCGTCCATGGCGCAAGTCGGCCCCGAGCATGCGGATTTGCTGGGTCGCATGATGGTGCTGGTGCCCAAACTGGCTTTGCAAGAGGGCGCGAACCCCTATCCCGATGGCGGTTTTCGCTTGGTCACCAACACCGGCGTCGAGGGCGGACAAGAAGTTCACCACATGCATTGGCATGTGATGGGTGGCCCGCGCCCCTGGTTACGCGGCTAAGACTAGAATTCCCTCAGTTCATTCAGGAGCATCCCATGGGATCATTTTCAATTTGGCACTGGTTAATCGTGCTCTTAATCATCATTTTGGTGTTTGGCACCAAAAAACTCAAAAACATCGGCTCTGACTTGGGCGGTGCCGTCAAAGGATTCAAAGACGGCATGAAGGACGGCGCTGCAGCACCTGCTGAAGGTGCGCCTGCGCAACAAGTGGCTGCCACCACCACCCCTAACGCAGACAAAGCGCCTATTGACGTCGAAGCTAAACACAAGCCTTAAACATGTTTGACCTGGAAATCTCCAAGCTGGCTGTCATCGGCGCTGTGGCACTGGTGGTGATCGGCCCTGAGAAGATGCCCAGGGTGGCCAGAACCATAGGCACATTGGTGGGCAAAGCCCAGCGTTACGTGTCTGATGTGAAGGCCGAAGTCAATCGAGCCATGGACATGGAAGACCTGAAGAAAATGAAGGAAACCATGGATAACGCCATGACGGATGTGCAGCAAAGTGTGCTGACGGCCACGACCAAGCTCAATGAAGGTGTGGCCAGTTTAGACATGGCGGGTCAGGCCGAAGACGGTTACCAACCTTACCAATGGACGCCACCCCCACCCAGCTACCAGCATCCTGGCAAAAACTGGCGCATCAAGCGCTCTTCCACGCCTCAGTGGTACAAGTCTCGTCAAGGTGTGCGTACCCGTGCCTTATCGGGTGCGGCCAGAGTGGCGCGTTTTCGCCCACCCTCTGGCATGGGCCACAACTAAAACCCTATGGCTGATTCCTCCACCAAAGACACCGACGAACTCGCCGGCACTGAACAACCTTTTGTGCAACACCTGATTGAGTTGCGCGATCGTTTGGTCAAAGCGACGATTGCTGTCGTCATCGCGTGTGTCGCCCTCAGCCTCTACCCGGGACCTGCCGAGCTTTACGATTTTTTAGCTGCCCCTTTGGTTGCCCAACTGCCAGACGGAACAAGATTGATAGCCACCTCGGTGATTTCACCGTTTTTGGTGCCTTTGAAAATCATGCTGATGACGGCGTTTTTAATCGCATTACCTGTGGTGCTTTACCAAGCGTGGGCGTTTGTAGCCCCAGGCTTGTACGCCCACGAAAAGAAATTGGTACTGCCTTTGGTTTTTTCCAGCACGGTGCTGTTTTTCATTGGTGTGGCGTTTTGTTATTTCTTTGTCTTTGGTCAAGTCTTCAAGTTCATTCAAAGCTTTGCGCCCAAAAGCATCACTGCTGCGCCTGATATTGAGGCGTATTTAAGTTTTGTCATGACCATGTTTGTGGCCTTTGGCTTGGCATTCGAGGTTCCCATTGTGGTCATTGTGTTGGCGCGTATGAATGTGGTCAGCATTGAAAAGCTCAAAGCTTTTCGCTCCTATTTCGTCGTGTTGGCTTTTATCATTGCCGCGGTGGTCACCCCGCCTGATGTGGTTTCACAACTGGCATTGGCTGTGCCCATGTGTCTTTTGTATGAGATAGGCATTTGGTCTGCACAGATATTCATTCGTCACACCCAAGCCCCTGACGTCGATAAAGGGGCTGATTCAAGCGCATCATGAAGCGATTGTGGTTATTGTTTTCGCAAACCGTCACCGTCTTGGTGGCCGTCTGGTTTGTGCTGATCACCCTCAAACCCGAGTGGGTTAACCGTCCTGCGTGGAACGCTGATTTACAGGTGTTCGAGGCAGCACCCTCTTCAGGCCCATCGTCTTCAACAAGTGCAGGCAGCTTGAGTTATGCGGCAAAAAAAGCCTCTCCTGCGGTGGTCAGCATCAATACGTCTCAAAAATCAGCTTTAGAAAAAAACAAGGACCCATGGTTTCGCTATTTTTTTGGTGATCAGGAAGACTCACCCCAAGCTGGTTTGGGAAGTGGGGTTATTGTCAGTCCGCAAGGCTTCATCTTGACCAACAACCATGTGATCGAAGGCGCAGATGAAATTACTGTCATGCTCAACGATGGTCGACGTTCACAAGCCAAGGTCATTGGTACTGACCCTGAAACCGATTTGGCTGTGCTGAAAGTGAATTTGGATAAATTGCCTGTCATGGTGATGAGCAGCTCTGATCAAATCCAGGTGGGTGATATTGTGCTGGCGATTGGTAACCCATTTGGCGTGGGACAGACCGTGACAAGCGGCATCGTCTCTGCCCTGGGCCGCAACCAATTGGGCATCAACACCTTTGAGAATTTCATTCAAACTGACGCGGCCATCAACCCTGGAAATTCTGGCGGTGCCTTGGTGGATGTGCAAGGCAATTTGTTGGGTATCAATACCGCCATTTACTCCAAGTCGGGTGGCAGCATGGGAATAGGTTTTGCCATTCCCGTGAGCATTGCCAAACAAGTGCTTGAAGGTATCGTTAAAGACGGCTTGGTGACCCGGGGCTGGATTGGGGTCGAGCCCACCGAGCTCACGCCCGAGTTAGCCCAAACCTTCAATGTAAAGCGACAAGAGGGTGTCATCATCACCGGTGTCTTGCAAACTGGCCCTGCGTTCAAAGCGGGCGTGCGTCCCGGTGATGTGCTGATGGCAGTGAATGATCACCAGGTTAAAAATGTGGCCGAGTTGTTGGCGCAGGTGTCTTTGCTCAAACCTGGTGTTGAAGCCCAGTTGAAGGTGTTGCGTAAAGAACAAGAACAGGTGTTATCGGTCACACCTTTGCAGCGCCCTAAAGTTCGGGCAGAACGACGCTGACATGGCCCAGCGCACTGCACTGCTGGCGCTTTGCAATGGTTTGCTTCAACCCGAGCGCTTCAAAGACCATTGCCCTAATGGTTTGCAAGTTGAAGGACGCGCCCAGATTCAATCCATCGCTTCGGGCGTGACAGCCAGTTTGGCTTTTATCCAATCCGCTATTGATGCGGGCGCGGACACTTTGCTGGTTCACCATGGCTTGTTTTGGCGAAACCAATCAGGCACAGTCACGGGTTGGCTCAAGCAACGTTTGGCTTTGCTACTGCAAAACGATATCAATTTGCTGGCCTATCACTTGCCGCTGGACGCGCATCCCTCTTTGGGAAACAACGCGCAATTGGCTGCGCACCTTGGCTTCTCCATCGATTGCACTTTTGGTGACCAAGGTCTGGGGTTTGTCGGTTCTTCATCAGTATCTTTAGAAGATGCCCAAGCCTTGACCCATCATTTACAAAGCCGTTTGGGCAAGCAACCCGTGGTAGTGGTGCCTGATAAAAATAAACCCATTCGACGCATAGCCTGGTGTACGGGGGGCGCTCAAAATTTGTTTGAAGAGGCTATTTCGCACGGTGTAGATGCTTTTATCACCGGTGAAATTTCTGAACCGCAAGCACATTTAGCACATGAAACGGGTGTGGGTTTTTTCGCTTGTGGCCATCACGCCACCGAGCGCTATGGTGCCCCTGCGCTGGGGGCGCACTTGGCCCAACAACTCGGCGTCAAACATGTCTTCATCGATATTGACAACCCCGCTTGATCCTGCCTGGCCTGTGGCTATCTCCATGGGCGATCCCGCGGGCATTGGTCCAGAAATCATTCTGAAAGCCTTTGCGCAGTCTGCAGAGTTAACGCAAGGGTGCTGTGTTTTTGGTGACACAGCTACATTTGAAAAGCAATGGATGCAACTTCGGCCGTTGTTGCAACACTCCTTAGAGATTTGGCCTGTCAGTGATGTGGCACAAGCCATGCTCGCTAAGCCTTACCAGATGCCAGTGCTTCAATGTGTGGATACTCAAGAGGTTCGCATGGGAACACTCAGCGCCGCGTCTGGCGCAATGGCTGCGACTGCCATAGAAGCGGCGACCAGCGCGGTTTTGCATGGGCAGGCAAGGGCCTTGGTCACAGCGCCTGTCAACAAAAAAGCATTGCAGCTGGCAGGCGTTGAATTTCCCGGTCATACCGAGATGCTCCAATCACTGGCCGCCAAGCATTTGGCGCTGCCCATAAGCGAATTACCGGTGCGCATGATGTTGTCTTGCCCAGGCCTCAGAGTGGTATTGGTCAGTATCCATGTCGCTTTGCGTGAGGCGATTGCCATGGTTTCTACAAATCAGCTGTTGCAAACTTTTCAAGTCACGCACCACAGTTGGCTGCAAACCTATGGTCATGCGCCGCGCATGGCCGTGGCTGGACTCAACCCCCATGCGGGTGAGGAGGGACTTTTTGGTGAGGAGGAGATGCGCTTCATTGTCCCGGCCATTCAACAGGCCCAAGCGCTGGGCATGCACATCAACGGTCCTTACCCGCCAGACACGGTGTTCATGCAAGCGCACAGCCAGCAAGGGCAAAAAGACACCGATGTGGTGATTGCCATGTACCACGACCAAGGTCTGATACCAGTGAAGTTCTTGGGAATTCACCATGGTGTTAACCAAACTTTGGGGCTGCCCTTTGTGCGAACCAGTCCTGATCACGGCACTGCGTTTGACATTGCAGGCAAAGGCATTGCAGATCCAAGCAGCTTGTTAGCTGCATTAAAGGTGGCCAAGGGCCAGCGTCAATAAAGAGCGTTGGTGGGTCTTTTAAATAATGGCTTGGTACTGAGCCTATTGTTTTTCTGAAAATCAAATACCTCAAAAACCATGGTTTTTCAGGGCTGGTTTGTCAAGAGCGGCTCGGTTAGAATCTAAGGCTTTACAAAAAATGCATCCCAATTTAGAGGTCTCTCATGAGTGAAACCACTGTGGACACCAGCAAGCGTACGTGGCTGATTGCGTCAAGTTGTGCTGGTGCTGTTGGCGGCGTTGCGGTCGCACTTCCTTTTGTCAGTACTTTCAGCCCCTCCGAGCGCGCCAAGGCGGCTGGCGCAGCTGTAGAGGTAGATATTTCAAGCATCAAGCCTGGTGAAAAATTGACTGTGGAATGGCGCGGCAAACCCGTTTGGATTATCCGTCGCACGCCAGAGCAGTTAGAGGCTTTGAAGAAAGTGGAATCTCAACTGGCTGACCCTGAATCCAAACGCAAGCCCTCTGAACTCACCCCAGAGTACGCCCGAAACCAAGCCAGATCTATCAAGCCGGAATTTTTTGTGGGCGTTGGTATTTGCTCGCATTTAGGTTGCTCTCCCAGCGATAAATTTCAAATGGGTCCTCAACCCTCTTTGCCAGACGATTGGCAAGGTGGGTTTTTGTGCCCTTGCCATGGCTCAACTTTTGATATGGCAGGTCGGGTTTACAAAAACAAACCTGCCCCAGACAATTTGGAAATTCCTCCCCACATGTACCTCTCAGACGCTCGTTTGCTGATTGGTGAAGACAAAAAGGCTTGAAGACCATGGCTGACTTCAAAGAAATTGCGGCGGATGCGCCCATGGCTGACAAGGCGCTCAATTGGATTGACAACCGCTTTCCACTTTCCAAGCTTTACAAAGAGCATTTAAGCGAGTACTACGCGCCCAAAAACTTTAACTTTTTTTATTTTTTTGGTTCTCTCGCTTTATTGGTGCTGGTGATTCAAATCTTGACCGGTATCTTCTTGGTCATGCATTACAAGCCTGATGCTGCTGTTGCGTTTGCTTCGGTGGAATACATCATGCGTGATGTGCCTTGGGGTTGGTTGATCCGTTACATGCACTCCACAGGCGCCTCTGCATTCTTTATCGTGGTGTATTTGCACATGTTCCGCGGCTTGATCTATGGATCATTCAGAAAGCCACGTGAGTTGGTGTGGCTGTTTGGTTGCGCTATCTTTTTGGCCTTGATGGCTGAAGCCTTTATGGGCTATTTGTTGCCTTGGGGTCAGATGTCTTACTGGGGCGCGCAAGTGATTGTCAACTTGTTTTCCGCCATTCCCTTCATCGGTCCTGATCTGGCTTTGCTCATCCGTGGTGACTATGTGGTGGGTGATGCCACCTTGAACCGTTTCTTTAGCTTCCACGTCATTGCCGTACCCTTGGTCTTGCTGGGCTTGGTGGTCGCCCACATCATCGCTTTGCATGAAGTCGGTTCCAACAACCCTGATGGTGTTGAAATCAAGGCCCACAAAGACACGCAAGGACGTCCTTTGGATGGTATTCCTTTCCACCCTTACTACACCGTGCACGACATCGTAGGCGTCACCGGCTTTTTGCTGGTGTTTTGCGCCATCATCTTTTTTGCACCTGAGTTTGGCGGGTACTTCTTGGAATACAACAATTTCATTCCTGCAGATCCGCTGAAAACACCGGCCCACATTGCACCAGTCTGGTATTTCACGCCTTACTACTCCATGTTGCGTGCCATCACCAGCGAGATGATGTACGCACTCATTGCCTGCGTACTGGTTGCCGCTTATTTGGGTGCGACCAAAGCCAAGCTCAACAGCACACTCAAGGGTGTGGTGGTGGGTGCAGCGGTTGTAGCCGTTGCCTTGATGCTGGCCATTGATGCCAAGTTTTGGGGTGTGGTTGTCATGGGCGGTGCTGTCGTCATTCTGTTTTTCTTGCCTTGGCTAGACAGGTGCGCTGTCAAATCGATTCGCTTCCGCCCTGATTGGCATGTTTATTTGTATGCCATTTTTGTTGTGGATTTCTTTGTATTGGGTTACTTGGGTATGCAACCGCCTTCACCCATCGGTGAGCGTGTGTCACAAATCGGCACCTTGTTTTATTTCGGCTTCTTTTTGCTCATGCCTTGGTGGAGTACCTTGGGTGAAACCAAACCAGTTCCCGACCGTGTGAACTTTGTGGCGCACTGACTGAACTTGGAGCATATTCAAATGAAAAAATTTTTAGTCAGTCTCAGTTTGGTTTTGGGTGTTGTGTTGCCAGTCTTTGCCAACAGTGATGCTTACCCATGGGATAAAGCACCCAACAAACTCAACGACTTGAGTGCTTTGCAAAACGGCGCAAAAATCTTTGTCAATTACTGTTTGAACTGCCACGCAGCGGCTTACATGCGGTTTAACCGCCTCAAAGACATTGGTTTGACCGACAAGCAAATCAAGGACAACCTGCTTTTCACCACCGACAAAGTGGGTGACACCATGAAAATCAGCATGGATGCCAAACAAGGAAAAGATTGGTTCGGCGGCAACCCACCCGATTTAACGGTGATTGCCCGTTCACGCTCTGGTCACGGTGGTACAGGTGCTGACTATCTATATACCTATTTGCGAACCTACTACCGGGATGACAGCAAAGCCACAGGATGGAACAACCTGGCGTACCCCAATGTGGGTATGCCGCATGTGTTGTGGGAATTACAAGGTCAGCGCCGCCCCATTTATGAAGAAGTAGAGCAGCACGGTCACGCCACACATGTTCTCAAGGGTTGGGAACAAATCACCCCTGGCAAAATGACGGCTGCTGAATACGATGAAGCAGTAGGTGACTTGGTCAATTACATGCAATGGATGTCAGAGCCTTCTCAAAGCAGCCGTGTCCGCATAGGTGTATGGGTCATGCTGTTTTTGCTCATTTTCATGGTCATCGCATGGCGTTTGAATGCTTCTTATTGGAAAGACATTCGCTGAGTTGCGTTTTCAGCCCGCCTTGTGCGGGTTCTTACAATGGGTCTTGGCTATCCCATTAATCCTTTAGCCTTTTTGGAGCCAACATCATGATGGTTTTGTACTCTGGGACAGTTTGTCCCTTTTCTCACAGATGCAGATTCGTGCTTTTTGAAAAAGGCATGGACTTTGAAATCCGCGATGTTGATTTATATAACAAGCCTGAAGACATCAATGTCATGAACCCCTATGGGCAGGTACCTATATTGGTAGAGCGCGATTTGATCTTGTATGAGTCCAACATCATCAATGAATACATCGATGAGCGTTTTCCACATCCACAATTGATGCCTGGTGACCCGGTTGACCGCGCCCGTGTTCGCTTGTTTCTTTTGAATTTCGAAAAAGAACTGTTTGCCCATGTCATCACCATTGAATCTCGTAGCCAAAAAGCCAATGAGAAAGCGCTTGAAAAAGCCCGTTCACATATTCGTGATCGCTTGACCCAACTCGCCCCTGTCTTCTTGAAAAACAAGTTCATGTTGGGTGATAACTTTTCCATGCTTGATGTGGCGATTGCACCTTTGCTTTGGCGTTTAGACCATTACGGCATAGAGTTGTCCAAAAATGCAGCGCCCTTGCTAAAGTATGCTGAGCGTATTTTTTCCAGACCTGCTTACATTGAAGCGTTGACCCCTTCAGAGAAAGTGATGCGCAAATAAGCCGTGAACATGATCAACATCTCTCAGTCGTCATCTACGCGCCCGTACCTTGTGCGCGCTTTGCATGAGTGGTGTACCGACAATGGACTTACACCTTACATTGCTGTGCTGGTAGATGATTCTGTTCAGGTTCCAAGAGAGTACGTCAACAACGGAGAAATCGTTCTCAATATCAGCTTTGACGCCACCAGTAATTTGCAGTTAGGCAATGAGTATGTGGTTTTCAAAGCCCGTTTTGGCGGCGTTGCAAGGGAAATCAGTGTTCCTGTGGCCAGAGTGATTGCCATTTATGCACGTGAAAATGGGCAAGGTATGGCCTTTCCTGCCCCCAGTGCAAACACCGCTGATACGCAAGAAGATGCACCTGCTAAAAACCTTGTCTCCGCGGTCAAACCTTTGGTGGGTTTGAGTGCGGCTCCTTCCCAGCCAACGCTGGACAGTGATCAACCTACAGACCCTAAGCCACCTACGCCCAATGGCTTCAGTGGTGCTGCAAGGCCACAATTGAAGCGTGTGAAATAGGCTTTAGGTGTTGTTAGAATAGCTATGTGCCGATTTAGCTCAGTTGGTAGAGCAACCGCCTTGTAAGCGGTAGGTCATCAGTTCGAATCCGATAATCGGCACCATTTTCCAGCTTATTTTTTATTGCTGGCGCTCCCTTTGGGCTTATCTACGGATTTTTCAATAGCCTCTGCTGCTGCTTTGTTTTGTTTGTAGATGGACTCTATCGTTGAAATGATGGCGGGAGTATCTGCTGTGCCTAACCAAACAGCTTGGTTACTCAAAATAATTTCTAATTGATCCATAGCGCAGGATTTTCCGTGCTTGTTAAGCCACTCTTTTGCGCGCTCTTCACGTAATTGCGCATCATTGGTGGTGTAACCCAAAGCTTTGAAATCGGATGCCGAACAAGCCGCAGCAGCGGTTGTTGTACTGCTTGGATTTTTGGTTTGTGCTGAAGCACAAACGCTCACAACGCCAGCCAACAGACTTACAAATACCCCAATCGATTTGGGTTGTGCAAGAAAGCGAAAAGACAAGAAGAACATCGGTCTGATTCTATAGAACGAATTGAGAGGCATTTTTACCTTGAAAAGGTGAGTAAAAAGCCTTGATGATGGCCATGTCTGCTTCAATATCACCGGTTGGCATTAAAGCTGGCCCCAAGCCTGTGGACTTACTGCCGAAGTCAAGGTAGCCCAACACAATAGGCACATGAGCCTCAAGCGCAATATAGTAAAAGCCAGTTTTCCAGTGACGTGACTGCGAGCGCGTGCCTTCAGGGGGTACCACCAAATGCAATTCACCCTCGACATCGCGCAAGGTTTGGGCAGATGCCAAGACCATATTGGTCGACTGCGAGCGGTCCACAGGTATACCACCTAACCAGCGCATGACGCTTTGAAAAGGAAAGCGAAAAATCTGAATTTTTCCCATCCAATGAATATTGAGTTCGAGGGCAAAAGCAACCATCAGGGTATAGGGTAAGTCCCAGTTACTGGTGTGAGGGGCCGCAATGATGACGCTTTTGGGGGTGGCAAGAGGCATCTGGCCTTGGATTTGCCAACCGGCTAAACGCAAAATCCATCTTGAAAACCTTTTTAACAAAGGGCTAAGTACTGGCGTGGTAAAAATCGTCAAACGCATACAACTGCTTGAAAAAGTAATTCCCCAACAATACCACCAGATTCATGCGCCTTGAACCAAGAAAATTAACAATTGCCCGATGGGGTATGGTGCTCGTATTGTTCACTTGCATGAAAACTGCAGCAGCACAAAACATGGAATCACCACCTTCCATCGATATGGCAATGACAGAAAAGCTTTGGGTATTTATCAAACAAGAAACCCATGCGCCGGATAACCTGCCTATGCCCCCTATTTTGTTTGATGAAAAGATACCCAAACAGGCTAGGATGGTGTTTCAATTTCCCAGTGAAGATGCGCCTGATAATGCGCTACAAATTTCCATAGGTAACGCCAGCACGCGATGGTGGAACCAAGAAATGATGCTGTGGGCATTAGGACACGAATTAACCCACTATGCTTTTCTCATGCAAGAGAACGAGTGGGAAACCAAAAATACCTATGTCAACAATATTCGACACCATTGCAATTTCGAATTCATGCGTATCACCCGAGATATTGTGGAAATCATTTGGGAGAAATACCAAAATGTTGCCGCTCGCATGCGGATGTACAGCGAGGTGCATAAAAGCTGCGCACGACAGCCATTACAGTGAAATGTTTATTTGGGTTTAACACACAGTGACTGTTTACCCGGTACACAGTTACCTGCACACACAGCTTGACCAATGTAGTTCAAAGCAGTGCGACCATGAGGTTGGTTAGAGCAGACCACGGCACCATTGGTCATTTTGATACATTGGCCTACGCCACAAAACACTTCGCCATTGGGTCGTTGTTGAATTCCACCTTGTTCAGGCGCACACCAAACGGCATCTTCATTGTCTTTCTTGCAATTGACGTCTTCTTCAGACCAGCTTTCTAAAGAAATGGAAACCAGAGCCAAGGCTAAAAATACGCGCCACAAAACAGAAGACATACAAACTTTCGGTTAGCGCGACATGACTTTGACGCGAATTTTTTCGACAGGTAACTGATGTGCTCGCAAGTGAGCGCTCAAAGCGGGCACAAGTTGGCGCAATTTGGCGCCAGCGGCGTTGTGAGGTACCAGTAGACACCAACCTTGGTCATCCAATGGACCAGCTTTGACAAGACCCGTCAAGCCTGGGGGTAAAAGTGTTTGAATGCATGCCAAGCAAGCCTGTGATTGCTTGCTGATTTCCATCAGAGTTGACAGCGATACAGATTGCGCCATGGCTGATAAGACCGGCGTGGCTGTTGTGGAGGGGCGATGAGGGTTAGCGGTCATCTTGTCATTATGTCGTGCTTGGTACAGAGGTTAAAATTAAGCCTTATTCATAAGGAACCTCAGCTTGTCCAAGCCACCCGGCTTTGGCAAAGCGTATCGCTGGCATGGCATTTAATCTTTTGACCCAGATATTTGGTAGTCGCAACGACCGACTCCTTAAGCAATTTCGCAAAACCCTTGAGCGTATCAACGCGCTAGAACCCGGTTATGAATTGCTCAGCGACCAAGCTTTATGTCACAAGACAGCTGAGTTCAAAACTCGCTTTTCGAATGGTGAAACCTTAGACAGCCTATTGCCTGAAGCCTTTGCCGTCGTCAGAGAGGGCTCTAAGCGAGTCATGAAGATGCGGCACTTTGATGTGCAAATGATGGGTGGCATTGCCTTGCACCAAGGCAAAATTGCTGAAATGCGCACAGGTGAAGGTAAAACCTTGACAGCTACTTTGGCTGTTTACCTGAACGCACTTAGCGGCAAAGGTGTGCATGTGGTCACAGTGAACGATTATTTGGCTAATCGTGATGCCCAGTGGATGGGACAGCTCTACCAATTTTTAGGGTTGAGTGTTGGTATCAATTTGTCACAACTCAGCCGTGAAGAAAAACAAATTGCCTACGCATCTGACATCACCTACGGTACCAACAACGAATACGGTTTTGACTATTTACGCGACAACATGGTTTACGAGGCCCACGACAGGGTTCAGCGCGGTTTGAACTATGCAATCGTCGATGAAGTGGACTCTATTCTGATTGACGAAGCCAGAACGCCGCTCATCATCAGTGGTCAAGCTGAAGACCATACAGCCACTTACATAGCCATGAACAAGGTGGTTCCGTTTTTGACTCGGCAAGAGGGCGAACTCGATTTGCGCACTGGCGAGGGCGTGATCACCCCAGGCGATTTCACTTTGGATGAAAAATCTCACCAAGTGTATTTAACTGAGCTGGGTCACGAAAAAGCTGAAAAGCTTTTATCAGACATGGGATTGTTACCGGCTGGGGCCTCTTTGTATGACCCTATGCACATTGGACTCGTGCACCACTTATACGCGGCGTTAAGGGCCCAGCATCTTTACCATCGCGATCAACATTACGTGAATCAAAACGGTGAAATTGTGATTGTGGATGAATTCACGGGTCGATTGATGTCGGGTCGTCGATGGAGTGATGGTTTGCACCAGGCCGTCGAAGCCAAGGAAGGTGTGCCTATTCAGGCAGAAAACCAGACCATGGCGTCTATCACTTTCCAGAACTACTTTCGCTTGTACGGCAAGTTATCCGGCATGACAGGAACAGCCGATACCGAAGCGTATGAATTCCAAGAAATTTATGGCTTAGAAACCGTCATCATTCCTCCTAATAAACCCAGTAAGCGAGATGACCAACTCGATCGGGTTTATAAAACCACAGAAGAAAAATACAAAGCTGCGATTGAGGACATTCGCGAATGTCATGGCAGGGGGCAACCTGTATTGGTAGGTACCACCTCCATCGAGTTGTCTGAACTTTTGTCAGGCATGCTGACCAGTGCAGGACTGACGCATCAGGTGCTTAATGCCAAGCAACACGCCAAAGAAGCCGATATCGTGGCCCAAGCCGGTGCTTTGGGCGCTATCACGATTGCAACCAATATGGCAGGACGAGGCACTGACATCGTCTTGGGAGGCAATATTGAAAAGAGTATTTCAGCAACGGAGGCTGACGAAACTCTCAGTGAAGAAGCCAAAGCGCAAAAAATCCAGTCATTACGTACCACATGGCAATCCGACCATGACAAGGTCAAGTCCTTGGGCGGTTTGCGCATCATTGCCACCGAGCGACATGAATCTAGGCGTATTGATAACCAACTCAGAGGACGCTCAGGGCGTCAGGGTGACCCTGGGTCTTCCCGTTTTTATCTCAGTCTAGATGACTCGCTGATGCGTATTTTTGCGGGCGAGCGCGTCAAGGCCATCATGGATCGGTTGCAAATGCCAGAAGGCGAAGCGATCGAGGCCGGCATGGTCACGCGCAGTATTGAAAGCGCACAGCGCAAAGTAGAGGCGCGTAACTTTGATATTCGCAAGCAGCTCCTGGAATATGACGATGTATCCAATGATCAGCGTAAAGTCATTTACCAGCAGCGGAATGATATTTTGGATGCGCAAGATTTACGCTTCCAGATTCAAAGTTTGCGCGAAGGTTGCTTCACGGATTTGGTTCACCAATTTGTACCGCCAGAATCTGTAGAAGAGCAATGGGATCTGGTAGGTCTGGAAAATGTTTTGCTCAACGAATGGCATTTGACTCTTCCCCTCTCTCGGCAAGTTCAAGAAGCGCAAGCCATCACCGATGAAGACATTGTCAAAACAGTGGTTGATGCAGCCAACCAGAGTTTTGAAGAAAAGTTGAACAAAGTCGGTGTGGACCAGTTCACACCTTTTATGCGTGCTGTCTTATTGCAAAACATTGACAGCCATTGGCGTGAGCATTTGTCTTCACTGGACTATTTACGTCAAGGTATTCATTTGCGTGGTTATGCCCAAAAGCAACCCAAGCAAGAATACAAACGCGAAGCGTTCGAATTGTTCGGCCAACTGCTAGATATGGTTAAAAACGAGGTTACCCGCGTGTTGATGACGGTACAGATTGACTCCTCAGAACAGGTGCAATTGGCTGCAGACCAATTGGAAGAAAAAGCCGAGGCTATTTCTAACATTACTTATTCCGCCCCAGATGAAACCGGTGCTGCACAAGTGTTTGCAGGTAAGGCATCTGAAGCACTTGGCCCGGTACCTGCTGTAGGTCGCAACGAGCCTTGCCCATGTGGCAGTGGCAAGAAATACAAGCACTGCCATGGAAAGCTTGCCTAACTATGCCTGTCAATCTTCAAGCACCTGTTGCCGCCGATTTGTTGCCCGTTGCTGGTATTGCCATAGGCACAACCAGTGCGGGTGTGCGCAAAGCCAGCCGACAAGATTTGACCGTTTTTCGGCTAGACGAAGGTACCTGCGTTGGTGCTGTTTTCACGCAAAACCGTTTTTGTGCTGCACCTGTACAAGTGTGCCAAACGCATTTGAAATCAACGCAAGGCATTCGTGCCTTGGTCATTAATACGGGCGTTGCTAACGCAGGAACGGGTGAGTCGGGCTTGATACATGCGAACCAAGTTTGCCAAGCTTTGGCTGATTTGCTCCATGTCCAAGCCAACCAAGTATTGCCTTTCTCTACAGGCGTCATCATGGAACCATTGCCAGTGCAACGCATTGTGGATGGTTTGCCCGCAGCTTTAGCAGATGCAAGCACCGGCCATTGGGCAAAGGCTGCCACGGCCATCATGACCACCGACACATTGCCCAAGGCCATCAGTCGTCAAGTTCAGATCGATGGTGTGACAGTCACCGTCTCAGGTATCTCTAAGGGGGCGGGCATGATTCGCCCCAATATGGCCACCATGTTGGGATTTATGGCCACCGACGCATCCATTGCACCTGAGTTGATGAACGACTTGGCTTTAGAGTTGGCGCATGCTTCTTTTAACCGCATCTCGATTGATGGTGATACCTCTACCAACGATTCATTTGTGGTGATGGCTTCAGGAAAGGCTGAACACAAAGTCATCGACAACTGGTCAAGTGCGCAAGGCCAGTTGCTCAAGCAAACCATGACCGAGGTGGCGCAATGGCTTGCGCAAGCCATTGTGCGTGATGGAGAGGGTGCTACCAAGTTCATTACTGTGACCGTTGAGGGTGGAAAAAACAGTGCCGAATGTTTGCAAGCTGCCTACGCGATTGCACATTCGCCTTTGGTGAAAACCGCTTTTTTTGCCAGTGATCCCAATTTAGGGCGTATCTTGGCTGCGGTAGGTTATGCAGGTATCACTGATTTAGCGCAAGACAAGATTGAGCTTTACTTGGATGATGTGCATGTGGTCACCCATGGTGGCAGAAACACTGCATACAAAGAAGAAGATGGTCAACGGGTGATGAAGCAATCCGAGATCACGATCAGGGTGATTTTAGGTCGTGGTGGAGCCACTGAAACTGTTTGGACATGCGACCTGAGTCATGACTACGTCACCATCAACGCTGATTACAGAAGCTGATATGGCCATGAATGAGCATTTAGAGCGTATGCTGCTCAGAGCCGAGACCTTGATGGCACGCATTGAGTCTGTACTTCCCCAAGCGCTTCATGCACCTGATTGGCAGGCCAGCATTGCCTTTCGTTACCGCAAACGCCATACCGGTCATGGCGTCTTAGAGCCAGTCAAACATGTGGCCACTCTGTCATTGGATGATTTGAAGGAAATTGACAGTCAAAAAGAAAAAATCCAACGCAATACGCAGCAATTCGTGCAAGGTTTGCCTGCCAACAATGTATTACTGACAGGTGCACGCGGTACGGGTAAGTCCTCGTTGATCAAAGCGTGTTTGCATACGTATGCCTCTCAAGGTTTGCGCCTGATTGAAGTTGATAAACAAGACATGGTGGACCTCCCCGACATCATTGAGGTGGTTGCCGCGCGGCCTGAAAAATTCATCATCTTTTGTGATGACCTGAGTTTTGAAGAAGGCGAACCTGGGTATAAAGCCCTCAAATCTATTCTCGATGGCACTGTCGCTGCGGCTACGCCCAATGTGCTGATTTACGCCACCAGCAATCGACGTCACTTATTGCCTGAGTACATGAAAGATAACCTCACCTACAGCCATACCGACGATGGCGAAGTGCATCCTGGCGAAGTGATTGAGGAGAAGATTTCTTTGTCAGAGCGATTTGGTTTATGGATCAGTTTTTACCCATTCGGCCAAGAAGCCTACTTGCTGATCGTTGACCAGTGGTTATCATCGATGGGCGTTCCTGCCAACGAACGTGACGCATCCCATCCTGAAGCCTTGGTTTGGGCTTTAGAACGCGGTTCTCGCAGCGGCCGAGTGGCTTTTCAATTTGCCAGAGATTTCGCAGGTCGACGTGGTGGTCATTGATTCCTCGCGTACCCAAGTGGCTGTGGGTGTATTGATTCGATCGGACGGATGTTTTTTATTAACTACCCGACCACTGGGTAAAGCATATGCAGGGTATTGGGAATTTCCGGGTGGAAAAATCGAGCCGGGTGAGTCTGCTGAACAGGCGCTTGCACGTGAGTTGAAAGAAGAGTTGGGTATCGAGGTCAAGCGCTGCACGGTATGGCAGTCTGAGTGCGTTGATTACCCCCATGCCTTGGTTCAATTGCATTTTTTTAAAGTTTGGGAATGGCAAGGTGAGTTGCAAATGCGAGAAGCACAGTCGTTTGCGTGGCAGCATTTACCTGTCGAAGTCTCACCGGTATTGCCAGGCACATTGCCCGTTTTGGCATGGCTAACTCAAGAACAGAGTTCTATTTCAAATTCGGCTGTCTCTGATGCTGTCTGAGGTTTGCCTTCCCAGTTTTGATGGATAAGTCGAACCCAAACCATCATGCGGTTACCACTGATTTCTGGCACCAAACCCAATGTGGGATCGATAAAAACCCGCATCATTTGAAAGCGACCTTGGGGCAAGGCTTGTTGAAACTGTCCATTGCTTGCAATAACACGTTGTGGTGTACCACTTTCACGCAGTAAACGCATCAGTAAAACCACACTGTCGTTCAGTGCTTTGAGTGGTTCAGACCATTTCAAAATATTATGCCTGCGCTCGTCTGGGTCAAGTTGCTTCCACGCATGGTAAGACGGTAAGTCAAACGCACAAGTCCCACCTGGAATAGCCACACGGTTACGAAGTCCCGTCAAAAAATCGTTGTCGCTAACGCAGTTACCGATACGACTGCCAATCGTATTGAAGCCAGTTAAACATTGGTCTATTTTTTGAAGTAACTCGTCCAATACTTCTTCAGATACCGAAGGGTTGCCACGGTAGCTGTTGAACTGTTGTTTGTGTCTGTCTAATTCTTTCAATATGTCGGACTTCAAATCGGAACGCCCGCCGACATCAACAATCTCAAACAGAGTAGTGAGGGCAAAGTGGTGATCGATTTCGGAGGAGCGTAATAAAAGTTGCTCGAACCTTCCCAGCAAATACTCTAGTCGCAAGTAAGTGCGAATTCGCTCATTAAAAGGGTGTTCGTAAAGAATCACAATACTTCGCAAGTTTATAAACAGCAACCCTGTAAATGATAACCGCTGAAACAGGGGTTTTTGCGAGCTAAAAGCGATTAATAGGGCTGCCAAGCATCTGCTTGCTGTTGTAAATATTGGAGGTCATCGCTGTCGTTGTCTATCACCCAGGTGGCGCAGGCCAGTCGTTGTTCTCGGCTTGCTTGGGCATTCATCACGGCCTGTACCTCTTGGGGAGTCCAACCGTTTCGGGCTATGACACGTGTCATTTGTCTGGCTGGGCTGCAGTCCACCACGATGATGCCGTCTAACGCTTGTTGCCATTGGGCGGACTCAGTGAGTAAAGGTATATCCAAAACAACCAAGGGTTTACCCTTGGCCTTGAATGCGGACTCTTGGCCTTCAATGGTTGATCGAATCAGAGGGTGCAATATAGATTCCAGTTGCGCTTTGGCTTGGGGCTGGCTAAACACCCTTTGACGCATCAAGTTTCTGTCCATGCTGCCGTCAGAAGCAATAAAACTGTCTCCAAATGCGTCGCGAATGGCATTTATGGCTGCGCCTCCCTTACCCGTGAGAGTCTTAGAGACGGCGTCAGCGTCTATCAGGGCAAAGCCGCGTGTCATGAGCATGCGCCCCAAGGTGGATTTGCCACTGCCGATGCCGCCAGTCAGGCCGATACGTTGAAAAGCTGTGGATGTCATATCCGCAGTCTATTGGAACTCTCAGAACATTTGCCCCATTTGAAAAACAGGCAAATAAAGTGCAACCACTAAACCACCCATGAGTAAGCCCAAAATGGCCATCAAAGTGGGTTCTAAAAGTTGGGTGAAGCTGAGTAATAAATGATCGACTTGGGTGCCGAGTTGGCGTGCCAGTTTGGCGAGCAGGGTGTCTAAAGAGCCGCTTTGTTCACCCACAGCCACCAGTTGTATCAATAACACGGGAAACAAGCGAAATTGAGAGGAGGGTGGGGAAACCCTAGCCAAAGCGTCAGCCAAAGAAATGCCATGACTGATGAGGGTGCGTACACGAATGGTTGCTATGCCAAGCAATCGGTTGGCACTGCTGGCTGCAACGACCTCCAAAGCATCCAACATGGGAACACCCGCTTTCAGCAAATCGGATAGCGTGAGCGTCCACAAAGTCAATTGCATGTTGTGAACCAAATGACCAACAACAGGTACGCGAAGCACTTGGGTATCACGCCACAACTCAAATTGGGGATTGCGCATCAGCAAGCTGATCGCTGCACTGCCAGAAACTAAAAAGACCACAGCAGAGTAAACACCGCCATGGCTGAACCAACGGCTGAAACCGACTACCCACATCGTCAACATGGGCAATTCTGCGCCTAATGAAGCAAAAATACCTTCAAATACAGGAACAACCCACACCATGATGACGCAGACAACCAACACAGAAATGACGAGGATGGCGCTGGGGTAGGTCAAGGCTGAGCGAAATTGAGCATGGATAGCTTGGCGTTTTTCAAGCAATACAGCTAAGCGTTCCAATACTTCATCAAGATTGCCTGCAATCTCTGCTGCGCCTACCAACGCTATATACAAGGTATCGAAGTCAGAGGTTTGTGCTAACGCTTGGTGAAATGAACAGCCGTTTTCAATCAAACCGCACAAGCGAGTCATCATTGTTTGAAGATCTGTGTCTTGTTCTGAATTTGCAATAGATTCCAACGCTTGTAGCAAAGGAAGTCCTGCTGCTACCAAGGTGGCCAGCTGACGTGTGAAATGGCATTGCTTGTGAAGCTTGGTACTCATACCGATGTGGCTGCCCAGACTTCTTCATGGGAAGTGACACCAGCCGAGGCTTTTAATAAACCGGCTTGGCGAAGTGTCAGTACGCCCGATTGTTGGATATGTTCGCTGAGACTGAGCATATCCAAGCTGGACATCATGCGAGACTGCAAGCTGGATGTGATGGGCATGACTTGGTGAATAGCAACACGGCCTTTGTAACCGTTGTTACAAAAGTGGCAGCCAACGGGTTTGTAGCGCTGCTCCTCTTTGGTATGTGATTTGCAGTGTGGGCAAAGCTTGCGTACCAATCGCTGGGCACAGATCAAAATGACGCTACTTGCAATATTGAAATCTGCAACGCCCAGTTGGTGTAATCGCGTCAAGGTGGAGGGTGCATCATTGGTGTGGAGTGTGGACAAAACCAAATGCCCTGTTTGGGCTGCTTTAACAGCAATATCCGCCGTTTCGCTGTCTCGAATTTCGCCCACCATCAGCACATCAGGGTCCTGTCTTAGCAATGCACGAAGCGTTTGAGCAAAACCCAAACCAGCCTTTTCATTGACGTTGATTTGGTTGATTCCAGGTAATACGATTTCACAAGGGTCTTCCACTGTGGAGATATTGATTTGTGTAGCATTCAAATAATGCAAACAACTGTAGAGCGTGATGGTTTTGCCTGAGCCTGTGGGACCTGTTATCAACACCAATCCATTGGGTTGCTGTAAGGCCTTCTTCAAATCATGCAGTTGTGTGGATTCGTAACCAAGTTCTTGCAGGTCTAAGTGTTGCGAAGACAAAGCTTGGATACGCAGTACTATTTTTTCACCATGCAGTGTGGGTAAGCTACTGACACGCATATCCACCTGAATATTTTGTAGCGTTACCCGCAAGCGTCCGTCTTGCGCAAGTCGTTTTTCAGATATGTCCATGCGAGACAAAACTTTGATACGCGAAATGATGCGGTCTTTCAGGTGCGCGCTGGGCGGCGGTCTCTCGTGAAGTTGCCCATCGATTCGCACTCTGACACGCAGCACTTGCTCAAAGGGCTCAAAGTGAATATCAGACGCCGCATCTGTCAAAGCCGATGTCAAAAACGCTTCCAACCAAACGACTGCTTGTTGGTCTTGCTCTGACTGAATAGGAGAGGGCGAAAGTGAAACCATGGGTTCACTGTAAAAACCCCAACTGCTTGATGGTGTAAGAGAAACTTTAAAAAATAATCAGCGTTGGTCGGGGTGAGAGGATTCGAACCTCCGGCCTCTACGTCCCGAACGTAGCGCTCTACCAGGCTAAGCTACACCCCG
>DAIQOH010000022.1:9105-22124 GCA_036787995.1 Limnohabitans sp. | reverse complement strand
GACGACCAACCCTCCGAGGCGTCCATGGAAAAACGAAAAAAAGAAGGCTATTTCTGAGGACCGCCCCACTCGCCACCCGCCCCGCTCTGAAGTTCATCACCTGTGGCTCGGTCGATGACGGCAAGTCCACCCTCATTGGGCGTTTGCTGGTCGACTCCAAGTCGGTGTTGCAAGACCACCTGGCAGGCGTGCAGCGCCACGGCGAAACCGATTTGGCTTTGCTGACAGATGGCCTGTCTGCTGAGCGCGAACAAGGCATCACCATCGATGTGGCCTACCGCTACTTCAGCACTGAAACCCGCAAGTTCATCATTGGCGACGCCCCAGGCCACGAGCAGTACACCCGCAACATGGTGACCGCCGCCTCCAGCGCCGACGCTGCTGTGGTGCTGGTGGACGCGACCAAGGTGGACTGGGCGCAACCGGGTCTCGCCCTGCTGCCGCAAACCCGCCGCCACAGCCTGTTGCTCAAACTCTTGCGTGTGCCCTCGGTGATCTTCGCGATCAACAAGCTCGACGCCGTGGCCGACGCCAGCACCGCCTTTGTCCACATCGCTCAATCCTTGCAGCAATTCGCCGACGAAGCAGGCATGGACATCAACGCCATCGTACCCATCTCAGCGCTGAAAGGCTGGAACGTGGTGAGCGCCCAATCCGACTGGTGCAATTACAGCGGCCCCAGCTTGCTCGAACTGCTAGAGCGCCTGCCAGTCACCCCCGCCGACGACGAAGGCGCTTTGGCTTTCGCGGTGCAGTGGGTGGAAAAATTCCATGACAGCGCCGACACCTCCAAGGGCCGCCGTGTCTATTGGGGCCGTGTAGGCACAGGCGTGGCACGTGTGGGCGACCGCGTGAAAGTGTTCCCCAGCGGCCAAACCGCAGTCATCAAAGAAGTCTTGTCTGCGGTGCGCCAAACGGGCGATGTGGCCGCTGGCCACAGCGCCGGTGTGGTGCTGGACCATGAGGTGGACGTGTCGCGTGGCGACTGGCTGCTGGCCCAAGACAGCGAGGTCCAAGCGCAAACCCAGCTGAATGTCACTTTGGCCTGGTTGGACGATGAACCCCTGGTGGCCGGTCGCGTTTACTGGGCCCTGCACGGTCATCGCTGGGTGAAAGCCAAAGTGAGCCGCATCCTGCACCGCCTGGACATCAACACCCTGGCAGAAAGAGACGCCACTGAACTGCCTCCAAACGCCATCGGCCATGTGCAACTGGCGTTTCAGCAGCCCTTGGTAAGCCAGCCGTTCGAGCGTTCGCGCATTCTGGGTTCCTTGGTTTTGGTGGACACCGCCAGCCACAAAACCTCTGCCGCAGCGCTGGTTCAGGCCTGAATCCCGCCTGCCCCTAAAATGCCCCATTCTTTTTGAACCTTTCGCTTAAAAGTTAACACCATGACCCACGTTGTCACCGAAGCCTGTATCTGCTGCAAATACACCGACTGTGTGGACGTTTGTCCCGTCGACTGCTTTCGCGAAGGCCCCAATTTCCTGACCATCGACCCCGATGAATGTATAGACTGCGCGGTCTGCATTCCCGAGTGCCCGGTCAACGCCATCTACGCAGAAGAAGACGTTCCTGCCGACCAAATACACATGGTTAAGCTCAATGTTGAGCTTGCCCGCAGCGGTTGGCCCAGCATTACCAAACGCAAAGCCCCTATGGCTGATGCTGATGACTGGAAAGACAAGACGAACAAGTTGTCTGAATTGCAGCGCTAAGCCAACAAGGTGTTGGCAATTTGTCTATGCCTCTCGCCTTGAAAGCCTCCCCCATCGAAACCGATTGCTTGGTCATAGGCGCTGGCCCCGCAGCGCTGTTTCTGGTGTTTGAATTAGGACTGCTTGAAATCGGATGCCATGTTGTCGATGTCTTGCCCTTTGCCGGCGGTCAATGCATGGCTTTGTATGCGGACAAACCCATTTACGACATCCCAGGAACGGTGCGCAGCACGGGGCGTGAACTGGTTAAGCATTTGTTAACCCAAGCGTCACCTTTCCAAACACCGTTTCATCTCGGTCAGCAAATCACCTCTATAGAGCGGCAAGACGATAACCGTTGGCTGGCCAAGAGCTCCTCTGGAAGTGTGTTTTTGTGCAAAGCATTGGTGATCGCCGCAGGCGTTGGGGCTTTTTTGCCGCGCAAGTTAGCGCATTTAGACCTCACGGCCTTAGAGGGCAAACAGGTTTTTTATGAGCCCACCGACACGGCGAGCCAAAAGCATATCGTGATCAGCGGTGGGGGGGAAGAAGCTGTGCAAGCAGCCTTGTCTGCCTTGGCTCAACAGCCTGCCAGTCTGACCTTGGTGCACCGAAGGGACAAACTGGATCTCTGCGCCCAAACCATGGATGCCTATCACTTGGCTGTACAAACAGGACAGATACTGTTTAAGCCAGGTCAAATTCAAAATGTGTCTGATCACCAATTGGAATTACTGGATCCCAGCGGACAAACACAGACCATGGCTTTCGGCGAACTGTGGATTTTGCAAGGCTTGACCCCGCAATTAGGTCCTGTTGCTCACTGGGGTTTGGACATGCAGAAAAAGCAAATCAAAGTCAATACAGAAAATTTTGCCACCGATGTACCAGGCCTTTTTGCCATAGGTGATATCAACACCTATCCGGGCAAACGCAAACTGATCGTGAGTGGCTTTCATGAAGCCACACTGGCTGCGTATGGCATTGCAGAGTTGGTTTACCCTGGACAAAAAATAGCATTGGAATACACCACCGCTTCGCCTCGTTTACACAAGCTGTTGGGCGTCACAGATGCTACAAACAGCTAACGCAATTGGAAATAATTTTTCCGCACGACCCTGCGTTCGTTCAAAGGAATTTCAGACAGCTTTTCTTTGAAACTTTTTAAGCTGTAACTGGATTGCCAAATTACAGGTTTTTGTGTGGCCACCACAATCAGCCATTCATCAACCACGTCCTTGCTGTTAGGGTAAGACGGTTGCCAAAAAGACTCCAAGGTATAAGACTGTTTGGCTGTGTGACTGGGAATACGTGTGAAATCGGTTAAGTAAGGGTTACTGTCAAAACCATTGGGGAACAGTTGTGTCATGTTCTCACCATCCAGATGGGGATACCAGGTGAAGATCGAGACATACATGGGAGAGGATGGCTGCAATTCAATTTGCATTGGCTCACCTGCTCTGAAGTTTTTTTTGTTCAATGAAACCTTGATATCGAAATAAGGGTTGGTTTTGATCTTGGGATTGGCAATATCCACTACCATCGTCACCTTACACACACTGGCTCCGTCCAGCACTTTCACGGTCTCAGAGATTTTTTCTGCCATTTTTATGGTGCCATCCAGAAACACCCACGTGTTTTTATGCATCTCACAAGAGGCAATGCTTTCTTGGGCTGTACTTTGCTGACAGGTCAGGTTTTCTTCCGAGGTGACTTGCTCTCCCACTACGGAACTTAAAGCGTTGTATTTGGCACGCTCTGCGGCCAAATAACAGGCCTGATTGCGGGAAGTGTCTGGACCGAAATGGTATTCACCTTGGGTGTCTAGCACGACAGCGAACGCCCCATAAGGGAACAAGAACAAAGCGACCAAACCCAGCTTCACCATGGGAAAACCGCTTTGTGTCTGTCCCCTAGCAGTTGTGGCTGCTGGTGCCGGTTCAAGCTCATGGCTTTGTTATCTACCATGCTAGACAGGTAGTCGATCAACTCACCATGGGTAAGAGTAGGGTTACCGCTTGAACGGGCTTGCCCCATCAACCCTTTGACCAAAAAATAGCTGAAGATACCTTGCTTGAAATCATCGGCTGACAGCGCCGTTTGGTTGGCAGCTGACGCACTGATGATGGTGAAATGTGCAGGTAAAACAGAGGTGGTTGATTTCAGCAAAATACCTCGAGTGTCAGCGTCTAAGGGTTCACCTTTTCTGGCCAATCCGCTGTAACAAGTGTCTAGGAATATTGTGACGGACTTGGCTTGGAGTTTTTGCAGCTCTGACAAAATCCATTTCTCGCTGATGGCTGTCTCGCTCAGCAGTTCTTTATTGACATCAAATGGCAGCCAATATTTTTGGGCATCGTCGTCCGAGCGTAAGCCATGACCGCTGAACATAATATATATATGGGTTTTGCCTGCTTTGATTTGCGAAGGCAACCAAAACTTCAAGGCCGACAGAATCTCACTGCGACTGGCTTTGTCATTTCGCAAAACCTTGAGATTTTGGGCTGGAATACCGATATTGCTTTGCATCAACGCTTGGAATGCGTTGGCATCATTGCCAGCATAAAGCGCTTTGTGTAAACCTTGGTAAGACTCCACGCCTATCACCAAAGCCACCACATCTTGGGCCAGGGCAGACTTGGGTGGAAGAACCAGTCCAGTCTGGCTTGACTCAGTTACTGGAGATTTGCTGTTTTTTTTTTGCTCTACCCGCTCTTCATGGGCTGGTGCGATTTGGCCCGTCCACTGATTGTTGGCCCAAATGCCTGCCAAGGGGGCTTGCCCATTGATAAAGGTGTAAGTTCCAAAACCATGACGCATGCCATTCACATAGTGACCTGCATACTTTTCACCATTGGCAAAGAAGTAAATGCCAAAACCATGCTTGAGTCCAAACTTGAATTCACCTTGGTAGTAATCACCTTGGTATTTTTCACCTGTGAACTCCAAAATACCTCGACCGTCAAATTTGCCATGACGAAAATCGCCTGCATAGGAAAACTCTGACTCATCCAAAATACCGCGACAAGCATGCCAGCGTGCAATATCACTGCCCTGACAAGTCGGCAAAACTTCTTGCGCCCAAACCGTTTGACCAAGCCATATCCCACAAACCACCGCTGTAAGGGCTTGCCGCCAATTCATGACTTTGCCCTCAACGCAAGACCTGGGTTCTTCAATGCATTGCTTTGTTCGTCAAGATTTTTTTTATTCTTTACCAATGCAGTCAGATCTCTTTGGTAGCCCAGCATTTGACGGTTCAAGCGTTCTTGGGATTGTGTGAAAGCTTGTTTGTCTGTTAGCCATTGCTTGTACTCGGCTTGAAGCTGTGACTGACGTTCCTGCAAAGAAGAATAATCGGCAGCCACTGGGACCACAGGTTGAGGAAACTCAAATGGCAATTCTCCATAGGTATCAACAAGTCGTTTGCTTACCGCTGTCACGGGCGTGGCAACGGTGGGTACAGCAGCCGCTGTTTTGCTGCGATTCCTGTCATCCACGGCTTTGGCAATGATCTCGAGGTTCAAAACTTTTTCTTCTTGGTCTAGTCTATGCTTGCTTAAGTCCAGTTGCTTTTGCCAAGTCGTCAATTTTTCTTGCTCTTGCAACAATAACTTTTGTACCTGACTGAGTCGGAATTCCTCGTTGCGGATGCGTTGGACCAACATCCGCAAATGTGACATCTTTTCCAGGGAGTCTTGTTTTTCGGTTGTGCCTTGTCCTGACTCAGAAGCAGTGGCCTGAAGTTGGCGCAAAACCTCTTGCGTTTTGCTCAATTTGATATCTTGTTGTTCTAGCTTTTGGCTCAATTCTTGAACCAAGGTATCTGACGCAGACGATAGTTGTGAGGAATGCGACAGCAAGGAACCCATGGCCGCGAAAACCGCCACGAGCAAAAAAACCACCAAAGCAACCCTCTTCATCATTCCAGTCACCTAAAAATGTGGTTCATCACAACAAGTTATTCGGCATCTGCCTTGGCTTTGTTTTTTGCTTTGAACTCTTTGGCCAATTCGATTTCTTTTTCCAGTTCTTCAAAAGCCTTGGTACGACGCACCTTGGTATTGAAGACTTCGGTTTTTTGGAGTTCTTTGGCCATGATGCGCTTCATATCCGCTGTTGAATAACTCAAACGCACGTAGGTACGGAAATTTTTCCCTGCAGGAACGATTTCAATTTTGTCTCGGTGGTAGCCACCTAGCTGAATGTCTGCAATCACAGCTTTGGTGACGCGTTCAACCTCTTTTTTAACAGACCCTTCATCGTTACTGCTGCTCTGAGCCGCAAAGTCAGTCATGCGGGTGGAAATCACTTCGCCTAAAGTTTGGGTCAGCTGACGTTTACCAGAGAGCATTGCCATATCAATCGACATTTGCAAATCATTAGAGGCTTCTGTCGCATTGGCAAATATGTGATCCGGATTAGGCTCTGTGCTCAAAAACCAAGAAGGCACCTTGCTGACCGTGGCTTGCACAGCTTTTTGGATTTCTAATTCACGCGCGGCTTCATCTTGTTTTTCTTGTGAGCGCCTGTCCATGGGAGGTTTGACTTCAACAGCGGTTAGACGATCGGTTTGTTCCTTGATGGATTCACCCAGCGCTTCTACCGTTTTGATTTTTGCGCTTTGCTCGCTGAGGATGGCGTTCAAATCCTGCACCACTTTTTCCATGGCAGGGTCAGGTTGCTTGGTTTGTTCTACTGGTTCAGCAGGCTTGGGTTGAGATGCACAACCAGTCAATACAAGAATCGCTAAACAAACAAGCACTGGCTTGAGCGTAGGGGTTTTCACAAAATTATCCTTAATGATAAATTTATTAATTGGCACACAAGTTTAGCGAATTAAGGTCGAAATAACTTAAATGAATTGCCGGAAGTTCTTGCCGACACAGTATTTTGTGCTTTTAGAACCCGCTTTTTGAGCTGACTTACCTCCTAAGTTCGCATAATCCAGTCGCCTGATTGCGCTGGTTCGGGTGCGATTCATACACTTGAGTTGAACACCCATTGCCGGTTGGCTCCACATCAACAACCACCATTTCAGGTGTCAAGTGGTTGCGCAAGGTAGCAGCCAACCCTCATGCAGACTTTGAACTTCTCATCAACGCCATTGAACGAATCTTGGCTGCAACTGCATAACTTACAATAGTGCCGCTGCTGAACAATCAGCGGCATTCGCTAGGGGTGTTGGCTTTGGTGCCGACTGAGAAAGTCCCTTTGAACCTGATTGAGGTAATCCTCGCGCAGGGAAGCACGGCATCAGACAGAACACATCATGGTTTAAGCTGACCGCGCCGAACTGCCATTTATTTGAAAGAAACGAATGGCGCAATCCGAAACACTTTCCAACACAGCACTGACACCTGTAGAAGATTCACAAAGAGTTTTCAATGGCTATAGCCATGGCTCTCTGTGGTTCAGCTTAGGGGTTGGTCTGTTGGTCATACAAACAGGTGCTTATTTGGTACCTGCCATGGGTACCCAACAAGCCTTGCTAGCCATTGTTTTGGGGTCATTGCTGGGCTCTGGTTTGCTTGCCTGGATAGCCAAAATAGGTTGTGATACCGGCTTATCTAGCGCAGGACTGATCCATCAGGTGTACGGCAGCGCATTTGCCAAACTGCCCATTGTTTTGAACATTGTGCAATTGGTAGGTTGGACGTCTTTTGAGTTGGTCATCATGCGCGATGGGATGCTGGCCATGGGTGAAACACAGTGGGGCTGGGCTGGCAACAACTTGGTGTGGTTGGCCACCTTTTTTTGGGGAGGTGTGTTAACGCTGCTCATGGCCAGTTCCATGCTGGGGCTGGTGCGCAGTTTTGTCAGCAAATGGGGTTTGCCATTGGTGGTGATATCGCTTGCATGGTTGAGTTGGCAATTTATCGATGTTTTGCGTCATCAAGATATGGCAGCGTTTTGGCATCAATCAGGCGACCATTCCATGGGTTTTTTATCTGCCATTGATTTGGTGATCGCCATGCCTGTGTCATGGTTGCCTTTGGTTGCGGATTACGCCAGGCATGGTCAAAACAGCCGCAATGCGATGAAAGCCACTTGGATAGGTTATGCCATCGCAAATATATGGTGCTATGCCTTGGGTGTATTGGTGGTCAGTGTCTCTGCCCCACAGATGGACATGGTGAATACCTTGTTGCTTGCACAAGGTGGTTTATTGGCTTTGGGTCTGATATTGGTGGACGAGCTGGACAATGCCTATGGCGATGTGTACTCTGCCTCTTTAAACATTCACAGCTTGTGGAGCCAATGGACTGCCAAAAAATGGGGTTTACTTCTAGCCGTGGCATGTACCGCATTGGCCATTGTGTTACCTATGCACAGTCTTGAACCTTTTTTGCTTTTGCTGAGTTCAGTCTTCATTCCGCTGTTTGGCGTGATTGTGGGACGAGTGGGAACACAGCCTGCGCATACACCAACCAACCGCGTTCACACTGTGCCAGCTTTGCTGTGGCTAGCAGGCATAGCCGTTTTTCATGGCTTTGCGCAATTCGCGCCTGAGTGGGGTTGCGCGCTACCCAGCTTGGCTTTCACTTGGGGCTTGGCTCGATTGACAAGGCCATCTCTTAGCCATGCTTGATATGCGTGACTTGCGGTGCGTAACCATGGTTCAAAGGTCCATGGCCGTGGCCGGTAGTGACCCCTGCTCCGGCAGCTATCGCACCCACAATGTATGCACGCGATTGAACCACCGAGGCTTGCAAATCCCTGCCCAATGCCAAGTGACATGCAATGGCAGAAGACAAGGTACACCCAGTGCCATGGACATTGCGACTTGCTATGCGCTTGCTGCTCATGGCATGCGTACTGCCATCGGCCAAAAGAAGCAAGTCCATCAAGTCGTCGCCTGGCAAATGTCCGCCCTTGAGGAGCACCGAAGATGCACCCATGGCTTTCAGGTCTCTGGCGGCACTGTGCAAAGCGGCTTGATCATTCAGCGATTTACCCAACAGCAAACCCGCTTCGTCCAAGTTAGGCGTGATGATTTGGACACGCGGGAACAACTCGGTTACCAGCAAAGACACGGTTTCTTCTGCAATCAACCTGTCGCCACTGGTGGCAACCATGACCGGGTCGAGAACAACTTGTTGCAGTCGATAGTGGTCAATAGCCCATGCGACGACTTCAACAACCTCGGGCGAATGCAGCATGCCTATTTTGACGGCATCCACACCAATGTCATCCAAGACCGACTGCAATTGCGCTTTCAAAAAAGCAGCCGGTACGGCTTGAATGGCTTGCACCCCCATGGTGTTTTGCGCCGTCAAAGCCGCTACAGCCGTCATGCCGTAACAACCCAAAGCAGCCATGGTTTTCAAATCGGCTTGAATACCTGCCCCCCCTCCCGAATCCGATCCTGCAATGGTCAAAACACGGGGGTATTGGGCTTTAGCAGGTGTATTCATGGTGAGGATTATCGTCAGGTCAGGCTTCCATGTCTTACAAAGGCAGCTTGGTAATGGCAGCTCGGCAAAGTGTGGTTTTAGGCGCTGGCTTGATGGGGCGTCTGATGGCTTGGAAGCTCAGTACGCTTGGACATGAGGTGCAAATCCACGAAGCCAAGCCTGCGGATGTACAAGGTTCTGCGGCTTGGGTCGCAGCTGCCATGTTGGCACCTCTGGCTGAATCGGCCATCACAGAGTTGAATGTGGTACGCATGGGTCAATATGCGCTTGCGCGTTGGCCTGACATCATAGGTCAGCTTCAGCAACCGGTATTTTTTCAGCAGAAAGGAACATTGGTTGTCTGGCATCGGCAAGATGCCCCTGAGGCGCATCGATTTGCAAGCAAATTGAACAATACAAATCACCAATTGCCCGAGTTACAAGCCCCCATCTCTTTAAATCACCATGCTCTGCAAGCACTCGAGCCCTCACTGTCTGCCGTTTTTCAACAAGGGCTTTTTCTGCCTGGGGAAGGTCAACTGGACAACCGCCAACTGCTAGACGCCTTGCTGTACCAATTGAAACAACAATCGGTAGCGATGCACTTCTCCAGCGAAGTTTCACCTCAACAGTTCCCGCAAGCAGACTGGGTGATTGATTGCAGAGGTGTAGGCGCAAGAACAGACTGGCCTGCATTGCGTGGCGTCAGGGGTGAGGTATTGCGCGTACACGCACCCGAGGTGCATTTGACCCGACCTTTGCGGCTTATTCATCCTCGCTATCCTCTTTATATTGCGCCTAAAGAGGATAGGCTCTTCATTATTGGAGCCACTGAAATTGAAAGCGATGACACCACACCTGCCAGCGTTCGCTCGGGTCTTGAACTCATGAGTGCGGCCTACAGTGTTCACAAAGGGTTTGCCGAGGCTCGCATTTTGGAAATGAACGCACAGGTTCGACCCACTTTGGTCGATAACCTTCCAGCGATTCGCATGCATCATCGGTATTTGGCGATCAACGGACTTTACCGCCATGGTTTTTTAATCGCTCCCGCCCTGCTGGATGCAGCAGTAGGTTTGATGAATGGGAACCCGCAAATCGCTTTGGATTTGGGGGTCAAACTCCTGCAGGACGACATGGCATGCTGATATCGATCAACCAAGAAATGCACGATTTACCCATGGGTGCCACATTACAAGACGCTATTGCTGTGAGCCTTGTTATCCCGCCATTCGCGGCCGCGGTCAATGCACAATTTGTACCTAAGAGCCTGTATGCACAAACAATTCTTAATGAGAACGATCAAATTGATCTCATTGTTCCCATCACTGGAGGCTAAGCCATGCTGACAACACCTGATGAATGGTTGCTTTACGGCGAGACATTCACAAGCAGATTGCTTTTGGGTACCTCACGTTACCCCTCGCCAGATATTTTGGCGAAAGCGGTTGAAACAGCTCAACCTGCCATGCTGACAGCGTCTTTGCGCAGAGAAAACGCCCACGCCCAAACCTCACCGGTATTTTGGAAATTGCTACAAGCCATGAAAATTCCTGTGCTACCCAATACCGCAGGATGTCACAGCATTGAGGAGGTTTACACCACCGCACAAATGGCCCGCGAGGTGTTTGAAACCGATTGGATCAAACTGGAGTTGATTGGCGACGACTACACCTTGCAACCAGATACTTTGAATTTGCCTTTGGCAGCCGACAAACTCATCAAACAAGGTTTCAAAGTTCTGCCGTATTGCACCGAGGACTTGGTTCTGTGCCAGCGGCTTGTCGATGTCGGTTGTCAGGCTGTGATGCCGTGGGCTGCCCCCATAGGAACAGGAAAAGGTCCCTTGAATGCTTTCGCCATGCGAACGCTTCGCGAACGCATCCACGTTCCGTTGATAGTGGATGCAGGCTTGGGGTTGCCTTCACACGCTTGCACCGTGATGGAGTGGGGTTATGACGCGGTGCTTTTAAATACCGCGGTGGCATTGGCTGACCATCCTGTCAACATGGCCTATGCATTCTCCCAAGCAGTGGTGGCTGGAAGAACCGCATTTTTAGCAGGTGCCATTCCGGCCCATGAATCTGCCCAACCCAGCACGCCTACACTTGGCACACCTTTTTGGCATCACGCATGAATGACATTCTTCAACTGGCAACAACGATTGCACAACAACAACCGCAATTACAAATCGGTTCACCATTGGCATGTGAAACATATGCATCGGAACTGAATACACATGCCAGCCCTGTCTACCAAAGTGCTTGGTTGGCCGCTCGCAGCTTGGGTTTTATTGTGAAAGATGCTGCGTCTATTGCAAATGCATGGCAAGCGCAAACCACCCGTCTAGGGTCTATCGATCCCATGTCGTGGCCTACCGATGCGAAAGACTTCGGTCTTGATAACCCCAACCCTGATCGTCAATTTCCTGCATGCCCCTTGAAGTTAGGACTTTATGCAGTGGTGCCTGATGCGCAATGGGTGGATAGGTTGGTGCAATTGGGTGTACCCACAGTGCAGCTGCGCTTCAAATCGGATGACGCCAAAGCGGTTCGCGACCAAATCCAATCAGCTGTCCAAGCCGTTCGACATACCGCGACCTTGCTATTTATCAATGACCACTGGCAACAAGCCATAGATGCAGGTGCCTATGGCGTACACCTTGGGCAAGAAGATATGCAAGAAGCTTCTCTTAACCAACTGTATGCCTCGGGTTTGCGACTGGGTCTTAGCACCCATGGTTACCGTGAAATGCAGGATGCATTGGCTTGGCAGCCCAGCTATTTGGCATTGGGAGCGGTTTTTCCAACCACCTTGAAAAGAATGGAAACAGCACCCCAAGGCTTGGGCCGTCTTGAAAAATATGTTCAGCTCGTGCACCCTCTGCCTACTGTTGCGATTGGGGGTATTGATCTGGCGTCTTTGCCGGCAGTCATGCAAACCGGTGTGGGCAGTGCCGCAGTGGTGAGGGCGATCACCGCAGCAGACGATGTCAATGCGGCAGTTGCAGCGCTCAAAACATGCATGGCTAAAACCCTTGCTTAAGCGCCTACATACCGTCCCTCATGCTCGATACCCACTACAAATCATTATTCAGTCATTCTGCTTTCATGCGATTTTGGCTCGCACGTGTATCAGGTATTTCAGCCAATCAAATGCTGATGCTGGGTATTTCTTGGCATATCTATGACATAACAGGCAGTGCTTGGGATTTAGGCTTGGTCGGCTTATGTCAATTCATACCTGCTTTGCTGATGGCCCTACCTGCGGGTCAACTGATAGACAGACATCACCGAGGACGTATTTTTGCTTCATGCATGCTTTTGCAAGCATCGATCGCTGTTGTACTTTTGTGGGCCATGCTGTATCAGGTGGAAAGCCGCGAGTTGATTTTGGGTATTGCCTTGGTCCTAGGCATCAACCGTTCGTTTCAAATGCCCTCGCAACAAGCCATCACACCTTTGCTGGTTCCCAAAGAACTGCTTCAACGAGCCACCGCTTTGAGTTCTACAGGTGTGGAAATCGCCATCATCGGTGGGCCTGCTCTTGGGGGCGTCATCTACACCATGGGGGCATCCACGGTATACCTGTGTTGCGCTGTGCTGTTTGTTTTGGCGTTTGCATTGACATTGTCGGTACGCTATCAACATGTTGCCTCGCATTTGGCCGCCTCTTGGGATTCGCTGTTTGCAGGACTTCGTTTCGTTTTTCAACGCAAAGTGTTGCTGGGCGCCATATCTTTGGATTTGTTTGCTGTGTTGTTGGGAGGAGCCACTGCGCTATTGCCTATCTATGCCAAAGATATTTTGCATGGTGGTCCCCAAGCCTTGGGGCTTTTGCGTGCAGCACCCGCGATGGGTGCCTTATGCATGTCGATTGTGATGCTGGCTATAGCAGGGGCAGCTGACAATATCAGCGTCGTTAC
>DAIQOH010000022.1:0-9005 GCA_036787995.1 Limnohabitans sp. | reverse complement strand
TGTCGATTGTGATGCTGGCTATAGCAGGGGCAGCTGACAATATCAGCGTCGTTACGCGTTTGACCTTGATGCAATTTGAAACACCCGATGACATGCGAGGCCGTGTTGCCGCTGTCAATGGGGTGTTTATAGGTGCATCCAATGAGTTGGGTGAATTTGAGTCAGGCGCAACAGCTGCCTTGCTTGGCCCTGTAGGCGCTGTGGTGGTGGGTGGTTTGGGAACAGTGGTTGTGGCTTTGGCTTGGCTCAAACTGTTTCCGGAATTAGCCAAACGCGACACCATCGCCAAATAACCCACCATTCGCTATTTCAAAGTGCAACAAATCGAACTCAGTCAAATAAATCTGGCTGATCTTTAGAGATACGCGCAAACAACGGTTGGAACTGAAACCACCCGGCATAAGAGGATCCAACAATGGGGTAAGCCTGTTCAGCAGCCGCTTTATTCACCATCTTCAGTGGTTTACCGTGAGAGGCAGCTTCAGCCATCAGCTGTACTTGACAGCAACGCTCCATGGCGATGTACCACCAAGCAGCCGCTTCCACCGAGTCACCCACGGTCAATAAACCATGGTTTTGCAAAATCACCCCTTTGTGTTGCCCTAAAGCATTGGCAATGCGAACTCCCTCTTCCAACTCTAAAACCACGCCATCAAAATCGTCATACACCACGTGATCTTTATAGAACGCGCATGAATCAAGAGAAATAATGTCCAAAGGCTTTCCAAGCGTTGACCATGCGCGTCCATGGGGTGCATGGGTGTGTGCTGCGGCCACGACATCAGGGCGCGCATGGTGAATACGTGAATGAATGGCAAACGCGGCTTCATTCACGGGCAACACGCCCTCCACCACATTGCCACGGTGATCGACACGGATCAAGTTAGACACTTTGATTTGGCTGAAATGAACGCCGAAGGGGTTAACCCAAAAGGTATCTTTGAACTCGGGATCACGGGCGGTAATATGCCCAGCCACACCTTCGTCAAAGCCAAAACGTGAAAACAAGCGGAAGGCAGCAGCCAACATTTGCTTTCGGTGCAAGCGTTCTTCGTGTACGTCATTGAATTTCTTGGGTTGAGGCAAAGGCGGTGAAATGCCGTCACCCAATTTTTGATGTCGGTCGTGCATCGCGGAAACTTCTGAGGGGGCGTTCATGGTGTGGGTTCTCCAGATACTTGAATCGGTGCGTTGGGTTAAGAGGGGCGCTTCATTTGGCATGAGGTCGGCTGGGAGCTGATATAAGAATCCCATACAGCTTCGGTACGAAAACCATAGCCTGTATTTTCGGAATCGTATTTCACGCCCTTGGTGCCTTGCTTGGCCCACATGCCTAAATACAGTGGTGCTTCAAGTTGATGGTCAGTCTTGCGCATCTTTACCTCACCCAGCGGGCTTTTGTAGGTCATACCCTCAAGCGCCAAGGCTACTTGTTTGGCGTCAGTTGATTTGGCGGTTTTGATGGCAGCGTGCAGCATGTTCATGGTGTTCCAATGTGCTGCAAAAATGAAATCCTCGTTGTATTTCTTTTTGTAGGCTAGGTATATTTTTTCTAACTCAGGCGTATTGGCATTATTGTTCCAATTCCAAATAACGCCAACCTTATTCGCGCCCCACGAGCCCAGTTGGGTGGGCGTGCCAGGGTTGTTGGCGTTGAGCGTGAAAAAATTCACATTCAAGCCAAAATCTTTGGCTGCTTTGAGTAAAAGCGTGAGATCACTGCCCCAGTTAGAGGTGATAACCGTATCCGCACCGGTGGCAGCAATTTTGGCCACATAGGGTGCAAAGTCGCGAATTTGTGCCATAGGGATAAATTCATTGGCCACCAGTTGAACATCAGGTCTTTTCCTGCCAAGATACTCTTTGGCTGCTTTGGCTACTTGCTGACCATGCGTGTAATCTTGGTTAAGCAAATACACTTTTTGTATGTCTTTGCGTCCAACCAAATAAGTGGTCAAGGCTTCCATTTTCATTTCACTGGATGGGTAAAAACGGAAATGCCAAAAGCTGCATTTGTCATTGGTTAGCAAAGGATCCATGGCAGAGTAATTCAGATAGACCATGGCTCGCTCTGGCTCTCGCTCTGCCAATTTATTTAAAGCGTCAACCAAAGTCAAAGCAACACCCGAACCACCCCCTTGCGTGATGAAATGTATGCCTCGGTCTGAAGCAGCTTTCAACATATTGATGCTTTCCTGGGTGGACCCTTTGTTGTCAAACTCGATGACTTCAAATTTGGGGTCGTTAGCAGCAGACTTGGCATTCAACTGAACCACAACTTCCTTGAGTTGTTTGAGGGATCCTTGCCCAGTCAAAGCAAATGGGCCAGATAGCACGTCAATAAAACCAATCTTGATGGTCTCCTGTGCCCAAGCATGCAAGCCCGTGCTTAAAGCCAAAATCAAAAATGGAAGTCGAACAACCGAAAAGAGTGTCATAAAAAGCCTTGGATGGTTTATTTATTCCGAAAAAATGCTGCCGTACTTGGTACGTAATTCGTTCTTTTGTACTTTGCCTGTTCCGCCAACTGGCAAAGTGTCAACAAACACAACCTCATCTGGAATCCACCACTTAGCAACTCGCTCAGAGAGGAATTCAAGTATGGCCTGTTTGTCCGAAAAGTCTTGGCTTTTGCGCACAATCAAAAGTAATGGACGTTCATCCCATCTAGGGTGCTTGATGCCAATCACTGCAGCCATCGCTACCTGCGGATGTGCGGCAGCCGCATTTTCAAGTTCAATAGAGCTTATCCACTCACCACCCGACTTGATGACATCTTTGGTTCTGTCACGAATTTGCATCACCCCATCTTCACCAATGGTGGCAATGTCGCCGGTTGGAAACCATCCATCAACCAAAGCGGTGTTACCAGCCTTGTGGTAGTGGTCAACAATCCACTGACCTCGCACCATCAGCTCGCCTTGGGCTTGACCATCACGAGGCAAGGTTTGCCCTTGCTCGTCCACAATTTTGATTTCTATGCCAAACACAGACTTGCCTTGTTTGGCGACCAAATCATGGCGCATGGCGTCCGTCCACGCCAATTCTTCATTGCCAATGTTGCTGATGGTTGCTACTGCTGTGGTTTCTGTCATCCCCCAGCCATGACGAACGTCCACGTTGTAGAGATTGTTGAACTTTGCAATCAAAGCCTTGGGCATGGCTGAACCCCCTACACCTGTTCTGCGCATGGTGGTAAAGCGCAAATTGTGCTGCTCTAAATGGTGTATGAGTCCCATCCAAATGGTAGGAACACCCGCACTCAGGGTCACTTTTTCCGACTCCATCAACTCATAAAGGCTGGCCCCATCCAGTTTGGGACCTGGCAATACCAGCTTTGCGCCAGCCATCAAGCTTGCATAAGGCAGACACCAAGCATTGATGTGAAACATGGGTACCACTGGCAAGACGGTTTCTTTGGAAGAAATATCCAGCACATTGGGCAAACAAGCCGACAAGGCACTCAAAACGATAGCTCGGTGCGAATACAGCACGCCCTTGGGATTACCCGTGGTGCCAGACGTGTAGCAAAGGGCTGCGCCTGTGTTTTCATCCAAGTCTGGCCAATTCAATGTTGGGGACTGGTCATGGATCAAATGCTCGTAGCTTTGAATATGCATGCCCTCTACAACAGAAGTGTTGGCTTCGTCCGCCATACATATCCAATGCCTTACCTTAGGGCATTGAGCCACAATGGCCTTGATCAACGGGGTGAAAGTGCTGTCAAAAAGAATGACTTCATCGTCTGCGTGATTGATGATGTAGGCGAGTTGATCGGGATGCAGGCGCGGATTGCAGGTATGCATCACCATACCCGAACCTGAAACGGCGTAATAAGCTTCCAAATGTCTGTAGTTATTCCAGGCGATAGAACCCACCACACTGCCTGGCTTGAGCCCTAACCCCAATAACGCATTGGCAAGTTGCTTTGAACGATGGGCCAGGTCCTTAAAGCTGTATGCATGCAGTGGACCATGGGTCTCTCTGCTCACCACCTGTTGATTACCAAACTGCAATGCACCATGCTCCAAAATGGCCGATACCAGCAAGGGACGCGCCATCATTGTTCCAACCGCATGCATACAAGGCCTTTCAGACAAGCGTTTTCGCTTTATTTAGGGAGATTATTGGAGTTGTTTACTGGCTTCGCCCCAATTTACACCATAAAGAACAGGGCAATGGCTATCGTAAATACCCAATCAATGCGTACAAATTCATTCATTTGCCTCAATTGACCCTGAATTGAATCAATTTATATTTCAAAATCACGCGAAAAAGTTGTTCATATTTTGAATTTTGTGCTAATATTCGTTTCGTTGAGTCGTTTGTTGAAGAACAAAATCTATTCAGCAGACATTCAAACAACATTCACCCATCAGGAGTATCTATATGAAAACATCATTTACCAAATTCTTTGCAGCAGCATCCGTTTCTTTGTTTGCCACCTTCGCCCACGCCAATTGGGATTACAGCGTTTCTCAAGACCAAACCCAGTTACTGGCATCTTCAGGCTCTTTTGCTGCTGACGGAGACCTTCGGTTTGCATCACAAATGATCAGCACAGACCGTCCTGACGCAAACGGTTTTCTTTATGTTGAAAACATTGCCCAATACAGCTGCCAAAAGAACGCTTACCAATTGGTCAAAGCGGTTGGCTACAAAAGCTGGGATGACCAAGGTGTCAACATCGACCATGCTTTAGGAAAATGGATGCCTGTGAAGCTTGGTAGCCCCGAACAAACCATGTTGAACAAACTATGCAACCTGTCTGTTGCTGATGCATCTAACGTCATCAAGAACTGATCAGCCTACACCCTGTTTCAAGAAACCTCTTTGGTTCTGCCAAAGAGGTTTTTTTTCGTCTCAAGACTGCACTTATGCTTAAATCTGTTTATGTTTACACCACTCAAAACCCACAACCGATTTGATTACCAAGCCATTCACAAGCGCAGGGATTACAGCTGGCCTAACGGTACACGGTTAGCGGTTTACTTAGGATTCAATTTAGAACATTTTGCCTTTGGGGAAGGACTTGGTGCGGGTATAGGGCCTAGCTCCCCACAACCTGATGTGCTGAATTACGCTTGGCGTGAATATGGCAACCGCGTAGGTGCATGGCGTTGTCTTGAACTCTTCAACCATCTTCAAATTCCGCTGGGGGTTATTCTCAATACCGCTTTGTACGATCACTGCCCTGACTTATTGACCGCCTTTGTTCAACGTGGCGATGAAATGATTGCACACGGTCATACCAATGCTGTCCGCCAATCTGTTTACAGCGAAGAGCACGAGCGTGAACTCATTCTTGGCTGCAAAAACCTTATCGCCAAACACAGTGGTCAATCACCTAGAGGTTGGCTATCACCTTGGATTTCAGAATCCCATGTCACTCCCGATTTGCTAAGCGAAACCGATTACGCCTATACATTGAACTGGTGTCACGACGACCAGCCTATGCCTATGCAGACCCGAAGTGGAAAATCACTTTGGTCTGTTCCCTACCCCCAAGAGCTCAACGATATTCCCATGATCATGCACAGACAAATGGATGCCAGTGCGTTTGCAGACATGGTGATTGACAATTTTGACGAGATGTTGAGTCAGTCTAAGGCGCAGCCCTTGGTAATGGGCATTGCGCTTCATCCTTATATCGTGGGACAACCTTACCGTATTCGTCACCTGCGTCGCGCTCTTCAACACATTTGTCAAGCCAGAGATGATGGCCATATTTGGTTTTGTACACCAGGGCAAATTGTTGCCCAAGTTGCTACATTGCAGACATGACCAACGCTGTTTCGACCAAAGGCATGGTGACCAGCCCTCATGCCCTGGCCAGCGAATGCGGTGCAAAAATTTTGAACGCAGGCGGAACAGCCGTAGAAGCTGCTATTGCCACAAGTGCAGCGCTTTACGTAACCTACCCGCATTTTTGTGGCCTTGGTGGCGATACCCTGATGCTTATCGCAGACCACAAAGGAAAAGTTCAGGCAGTTTCCGGTATAGGTCAAGCGGCCATCAACACCACTGGGTATGAAACGCATATTCCTGTTCGTGGCGCACGCTCAGCGCTGACCAGTGCGGGTGCACTGGCCGCGTTAGAAAACGCTTGGCTGATTGGCAAAGACCACATGGACGGTCAAAAAACATGGTCATCCTTGTGGGAGCCTGCACTTGAACTTGCTTTTGGTGGCTATCCAGTCAGCGAATCAGAGCGATTTTGGTTATCGTTTCGTGAGAGTGAACGCCAAATTTTAAAAGATGTTTTCACCAATTTTTGTACCGGAAATGTGTTGCCAAACGTGGGTGCACTTAGACGCCGAAAGGACCTTGGAAACACACTGCTTGCCATTGCAAACCGTGGCGCCCGCGATTTCTATGAAGGCGAATTGGCTTTTCAACTTGCCAAAGGCTTAGAGAAAGCAGGATCGCCTTTAGGCGCTCAGGACTTGGCCAATACCCGCGCAAGAACCGAGCAACCCATCGCCATCGATTACCGCGATGGCGTTCTGATGTCGCTACCACCCCCTTCCCAAGGCATGAGTACGCTACAGATCATGGGTATTTTGAATAACGTTGATTTCAGCAACTTACCCCAAGGTGGCGTTGACCATTTCCACTGGATGGTGGAGGCTGTCAAACTGGCTTTTATCGATAGAAAACAGTACTTGGCAGACTCTGAAAGCGTTGAAATTCCATTGAAAAAATTGCTTTCAAAAGATTATTTGTTCCAACAAGCCCAGCAAATCCATCCTAACCAAGCACGAGATTGGCCACATACCCATCAGAGTGGCGATACCGTCTATGTGGCAACCGCAGACGCTATGGGCAATGCAGTTTCTGTATTGGCAACCGTTTATTACGATTGGGGGAGCGGTGTCATGGTGGGCGACACTGGCATTTTGTGGCACAACCGTGGTGCGGCCTTCAGCACCCAAGCGCAACACCCTAATGCACTTGCGCCAGGTAAACGACCAATGCACACGCTCAATCCAGGCATGTATTTGAAAAATAACAAGCCGAACATTCTTTTTGGTACGCAAGGCGCGGATGGTCAGCCACAAACATTGGCCGCAATATTGACCCGTTTGATCGACTACGAGATGGACCCGTATGCAGCTCTTTCAGCACCTCGATTTTTATTGGGAAAAACATTTTCAGACAGCACTGACAATTTGAAAATTGAAAAAGATATTGCCGCAGACACTGTTGAAGCATTGCAAGCAAGAGGGCATGCTCTGAGCTTTCTTGAAGCGCACAGTCCTTTGATGGGTCATTCAGGCGCTATCGTCGTGAACACAGATACAGGTGAGATGATGGCCGCACATGACCCCAGAAGTGATGGATTGGCTATTGGAATTTAAGATTCAACCATGCACATCGGTTGCAATTATCTTTAGGTTTGCATGATCACCGCGTTGGCATTCAATTGGTCTACATAAGGATGGGTTCGTCTTTCAGCAAAACCGTCGATAAGCAAGCCGACCCCAGCAAAAAATACAAGCGCAATTCCAACACCCTGTAGAAAATCAGAGTGGCTAGCAAAACGAAGTGTCAAACCCGCTATTCCAAAAATGCACCAAATCGTCAAATAGATTGACCATGCTTTATTCACTTGAAACATTCTTTCCGTTTCAGCTTGAACGCCAACCTGAAGATCATTTTTGATTGTGTGACTGATCTTGGCAACTTGAGTCGGCGTTCGATAGCCCACGACACCACCCACGGTGGTCATGAGCAAACCTAATATTAAAAAAGGAATTGCGACGCCTCTTGCAAAGCTGCCAGGGTTGTCCGTCAAAAGCCATATGCTAAAGACCATGCTCAACAATCCCAAGGGCAAAATAAAGACAAGAGCCTCTAGTTTTTCCCCTTGAAAATAAACTTGTACAGCCTCCAGAAGCTCTATTTCATACGTCGAATTCATCGCTTACCTTTTACAAACGGCAAGTCGGGTTTTCTCAAGAGCATCTTGTTGATGGATATCTTTCCACTGTTCGTCAGGGTCAGACATTCTTTCCAGCACCTTACCCTGACCGCCCTTGTCACTAAAGAAAAAAGTAGTGATGTTGGAATAACGAGAATTCTCACAGTCAAACTTATAGTAAACGTTCAAAGAAGTAGCCATGCCCTCGTTTGAGTTGACTGGCTTAACTAGATTAATCAGTAACCATGCCTTACGGGTTGAGCCGTAAATTCCAATAGACAAGGGATCGTAAAAATAGTTGTCTTTGCCGTTATCCGTATTAACAGACACCCATTCAGCAGTGGCCGAAAAGCAAATGCACATTAGACTGACCAAAAGAATTTTTTTCATGTTTACACCTATGTTGACTGGAATGTAACTTCGCCTTTGGCATCAATTTACAGTAAAAACCCGCGTTTTAACCACTGCCACCAAGACATTTTTACAAGTCTTGCGTCATAAAAATCCAGCAAATCCAAGTTTTCATAAATTATTTACTACAAAGTTTCATCAAAGAAACAGGCGAAAGTCAACCATTCAGGTGATACCCGTCAAGCATGTTTCTGGCTGGAAAAATCCGCATCTGTTGGCACCCTCCACTTAACGCACCCAAACAAACTTAGTGTCCGACCAATGCTTCGGGACACTCAATGAAGCGGTTGCCCAAACCGTGGTGCAGAAACTGAATTTATGTGAAGTTCATTGCACTGCTGCATTTGCTTAGGCTTTGCAACTTTTAAGAATCACATGACAAATGAAATTCAAATTGCGCCGCGCACTTATCTCAACACCCAGATCACAAGGCGCATCAACGTCAGCGGTATTGATGTTGATGAGGGCTTGATCAAGGAGTTGCTGATCAAGCCTCTTGAAGGCTTCAACAGCAAGCAACGTCCCAAGTTGTCAGCTGCGTTTGAAATCTATATGACTGAGAACACTCCAGCCAGCATAGTTGGGTTGATTCAACTCAATACAGGATTTCGAATTTCTGAGCCCACGCTCGCAAGAGTGGAAGATTTGGTTTTGGACCATGACATTCCGC
>DAIQOH010000021.1:19880-23623 GCA_036787995.1 Limnohabitans sp. | reverse complement strand
CAGCCAGGCCACGGGTGCGATTCGTGGCATGGTCAATATGCTCACCAGTTTGCGCCGTGAATACCCCACACACCATGCGGTGTGTGTGTTCGACGCCAAAGGCCCCACCTTCCGCGACGACATTTACCCGCAGTACAAAGCCACGCGTTCGCCCATGCCCGACGATTTGCGCAGCCAAATCGAGCCCATACACCGCTTGGTGCGACTCATGGGTTGGCCGCTCTTGGATGTACCAGGCGTCGAGGCCGATGATGTGATCGCCACCTTGGCGCACACGGCATCAAAGCAAGGCATGAACGTGGTGGTCTCCAGCGGCGACAAAGACCTGAGCCAGTTGGTGAATGAGCGCATCACCATCATCGACACCATGAATGGCAAGAAACGCGATGTGGCCGGTGTGACCGAAGAATTCGGCGTGCCCCCCGCACTGATGATTGATTACCAAACCTTGGTGGGCGACACCGTGGACAACGTCCCCGGCGTGGCCAAGGTCGGTCCCAAAACCGCCGCCAAATGGTTGCTTGAATTCGGCTCGCTGGACGCGCTGATGGCGCGTGCTGATGAGATCAAAGGCGTGGCCGGTGACAACCTGCGCCAAGCGCGTGACTGGTTGCCTACGGGCAAACAACTGGTCACGATGAAAACCGACTGCGATTTGAGCAGCCACATTGCGGGCTTGCCGTCCTTGGACGGCATACAAATGCAAGCACCCGATGAAAAAGGCTTGATCGATTTTTACCAGCAATACGGCTTCAAGGGCTTGGTCACCGCCTTGCAAGGCGGCCATGACAGAGCCACTTCCAAACCCATGGCCGACAGCGGCGTGGGCGAAGTGGGCGTGTTGTTCGATGAACCCGCACCTTCGGTGAGCGTTGAAGTGCAATACGACACCGTGCTCGATTGGGACAGTTTCAACCAGTGGTTGACCAAAATTGAAACTGCCGATTTGGTGGCCTTGGACACCGAGACCACCTCCTTGGTGGAAATGCAAGCGCAGATCGTGGGCTTGAGTCTTTGCGTGAAACCTGGCGAAGCCGCCTATATCCCATTGGCCCACAACGCCGCCGATGCACCCACGCAACTGCCCTTGCAAGAGGTGCTGGCCAAGCTCAAACCTTGGTTGGAAAATCCCACCAAACACAAGCTGGGACAGCATGTGAAATACGACCGCCATGTGTTGGCCAACCATGGCATCGAGGTGCAAGGCTATGTGCACGACACCATGCTGCAAAGCTATGTGCTGGAAGTGCACAAGCCCCATGGTTTGGAGAGCTTGGCCGACAGGCACCTGGGCCGCAAAGGCCTGTCCTTCGAAGATCTGTGTGGCAAAGGCGTGCACCAAATTTCATTTGCGCAAGTGGATGTGGCCAAGGCTTCGCACTATGCCTGTGAAGACGCCGACTTCACACTCGCTGTGCACCAGCGCTTGTGGCCCCTCTTGCAAGCGGACGACAAGCTGCGGTTCATCTACCAGTTGGAAATCGACAGCAGCGAAGCCCTCTACCGCATCGAGCGCAACGGGGTGTTGATTGACGCACCTACTTTGGCTTCTCAAAGCCACAGCTTGGGCCAGCGCATCATGCAACTCGAACAAGACGCCTATGCGATTGCCGGTCAGCCCTTTAATTTGGCGTCACCCAAACAGTTGGGCGAAATCTTCTTCGACAAACTCGGCTTGCCGGTCATCAAAAAAACCGCGACTGGCGCGCGCAGCACCGATGAAGAGGTGTTGGAAAAGTTGGCCGAAGACTACCCGCTGCCCGCCAAAATTTTGGCGCACCGCTCGCTGTCGAAACTCAAAGGCACTTACACCGACAAATTGGCGCAGTTGGCCAACCCGCGTACCGGGCGGGTGCACACCCATTACGCGCAAGCGGTGGCGGTGACCGGACGTTTGTCCAGCAACGACCCGAATTTGCAAAACATCCCCATCCGCACGCCCGAGGGTCGACGTGTGCGCGAAGCTTTTGTGGCGCCTACGGGCAGCGTGATCGCCAGTGCTGACTACAGCCAGATTGAGTTGCGCATCATGGCGCACATCAGCGACGACCCCGCGCTGCTCAAAGCTTTTCACGACGGCTTAGACGTACACAAAGCCACAGCGGCCGAGGTGTTTGGTTTGACGCCAGATACCGTTAGCAGCGAGCAGCGCCGCTATGCCAAGGTGATCAACTTTGGTTTGATTTACGGCATGAGTGCGTTTGGTTTGGCCAAGGCCTTGGGCATAGACAACACCGCCGCCAAGAATTACATCGAGCGTTACTTTCAGCGCTTTGCGGGCGTGAAGCGCTACATGGACGACACCCGTGCCCAAGCCAAAGCCCAAGGTTATGTGGAGACGGTGTTTGGCAGGCGTTTGTACTTGCCAGAAATCAACTCACCCAATGGCCCGCGGCGTGGCGGTGCAGAGCGCGCCGCCATCAATGCGCCCATGCAGGGCACAGCGGCCGACCTGATCAAGCTCAGCATGGTCAAGGTTCAGCAGGTCTTGGACCAAGAAGGCCGTGGCACGCGCATGATCATGCAAGTACATGACGAGTTGGTGTTTGAGGTGCCGGATGCCGAGGTGGATTGGCTGAAAACCGAGGTGCCTCGCATCATGGCCAGCGTGGCGCAACTCAAGGTGCCGTTGCTGGCCGAGGTGGGCGTGGGGGCCAACTGGGACCAGGCGCATTGATGTCAGCGTGTCAGCGGTGGCACCACCATGGCGATATTTTGGATGGCCCCGCTTCTGACCATTTCGTTGTAAACCAGTACTTGGTATCGGTAATTTTTATCGGGCGTGGTGGAGTGGTAAGCGGCAATGCCATACCAGTTGAGTCCATACTTGGATATTTGTTTGCGTAACAACCAAGCACCTACATAGGTGTTTACACAGCCATCCATCAATTGGCTTTCTTTGATGCCATGGTTTTGCAACACGGGCAAATGGATGGAGTTGATTTGGGCTATGCCTATGTCACGCGTGCCGTTCATGTTGACATTGATGGCTTTGGGGTTGAGCCTGCTCTCCACCACCAAAATTGCACGCAATAAATAAGGATTCACTCCGTGGTATTGCGCCGCACCCACAATGCATTTATTCAGTGTATGGGTGGTGTTTTCCGTGCGTGAGGTTGCAAATGCGGTGTTCAAACTGGCCGCCAAGCCTGTCACTGCGATGGAAACCCGAAAAATTCTTGAAATAAACAAAACGAATGATAAATTTGTCATGGAAACCTCAAAAAGCACTACTTAAAGTTACTTTAATTGGTTTTTAGACAAATAGTGAATACCTAGATACCTGTTTTTACGTTAAATTTGCTAAATTACGACACATTAAGAATTCAAATTGCGTTTGGGCGGCAGGTTTGGCGTTTCAGGTGGGGCGCATAATCGTTCTTTTGCCCTTCTAAGTTGCACACACGGGGCTTTTTCACTTTCAAAGACTTGGCATGACGACCTCGGTTTGGACCATCATCGCAGGCACTGTTTGCGCTGGCGTGGGCAGCGTGTTGCTGGCAGCCGTTCTTGCGCGTGCCCTTTTGGCTCGATTCACCCAGCATTTATTGAGCTTGTCGGCAGGTGCCTTACTGGCAACGGCTTTTTTGCATTTATTGCCAGAGGCTTTCGAGTCGGAGACGACGCCTCAGCGTTTGTTTTTGACTTTGCTCGTGGGCTTGGTTTTTTTCTTCTTGCTCGACAAGGCTGAGTTATGGCACCACGGACATGAGCATGGCCACGATCACCACCACCACCACCAC
>DAIQOH010000021.1:0-19780 GCA_036787995.1 Limnohabitans sp. | reverse complement strand
ATGGGTGACTTGGCAGTCTTGGAGAAGGGTTTGGGTCAGGGGCGCAATGCGTTGCTCAAACTGTGTTTGGCCGGTGGTGTGACGGTGGTGGGTGGTTTGGCAGGTTTTTTCTTGATTGAAGGCCATGAAGTGTGGCTACCCTATTTGCTGGTGGTAGCCAGTAGCAGCTATATCTATGTGGCTTTGGCAGATCTGATTCCCCAATTACAAAAAAGGCTTTCAGCGTCTGCAACCGCGATGCAAATTATTTGGTTGTTTGCAGGCATTGCCATGGTGACCGCAGCGGTTCAGTGGATGCATGGGCATTGAGCAAGATCAGCCTTGCGCGCAAGGCAAGCCCGGTGTGTTGCACCACTCACTCCAACTGCCGGCGTATAGCGCGGTAGTGCCTAAGCCCGCGACTTGCATGGCCAGCACATTGGGGATGGCGCTGATGCCACTGCCGCAATGGTGCACCACCGTTTTGGGGTCGCGACCGTTGAGCAAACTCTCAAACTCAGCTCGTAATTCGGTGGGGCTTTTCATCAAGCCTTGGGGCGTGAGATTGGTATGGAAGGGGCGGTTCAGGGCCCCCGGGATATGGCCAGCCACAGGGTCGAAGGGTTCGGTTTCACCCTTGTAGCGAGCGGGAGCCCGTGCATCCACAATGGTTTGTACAGGACGGCCCAATTGGGCAGACACATCCGCTGTGTGTTTCAGCACGACCAAGGGGTCACGCAGCGCAAAGACAGTTGGCGCGACAGGCAAGGCAGGACCGCTGGCTACATCACCACCCGCGGCGACCCACGCTTGTAAACCGCCATCGAGCACGGCCACTGCCTCGTGGCCACACCACTTGAGCATCCACCACAAGCGGCCACAGTAGTTCATGCCTTGGCGGTCGTAGACCACCACTTGGCTGCGTGCGCTGATGCCGCAAGCACCCAACCAATATGCAAAGTGTTCGCGAGAGGGCAGGGGGTGTCTGCCGCCGTTGATAGCCAAGGTTTTGTCGTGGGTGGACAAATCGGTATTGATGTCGGCGAATAAAGCACCGGCAATATGTTGTTCTTCAAACTGCGAACGGCCTGCTTCTGGCTTGGCCAAGTCGGCGCTGCAATCGATGACGACCGCAGGTGTGGTTTTTAACGATTCCACAGAAATCAAGGTGGTGAACATGGTTCAGTGATCCTCAGCAGGTGAATCGGGAACAGCACGGGTACGCAGTATGGTAGAGGCGATGCCGCTGGCGATGATCAGCCACATGCCTGACCAACCGATGGTGGGCAATTGTTCATCAAACAAAAACACACCGTACAAAGCCGCAAACACGATGCCCGCGTATTGCAAATTGGCCACCACCAAGGTGGCACCACGTGAGTAGGCGCGGGTGAGGCACATTTGTCCCAGTGAGGCCAATACGCCGATAGGCAAAAGCCATACCGCATGGTCCCAGTTCCAAGGTGATACGCCGTTCAATAACATGCCAGCGCCACCGGCCAAACTGGTGCCCAGTGCGAAATAAAACACGACCCGCACCACGGGTTCGCCAGCCCGCCCCAGCGCCATCACATGCATATAAGCAAACGCGGACACAAAGCCCGACAACAAAGCGACCAAGCCAGCAAACATTTGGTCTTGCTCAATGGTGGGGCGCAACATCATCACCACCCCGACAAAGCCGCTTAAAACGGCCAATACCAATGGCCCTTGGCGAGGCATGTCTGCATTGGTACCTGTGAGCGTGCCCATCATGGTGCCGCCCACCAAAAAGGCGGCTATCCACACACTGCTCATGTAGTTCAAAGTCATGGCTGTGGCCAAGGGCAATTTACCCAAGGCATAAAACCAAGCGCCCAATGAAAACACGCCCACCACATTGCGCCAAAAGTGCATCAAGGGAACAGGCGTGTAAAGCGAGGTACCCGCAAATCGGGCGTACAAGCCCATCATCAGCAAGCTGATGATGCCTCGGTAAAACACCAATTCAGAGGCATGGTAGTGGGCAGAGGCAAATTTGACGCAAACCCCCATGCTGGCCAGGAATGCGGAGGCCAGCAGCATCCAAAGGGCTTGCATTTAGGTGGCGATGTCCATTCTGCGGCGGTACCACTCGTGGAAATGTTGCATGCCGTCTTCCATGGGGCTTTGGTAGGGCCCTACTTGGTTGTCACCGCGTTGCATCAAGGCCATGCGACCCTGGTCCATGCGCTCGGCGATTTCATCGTCTTCCACGCAGGTTTCCATATAGGCCGCACGTTGCGCCTGCACAAATTCAGGCTCGAAGGCAACGATTTCTTCAGGGTAGAAGAACTCCACCACATTCATGGTTTTGCGGGGTCCCATGGGGTGCAAGGTGGAGACGGTCAGCACATGGGGGTACCACTCCACCATGATGTGGGGGTAGTAGGTTAGCCAAATCGCGCCGTGCTGAGGAACTGCGCCTTGGTTGTATTGCAGCAAAACGTTGTGCCAGCGTTCATACGTGGGGCTGCCAGCTTTGCCCAAGCGATTGGCCACGCCCACGGTTTGCACCGAGTATTCGTCCTTTAATTCCCATTGCAAATCGTCGCAAGTAACGAAATTGCCCAGACCTGGGTGAAAGGGCCCAACGTGGTAGTCCTCGAGATAGACCTCAATAAAGGTTTTCCAGTTGTAGTTGCAGACATGCATTTCGACATGGTCTAGCGCGTAACCCGTGAAGTCGAGTTGTTGGCGCGGACCCATACCCGCCAAATCAGCCAACACATCGCGGCCATTGGCCTCAAACAGCAAGCCGTTCCATTCTTGTAGCGGGTAGTTTTGCAGATTCAGGCAGGGGTCTTGTTGGAAATGCGGCGCACCCAGAAGTTGACCCTCACCTGAATAAGTCCAGCGGTGTAATGGGCAAACCACATTGCCACCCATGCCGCGTGCGGGGTCGTGCAAATTGCCTTTGCCCTTGAGCATGACCGCTTGGCGGTGGCGGCAGACGTTGGAAATAAGCTGTATTCCTTGCGGGGTGTGCACCAAGGCGCGCCCCTCGTTTTCGTGGGCAAGCGCTTGGTAGTCGCCGACATTGGGTACTGCCAACGCGTGGCCGACGTAGCGAGGGCCTCGTTGGAACAATTGTTCGATTTCGCGCTGGTACAGCGCATCATCAAAATAGCTTGAAACTGGTAGTTGGCCAGAGGCCTGCTGCAGTTGAAGACTTAAATCAGACATGGGCGACCTGACCTAAAGACTCCCCACAGGGAGGGTGAAAGAAACTGGGGGTACCCAGGAGGGAAGCGGATTGTAGCCTCGAGTTTTAGCAAAATTCATAAATTTTTAAGATTAATTCACCACCCTACAATGGTTTCAACCACCGAACATTCCCTGCTGCATGACCAAAGCCAAAACGCCACCCTCACCTTCCATCTCTGAGCAAGCCGTTCCGCCCAGCTACGAAGCCGGCATTCAGGAGCTTGAAAATTTGGTGGCTCAAATGGAATCGGGCCAACTGCCTTTGGCGCAGCTTTTGCAAACCTACCAACGCGGGGCTTTTTTACTCAACCATTGCCGCACGCAACTGCAGGCGGTGGAAGCGCAAATCAAAGTCTTGGAAGCCGGCAGTCTTGAACCCTGGGGTGGCGACGAATGAAAGCCTTCAATTTCAACCACTGGAGCCAGTCACATTTGGCATCTATAGAGCAAGCCTTAGAGGATGGGGTACCCGCTTATGCGCCCTCGGGTTTGGGCGAGGCCATGCGATATGCCGTACTCGATGGTGGTAAACGTTTGCGCCCACTTCTGGTTTTGGCCAGTATGGAAGCTAGTGCTGCTGGCCAGCAAGTCGCTTGGATGGCGGATGCAGCCATGCGCGCCGCTTGTGCGGTCGAGTTGATTCATGCTTACAGCTTGGTGCATGACGACATGCCATGCATGGACAACGATGTGTTGCGGCGCGGTAAACCCACGGTGCATGTGAAATTTGGCCAAGCGCTGGCTTTGCTGGCTGGCGACGCTTTGCAGACCTTGGCCTTTGAATTTTTAACCCCTGACGACAGCGATGTGCCTGACGCTGTGCAAACCAAGCTCTGCGCTTTGCTGGCCCGGGGTGCAGGGCATGCGGGCATGGCCGGTGGTCAAGCCATCGATTTGGCCAGTGTGGGCGTGGCCTTGGATGCCGATGCTTTGCGCCATATGCACCGTTGCAAGACCGGCGCCTTGTTAGAAACCAGTGTGCGAATGGGTGCGGTGTGTGGCGACGCCAGTTCTCGCGCTCACGAGGCATTACACAGTTTTGGCCAAGCGTTGGGTGTGGCGTTTCAGGTGGTGGACGATATTTTGGACGTCACAGCCGACTCGGCAGTGCTCGGCAAAACGGCTGGCAAAGACGCGGCGGATAACAAGCCCACTTATGTCTCTTTGTTGGGCTTAGATGGCGCCCGCAAAGAGGCCAAGGCCTTGGCTGAGCAAGCCCAAGCGGCTTTGATCAAAAGTGCTTTGCCCAACACCCAAGCCCTGCGGGCCTTGGCGGATTGGGTATTGCACCGGCAACATTGAAAGGGTTCTTGATGGCTTTGCTGATACTGGGATTGGTGCTGTTCTTAGGGGTCCATTCCACCCGCATATTTGCTGAAAACTGGCGACAAGCCACCTTGGAGCGCTTGGGCGCAAAAGCCTATAAAGGTGCCTACACCTTGGTGTCATTGGTCGGATTGGGCCTGTTGATGTTCGGTTTCGATCAGGTACGTTGGGACAGCCCGGTGCTGTGGGCGCCGCCCGTGTGGGCCAAGCATGGGGCTGCGCTGTTGATGTTGTTGTCCATGGTGTTATTGGCCTGCGCCCATGCGCCCCGCAATGCCATCAAGGCCAAGTTACACCACCCCATGGTTTTGTCTGTCAAGGTCTGGGCATTGGCCCATTTGCTGGCCAACCCGCGCTTGGCCGATGTGGTCTTGTTTGGCGCGTTTTTGCTGTGGTCGGTGTTGAATTTTCGCGCCGCACGCCAGCGCGACCGCTTGGCAGCGGCTGACGCCGAGGCGGGAACAGGTGCAGGCGCCGAACTGGCTGAAGTTTCCAGCGCTGCCACTTGGCGTGCCGTGGGCATAGGTGTGGTGGTTTGGGGCGTGCTGCTCTCTCGTGGCCATGCATGGTTGTTTGGGGTCAGTCCTTTGGGGGTGTGATACAAAAAAGGGTAAACCCTAGGTTCGCCCAATGTATGCATTGACAATTCGCAGTGTCATGTTAAATTGACATTGTGGATGTCGCCTCGATGGGTCGGGGTGATGGTTGCCACGCCAGCAAAAGGGGCAGCCATGGGCATGCTAAACCGCATCGAAACCGCGCTAGAGCTGCATTTTTCCCATATCCAAGCCATGAGCGCGCCACCGCGTTTGATGGCGGCCATGCGTCACGCGGTATTCCCCGGTGGTGCACGTATACGCCCTCAACTGTGTTTGGCTGTCGCCCAAGCTTGTGGTGACGATACCCCTGCGCTTTCCGATGCAGCAGCGGTGTCGATTGAATTGATGCACTGTGCGTCATTGGTTCATGACGATATGCCATGCTTTGACGATGCGGACATGCGACGCGGTCAGATCACGGTTCACAAACAATATGGTGAGCCTTTAGCGTTGCTGACCGGGGATGGCTTGATCGTCATGGCCTACCAAGTCCTCGCAAGGGCAGGGCGTATGCACGCCAGCCGTTTAGTCGACTTGATTTCCACCATCAGCGATGGCGTTGGTGCCCCAGATGGCATCGTCGCGGGTCAAGCCTGGGAGTGCGAAACCAAAGTGGCGCTTAGCCAATACCAGCGCGCCAAAACCGGCGCCTTGTTCGTGGCGGCTACTTGTGCCGGTGCCCAAGCCGCTGGGGTAGACCCCGCACCTTGGCGTGCCTTGGGCGAGGCCTTGGGCGAGGCTTACCAAGTCGCTGACGACATTCGCGATGTCATGGGTCAAGCCGAAAGTCTTGGTAAACCTGTGGGTCAAGACGCGCAGCATGGTCGTCCCAGCGCTGCGGCCGATTTGGGTTTGGCTGGCGCTTTGTCTTATTTTCAAAAGCTGATGGACGCCGCTGTGGAGTCGGTACCCGCATGTGCGCACCGCCAAGCCATGCAGCAACTGGTGCGCATGGAATCCGAACGCTTGGTTCCGCCTTCCGCTTACGAGCAGATCCAGCGCCAAGTCGTTGCCAGTGGCGTCAAAGCCAACGCGTGATGGGGCACGCCACGCCATGAAAAGCTTAGACCTTGCCAACGGAGGTTTGCCAACGGAGGGTGTTCGCCCTGGTTGGCGAAGCCAGCTGGACAAGTTGATCGATGGCTGGATGACCTCGCCTGGCTTTTACCGCTGGGCCATCGGCAACCCTTTTACCCGCTGGGTAACGCGTCGGCGTGCAGCACAGTTGTTTCAGTTGATGGCGGGGTTTGTGCATTCTCAGGTCTTGCTGTCATGTGTGCGATTGCGGTTATTGGAGAGCCTTCGCGATGGACCTAAACCCTTAGATGTTTTGGCCAAAGAATGTCAAATGGGTGAAGCCGCGCTGCAGCGTTTGCTGCTGTCAGCCGTGTCGTTACGATTGTTAGAACTTCGTGGCCCCCAGTTGTATGGCTTGGGTACTTTGGGTGCGCCCGTGGCGGCTGATACAGGCCTGCGGTTGATGATTGAGCACAACGCGGTGTTGTTTGACGATATGCGCGATACCGTGGCCTTGCTGCGCGATGAAATTCAACCGCACATGCAAGCCTACTGGCCTTATATGAATGGGGACAAGCCACCCACATGGGAAGCCGAAAAGGTAGCCCGCTATTCAGAGTTGATGGCGACCTCTCAGCGCTTTGTCATCGAAGAGTTGTTGGCTACCTATGATTTTTCGCAACACCGTTGCGTCATGGATGTGGGCGGTGGACAAGGTGGTTGGATCACAGCTTTGGGTCAACACCACCCCCAACTTCAATTGAAATTGTTCGATTTGCCCCCTGTAGCCGCCTTGGCGCAGGCGCGCTTTGCGTCCAACGGTTTGGGTGGCAGGGCTACTTCGCATGGCGGCAGCTTCATCAGCGATCCCTTGCCTACTGGCGCTGACTTGGTGACGTTGGTAAGGGTGGCCCACGATCACCCAGACGCGACCGTCAAAGCCCTGCTTAAAGCCATTTACCAAGCACTGCCAGTGGGTGGCATGCTGCTTTTGGCTGAACCCATGGCCCAAGCCACAGGCACCCACTCGGTGGGAGACTCTTATTTTCACTTTTACTTACTGGCCATGGGCTCTGGCCGTTTGCGCACCCCTGACGAGCTGAAAACCCTGCTTCTCGGGGCTGGATTTGGCGTGGTGATGGATTTGGCCAACCCCATGCCTTTGCACACCCGCCTGCTGTTGGCCCAGAAAAAATAAGTGTTTACCCTAGGTTGGCTCTGATTACGTCAATATAAGTTGACACAAACAGCTGTCAACCCAAAAATACATCTTATGAAAGCCCACGCCATCGTTTTTGACGCCCCCAGACAGTTGTCGGTCAAAGCACTTGACCTGCGCGAGCCGGGCGCAGATGACTTGGTTGTAGAGGTTGCCTACAGCGGCATCAGCACTGGCACAGAGCGTTTGCTTTGGACGGGCACCATGCCTGCTTTTCCCGGCCTGGCTTATCCCTTGGTTCCAGGGTATGAAACGGTCGGTGTTGTCAAACATGCGCCAACTGCATCCCCCGTCAAGCCAGGTGAGTGGGTGTTTGTTCCCGGCTCATACACGTTTACCGAGGCGCACAATCTGTTTGGTGGAGCAGGCGCCACCATGATCGTGCCCCACAGCCGTGTTATCCCTGTTGATGAGCAACTCGGTGCCCATGCTATTTTGTTGGCCTTGGCTGCGACCGCGTATCACGCGGTGTCCATAGGCGGCAAACGCGACCCCATCATCGCCCCTGATTTGATCGTTGGCCACGGTGTCATGGGTCGCTTACTGGCGCGCTTGGTGGTGGCGGCAGGCCTGCCGGCGCCCACCGTTTGGGAAACCCATACCGTGCGTCAAAGCGGCGGCGAAGGTTACAAAGTCATCCATCCCGATGAAGACACCCGCAAAGACTACCAAGCCATTTACGACGTCAGTGGCGATGGCAACTTGCTCAACAGTTTGATCTCCCGTTTGGCCCATGGTGGCGAGGTGGTATTGGCTGGTTTTTATACCCAAGATTTGTCTTTTGCCTATCCACCGGCTTTCATGCGCGAAGCCCAAATTCGCGTGGCTACCGAATGGAAGAAACCCGATTTGCTGGCGGTCACTCAGCTCATTCATGACGGTCGATTGTCGTTAGAGGGTTTGCTCACGCACACCCAAACCCCTGAAAAAGCACTAGAAGCCTACGAAGTTGCCTTTGGCGACCCCCACTGTTTGAAGATGGTCATGGACTGGAGACACTGATGAGTACTGCCAACGAAAAGCCTGTGCAATTTGTGGATCGATTACGCCAAGAGGCTTTCATTGAGCCCGACGAAGTTCATACCGGTGAGGTCACCAAGGAAACCCAAATCATCGCCATTTATGGCAAGGGTGGCATTGGCAAAAGCTTCACCTTGGCCAACCTCAGCTACATGATGGCCCAGCAGGGTAAGAAGGTGCTGCTTATTGGTTGCGATCCTAAGAGTGACACCACCAGTTTGCTGTTCGGTGGCAAAGCTTGCCCCACCATCATCGAAACCTCGTCCAAGAAAAAACTCGCTGGCGAAGAAGTCAAGATCGGCGATGTGTGCTTTATCCGTGATGGCGTGTTCGCCATGGAACTCGGTGGTCCCGAGGTCGGTCGCGGCTGCGGCGGTCGCGGCATCATCCACGGTTTTGAAACCCTGGAAAAACTCGGCTTCCACGAGTGGGGCTTTGACTACGTGCTGCTCGACTTCTTGGGCGACGTGGTGTGTGGCGGTTTCGGTTTACCGATTGCCCGCGACATGTGCCAAAAGGTCATCGTGGTCGGCTCCAACGACTTGCAATCACTCTACGTGGCCAACAACGTCTGCAGCGCGGTCGAGTACTTCCGCAAGCTCGGTGGCAATGTGGGCGTGGCCGGCATGGTCATCAACAAAGACGACGGCACTGGCGAAGCGCAGGCTTTTGCTGCCAACGCTGGCATTCCCGTATTGGCCGCGATTCCCGCCAATGAAGATATCCGCCGCAAAAGCGCCAGTTACGAAATCATTGGCAAGCCCGAAGGCGAGTGGGGTGCTTTGTTTGCCGAGTTGGCGAAAAACGTGGCTGAAGCGCCACCCCAGCGTCCCAAGCCCCAAACCCAAGACGAATTGCTGGGTCTCTTCAGCTCTGACGTCACGGGCCGCGACTTTGTGATGACGCCTGCTACCGAGGTGGACATGACCGGCAAAACCGTCATTGATCGTCCCACCCTCGAAGTGGTTTACGACGAAGTCTGAACGCCATGAGCGACATCATCCCCATCACCCCCTTGCCCAATGCAGCTGCCACCAGCGCTGATGGGTTGGGCTGCCATGCCGGGAAAGACCAAATGCTCGACGCCGCCGCCAAAGCCGGCAAGAGTGAGGTGCTGGCGCAGTACGCCAGCGATTACCCTAAAGGTCCGCACGATCAGCCACAAAGCATGTGTCCCGCGTTCGGTTCGCTGCGCGTGGGTTTGCGCATGCGCCGCACCGCCACCATATTGAGTGGCTCGGCTTGCTGCGTGTATGGCCTCACATTTACCTCGCATTTCTACGGTGCTCGACGCACCGTGGGCTATGTGCCGTTCAACTCCGAGACCTTGGTCACGGGCAAGTTGTTCGAGGACATCCGCGAGGCGGTCTACGCCCAAGCTGACCCCGAAAAGCTAGACGCCATCGTCATCATCAACCTGTGTGTGCCTACCGCCAGCGGTGTGCCCTTGCAGTTGCTACCCAAAGAAATCAATGGCGTGCGTGTCATCGGTATCGATGTGCCTGGTTTTGGTGTACCCACCCATGCCGAGGCCAAAGATGTGTTGGCGGGTGCCATGTTGCATTACGCCCGCCAAGAAGCCATGGCAGGCCCGGTTGCCGCGCCGCGTCAGGGTCGCAGTGCCAAACCCACCATCACACTACTGGGCGAAATGTTCCCCGCCGATCCGATGATCATTGCGCAAATGATTGCGCCCATGGACTTGGCAGTGGGAACCGTGGTCCCCACCCGCGAGTGGCGCGAACTCTATGCCGCCCTTGACTGCAAAGCTGTGGCGGCCATCCATCCTTTCTATACCGCCAGCGTGCGTGAATTCCAAGCCGCTGGTCGCCCCGTTGTGGGCTCAGCGCCTGTGGGTATGGAAGGCACCCACGATTGGTTGGGCGCGATTGGCGCTGCTTGCGGTGTCAGCCAAGACAAGATTGACGCGGCCCGCAACCAAACCCTGGGTGCCATGCGCGGTGTGTTGGCTTCGCAAAAAATCAACGGCCGCATCACCCTCAGTGGCTACGAAGGCTCCGAGTTGTTGGTAGCGCGGTTGCTCATCGAATGCGGTGCAGACTTGCGCTATGTGGGCAGCGCCTGTCCGGCCACGCCATGGAATGCGCACGACGCTCAGTGGTTGCAGTCCAAAGGCGTGCATGTGCAATTCCGCGCATCGCTGGAGCAAGACATGGCTGCCGTGCATGAGTTCAAACCGCAACTTGCGATTGGTACCACGCCGGTGGTGCAAGCCGCCAAAGAATTGTGCATCCCGTCTTTGTATTTCACCAACCTCATCTCTGCGCGCCCCTTGATGGGCGTGGCGGGTGCAGGTTCGCTGATTCAAGTGGTCAACGCTGCCATGGGCAACCAAGCCCGCTTTGACGAGATGAAAGCATTTTTCGGCTCGGTCGGGCAGGGCGATGAAGCGGGCGTTTGGGAAAACGTGCCTGTGATGCACCCCGACTTCAAAAAAGAAGTGCGCCGCCAGTTCGAGAAAAAGCAGAAAAAACGCAAAGCCGAGGAGATGGGCTGATGCTGGTACTCGACCACGATCGTGCAGGCGGCTATTGGGGTGCGGTGTATGTGTTCACCGCTATCAAAGGCTTGCAAGTTGTCATTGACGGTCCTGTGGGTTGCGAAAACCTGCCCGTCACTTCGGTGCTGCATTACACCGATGCGTTGCCACCCCACGAGTTGCCCATTGTCGTGACCGGTTTGGCCGAAGAACAACTCGGCCGCGAAGGCACCGAGGGTGCAATGAAACGCGCCCACCAGGTGCTCGACCCTGACCTGCCTGCCGTGGTGGTCACCGGTTCCATCGCTGAAATGATCGGTGGCGGTGTCACCCCTGAAGGCACCAACCTGATGCGCTTTTTACCACGCACCATCGACGAAGACCAATGGCAATGCGCTAACCGTGCCATGTTCTGGCTGTGGACCGAGTACGGCATGAAAAAAGTGCCCAAGCGGGTGCGAAAAGAAGGCGAGAAGCCACGCGTCAATATCATTGGCCCCAGCTACGGGGTATTTAACAGCCCCAGTGATTTGGCCGAAATCCGCCGCTTGGTGCAAGGCATTGGTGCCGACATCAACATGGTGTTTCCCTTGGGCAGCCATTTGGCCGAGGTGTCGCAGTTGGTCGAAGCCGATGTGAACATTTGCATGTACCGCGAATTTGGCCGAATGCTCTGCGAAGCACTCGACCGCCCTTACTTGCAAGCACCGATTGGCTTGCACAGCACCACCAAGTTTTTACGCAAATTGGGCGAGTTGTTGGACTTGGACCCTGAGCCTTTCATCCAGCGCGAACGCCACACCACCATCAAGCCGGTGTGGGATTTGTGGCGCTCGGTCACCCAAGACTTCTTTGCTACCGCTTCCTTTGCGGTGGTGGCCACCGACACCTATGCACGTGGCATTCGCAAGTTCTTAGAAACCGAAATGGGTATGCCATGTAAGTTCGCGGTGTCGCGCTTACCTGGCCAAAAAACCGACAACGCCGAGGTGCGTGAGTTGGTCCACAAGCAAATGCCGCTGATCATGTTTGGCAGCTACAACGAACGCATGTACTTGGCCGAGGCGGGCAGCACTGGCCCCATGAAAGCCTCGTTCGTACCCGCTTCATTCCCTGGCGCCATCATCCGCCGCCACACCGGCACGCCTTTCATGGGTTACAGCGGTGCCACCTACTTGATCCAAGAGGTGTGCAACGCCTTGTTCGACGCTTTGTTCCATATCTTGCCCTTGGGAACCGACATGGACAAAGTAGACGCCACCTTGGCGCGGGGTATCAGCGGTGCCCAAGAGAACACGCCTTGGGACGATGCCGCACAAACCCAATTGCATGCCTTGGTATCGGGTCAACCGGTACTCGTGCAAATTTCAGCCGCCAAACGCTTGCGCGATTTGGCCGAGGGTAAGGCGCGTGACAAAGGCGATGAGCTGGTCACCGTGGCCCATGTACAGCAAGCCGGTGCTGAGCTGGGCTTGGGAGAGCCAGCATGAACGGGCTTTTCACCCCACACGGTTCATACGCCTTGGCGTGTGGATCCAACCCCATGTCGTGGCAAGAGCTGCGGCTGCCTAGGTTGCGCAGGTTGGGCGCAGCGCTGGCCTCGCGGCCAATTTGAAGAAGGAGCATCGCATGTCAAACCATCCGAATTCCATATCCGGAATGACTGACGAAGAGGCTCAGGAGTTCCACCATTACTGGATTCAGGGAATGGTTGGCTTCACAGCAGTTGCTGTGGTGGCCCACATCCTGGTCTGGGCATGGCGGCCCTGGTTCGTCTGAGTTAGGTTTTTTTCACCGAGCGGAGTTAACCCATGTCACACACCACTTCTCATGTCACACACAGGCCTAACGGCTGGGACGACAAGATTGCGTTTGTCCTGATTTTTGTACCTTGCTTTGTCGTGCTTTTGTCTTTTGCGGTCTTTGGCCAATTGGTCGGATTGCGTTGGAAGAGTTGGCTGCCTGGTGCAGAAAACATGACCAATGTCATAGCAGGTGTGAAAGCATCGGTCTACACGTTCATGTCCCACATCATTTAGGAGAACTCACCATGTGGAGAATTTGGCGACTTTACGATCCATTGCGTGCAATGGTCGTGCAAGGCATTTTCCTGTTTGGCTTGGCAGCGATGATTCACCTCATTTTGCTCAGCACCAACAAATACAACTGGCTCGACGGCGCAAAGAAACCCGCAGCAGCATCGGCGCAAAACTCGCCCATGCCTTCTGCAGTTCCTGCAGCAAAGTCCTGATTGTTGGCAGTACCGCAGGTGCTGCCAACCTGACTCAGGTTGCAGCATCTGCTTTTTTGATCGTTTTCTTTTCCCATCACTTGCGGCAGGAGGGCTAAACCATGGCCATGCTCAGTTTTGAAAAAAAATACCGGGTGCGCGGCGGAACGCTGCTAGCAGGTGATTTATTCGATTTTTGGATCGGTCCGTTTTATGTCGGCTTCTTCGGCATCACAACCATCTTTTTTACTTTCATTGGTACGGCCATGATTTTGTGGGGCGCCGCATTGGGCCCCACTTGGAATTTGTGGCAAATCAGCATTGCCCCACCAGACCTTTCGTATGGTTTGCGCTTTGCGCCCCTACAAGAGGGGGGGTTGTGGCAAATCATCACCATTTGTGCCATTGGGGCATTTGGCTCGTGGGCAGCACGTGAAGTGGAAATCTGCCGCAAGCTGGGTATGGGTTACCACGTACCCTTTATGTTTAGCATCGCCATCTTGGCTTACGTCACCTTGAATGTGGTGCGCCCCATTTTGATGGGTGGTTGGGGTCATGCTTTCCCTTACGGCATTTTCAGCCACCTTGATTGGGTGTCTAACGTGGGTTACCAATACCTGCATTTCCACTACAACCCCGCACATATGTTGGCAGTGAGTTTCTTTTTTGCCACCACGTTTGCCTTGTCTTTGCATGGCGCTTTGATTTTGTCGGCCACCAACCCAGGACAAGGCCAAGTGGTCAAAACACCCGAGCATGAAGACACTTTCTTCCGTGACACCATCGGTTACTCCATCGGCACTTTGGGCATTCACCGTTTGGGCGTGTTCTTGGCATTGGCGGCGGTGCTGTTCAGCGCCCTTTGTATTGTCATTAGCGGACCTTTCTGGAGCCGTGGATGGCCTGAATGGTGGGGCTGGTGGCTGAATCTGCCCATCTGGTCACAGTGGCCTTAATGAAAAGCGAGGAGCACAAGCATGGCTGACTATCAAAATCTTTTCACCACGGTGCAGGCCCATGGCCCTGTGCACCACGGCGTGGGTCTTGGCCCAGGCAACAGTCCGCGTACAGGTCACCCAGCCATTTATTGGATCTTGGGCAAGATCGGCAACGCGCAACTTGGTCCTATCTATTTGGGCGGTTTGGGGTTGGCTTCATTGGTGTGTGGCTTGATCGCTTTCACCATCATTGGTATGAACATGTTGGCCTCGGTGCATTACGACCCTGTGCAGTTTGTACGTCAGCTATTTTGGTTAGCGCTGGAACCCCCTCCACCTGAATACGGCTTGGCATGGCCACCGCTCAACCAAGGCGGTTGGTTTCTTATTTGTGGCATTTTCCTCAGCGCATCGGTGTTGCTGTGGTGGGCGCGCATGTACCGCCGCGCGACCCAATTGGGCTTGGGCACGCATGTGGCTTGGGCATTTGCAGCAGCGCTATGGCTGATGTTTGTCTTGGGTTTTTTCCGCCCCATACTGATGGGCTCTTGGGGCGAGGCGGTGCCTTACGGCATTTTTCCTCACCTTGATTGGACAGCGGCTTTATCGATTCGCTATGGCAACTTGTTTTACAACCCCTTCCATGCTTTGAGCATTGTGTTCTTGTACGGCTCTGTGTTGCTGTTTGCGATGCACGGCGCCACCATCTTGGCGGTGACCCGTTTCGGTGGCGAGCGCGAGATTGAACAAATTGTCGACCGTGGTACCGCGTCTGAACGAGCAGCTTTGTTTTGGCGTTGGACCATGGGCTTTAACGCCACCATGGAGTCCATTCACCGCTGGGCTTGGTGGTTTGCTGTCTTGTGTCCTATCACTGGCGGTATCGGCATTTTGTTGACCGGTACCGTGGTGGATAACTGGTACTTGTGGGCGATCAAACACGGTGTAGCACCTGCTTATCCAAACGTATTCCCGCCGGTGGTTGACCCGGCACTGAGCTTGGGAGTCAAACCATGAAGTCCCTGATATTTTTGCGACGCTTGGCGTTATATGCCGCAGGCTTGTCTGCAGTGTTGTTGCTCACGGCCTGTGAGCGACCGTTTCAAGACAGCGTACAGCACGGCTACCGTGGTACCGGCATGGTGCAGGTGTACAACCCGCGCATGTTGGCGGTCAAGACCGAAGCCAACCAAGCGCCTGTGGCTTTGCCACCTGCGCCTGGCGAAGGTCCCAAAGCGGGCCAAACCTATAAAAACGTCAAGGTGCTGGGCGACTTGAGCGTGGCGCAATTCAACCGCTTGATGGCGTCCATGGCAACATGGGTTGCGCCCAACGACGGTGGCTGTGTTTATTGCCACAACCCAGCCAACTTTGCCGATGATGAGAAGTACACCAAAGTGGTGGCACGCCGCATGTTGCAGATGACGCAGTACATCAACAGCGAATGGAAAACCCACGTGGCCGATACCGGTGTGACTTGCTACACCTGTCACCGTGGGCAGCCTGTGCCAAGTGCTTTGTGGTTCAAGTCCAACCCGCAGCCTTATGGTTCGAATTTCATGGGTGACAAAGCCGGACAAAACGAACCCTCTGCTGCGGTCAATTTGTCTTCTTTGCCCAATGACCCGTTCACGCCATTTTTACTGGGTGATCTCAATATTCGCGTCAATGGCCCCACGGCATTACCCACAGGTAACCGCCAATCCATCAAGCAAGCCGAGTGGACCTATGGTTTGATGACGCACATGTCCACCGCATTGGGTGTGAACTGCACCTATTGCCACAACTCACGTTCATTCCAAAGCTGGGAAAACAGTCCGCCGCAACGCGCTACCGCATGGCACGGTATCCGCATGGCCCGTGAATTGAATAACGGCTACATGGAATCGTTGACCGAGACCTTCCCTGAACATCGTAAAGGCGAATTGGGTGATGTGGCCAAAGTCAATTGCGCCACATGCCACCAAGGCGCTTACAAACCTTTGAATGGTGCACAAATGCTCAAGGACTTCCCTGAATTGTCAGGCCCATCTGGTAAAGCCGCGCAAGTGGCTGGTAAGTAGCGGATCACCGCGGTATTCCACCCGACGGCATGCGACACCCATGGTCAACCAAGATCCCGTGTCACTTGCCGTCTCGGGGGTGGTCGTGGTCCTCTTGGTGGACTACCTGAGGTCGCAGCAGGGTTGGGGTTGGTTGCGTTTGGTGCAAGGTGCATCCGCTTTCAAAGACACGCCGGGTTTGCTCTTCACCAAAGTCATGGGCAGCGGCCACCAAGGTGGCTTCAGTCTCAGGCCCAGCGCTTCACACCAAGGTTTAATTTGTGTGTTTGACCACGCCGACCATGCAGACCAATTTTTAGCAGGTCCTTGGTTTGCCGCCTACCAAGAGCGAGCCAAACAATGCCAAGCCAGTGTGTTGGCCATCACCTCTTGCAAAGGTGCGTGGGATGGACGCGCATGGGAAGTCACCCCTGCAGACAAACTGGGCACTTATGCCTTCGATGCAATCAATCCCTCGATGGCTGCCATCACCCGCGCCAGTATTCGGCCCGCCAAAGCCGTGGCGTTTTGGCGTTATGCCCCTGCGGCGCAAAGTGATTTGGCCAAGGCCCCTGGTTGTTCGGTTGCCATGGGATTGGGCGAGGCGCCGCTGGTGCGTCAATGTACTTTCAGCATATGGCGTGATACCCAAGCCATGCTGGACTATGCGCACACCGGAGCGCACCAACAAGCCATTGCAGCCGCCTACAAAAACGATTTTTTCTCTGAATCCATGTTTGTGCGCATGCGGGTGTTGCGAACCGTGGGTGAGTGGGTCATGCCAGAAGCCGAGTTGTCCCATGGCTGAACACAAAGTGGTCGTGATTGGTGCAGGCATGGCAGGCTTGGTCAGCGCTTTGCAATTGGCACACCAAGGTTTGTCGGTGACTGTCGTTGACAAGGCTGATCAAGTTGGCGGAAAGATGCGACAACTGATGGTCGGTGGCGCTGCAGTGGACAGTGGTCCAACAGTGTTCACCATGCGCTGGGTGTTTGACCAAATCATGGCCTCGGTAGGCACACGTTTGGAAAATGAAGTGACTGTGCAACGCTTGGAAGTCTTGGCCAGGCATTTTTGGGAAGACGGTTCGCAACTCGATTTGTACGCCGACCCCGAGCGTTCTGTGGATGCGGTGGCACGATTTGCAGGACCTGCACAAGCCAAACGCTTTGTCGAGTTTTGCAAAACCACCCGAGCGGTCTATGACGCCCTAGAGGGTCCGTTTATTCGTTCGCCTTCACCCACCATGGCGCAAATGATGAGCAGTCTGGGCCCCAGAGGTTTGGCCACCTTGGCGTCTGCCGGGCCCATGCGCACACTGTGGGAGAGTTTGGGCAAGCATTTCACCGACCCACGATTGCGCCAATTGTTTGCTCGCTATGCCACTTATTGCGGTTCATCACCATGGCAAGCCCCTTCCACCTTGATGTTGATTGCGCAAGTGGAGATGGACGGCGTGTGGTCTGTGCAAGGCGGCATGCATGCGCTGGCCCAAAGCCTGATGCGATTGGCTCAGGCTCGAGGTGTGCGATTCATGCTGAACATGGAATGCGAACGCATAGAGTTGAGACAAGGTCGGGTATCCGGTGTGCGTTTGCAAAGTGGCGACAGTTTGCGCGCAGACAGTGTGGTGTTCAATGGCGATATTGCGGCCTTGCGCCAAGGCTTGCTTGGTCCTGGTGTCAAAGGCGCGGTGACCACCAAAAAACAAGCACGCTCTTTGTCTGCCATTACATGGTCTATGCATACACCCACCGCAGGCTTGGCTTTGGACCGACACAATGTGTTTTTCAGATCGGATTACCGCCAAGAGTTTGAAGCTGTGTTTGATCAAGGGCGTTTGCCAGCCCAGCCCACGGTGTATGTGTGTGCGCAAGACCGTGGCACGGGTGAGCCCGTGCATGGCCCTGAGCGTTTGCTGTGTTTGGTCAATGCCCCGGCAAACGGCGATAAACGTGCATTCACGCCTCAAGAGCTAGCCGATTGCACCGCCAGCAGCCAAGCCTTGATGGCGCGTTGTGGTCTGTCATTACAGTTGGAGCCTTCCTCATCATGTATACGCACCACGCCACAGGACTTTCACCAACTGTTTCCAGCCACGGGCGGGGCCTTGTATGGCCAGGCCACACATGGATGGATGGCGGCCTTCGCTCGCTCGAACGCCAAAGCCCAAGTACCGGGCCTGTACTTGGCGGGGGGCAGCGTGCATCCGGGGCCGGGGGTACCGATGGCAGCCATGTCGGGCCAACTGGCGGCCGCAGCCGTGATGGACAACCTCGGTTTGACCAAGTCGTCCCTAACGGGGGCTACCTCTGGTGGTACCTTGACGCACTGAGCGACGATGGTCAGTACGGCCTGACCATCATCGCGTTTGTGGGCAGTGTGTTTTCGCCTTATTACGCTTGGGCGCGGCGCAGTGGCCAAGCCAATCCTGATAACCATTGCGCTTTGAATGTGGCACTGTATTCGCGCCACGCCAAGCGTTGGGCCATGACCGAGCGAGGCGCTGGCCACTGTCACCGTGATGCACATCACTTCACCATTGGCCCAAGTCAACTGCGCTGGGATGGGCAGTCATTGGTGATTGACATTCATGAGGTGGGCGTCCCTTTTCCGCACAGTGTCAGAGGACAGGTGCAGGTGCACCCACAGGGCTTATTCAACTTCAGCACGGCGATAGACCCTGCAGGACGTCATCGCTGGGGGCCGATTGCACCTAACGCACGCATTGAAGTGCGCATGACCAACCCTGGGCAACATTGGCAAGGCAATGGGTACTTGGATTCCAATGAAGGCGACGAACCGATTGACCGTTCTTGCAAAGAATGGGATTGGTCGCGCAGCCCCATGTACGACGGCAGTACCGCTGTGATTTATGACGTACAAGGCCAAGCAGCAGAGGGTGACAAGCTGTTGGCCTTACGCTTCACGCCGCAAGGCGAGGTCTTGCCTTTTGTCGCGCCCCAGCGAAAACCCCTGCCTTCAACTCTGTGGCGACTGAACAGACGCATGCGCAGTGATGGCCATGTGCAGGTGGTGGAACAACTGGAGGACACACCGTTTTACCAACGTGCTTTGCTGCAAAGCCAACTGCTGGGTGAGCCGGTCAAGAGTTTTCATGAAAGCATCACCATGTCGCGCTTGGTCTCGCCCGTGGTGCAAGCCATGTTGCCTTTTCGCATGCCCAGAAGGGCTTGATCACCGTCCTTTGAATAGGGGCTTTCTTTTTTCAGCAAACGCTTTCAGTCCTTCAGCAAAGTCTTGCGTACGGCTGCTGTGTACTTCACGCTCACGCAGCTTAGCTTCATCGTAGTGACCGGCGGCAATTTCATTCAGTGAACGCTTCATGGCTTGTGCCGCCAACGGTGCCAAGGCGCAGACGTCGTTGACAAGTGTTTGAAGATGCATTGGAAAATTTACGGTTGATGAAAAGCTTTCAAACAAGCCTAGGGCTTGTAAATCGGTCGAAGAAAAAACCCTTGCAGTGAGAAAGGCCCGTTTCGCAGCGTCAATGCCAAAGTGACTGACATAGCGTTGCAAACCGCTGGGGTAATAGTGCAAGCCTAAGGCGGCAGCAGGCATGCGCCACTCGATACCCTCTAGCGCCAACCGCAAATCGCAGGCCAGCACCAAGTCGGTGGCGCCGCCATAGATGCTGCCGTTCAACGCGCAGATGGTGATGGG
>DAIQOH010000020.1:12747-24077 GCA_036787995.1 Limnohabitans sp. | reverse complement strand
TGGTGAACCCACCCCCTGCAAATTCAACCTCATCCCCTTCAATCCCTTCCCGGCTTCGGGTTTGTTGCGCTCATCGCCTGAGCGGGTCAAGGCCTTCGCTGCCTTGCTCAGCGAGGCGGGCATCGTCACCACCATCCGCAAAACACGGGGGGACGACATCGCCGCCGCCTGCGGTCAATTGGCGGGCGACATCCAAGACCGCACTGACGTGTCGGGCAGACGCGCCAAAACCATCCGCATCCACGCTTGATACGGCAAAATCAATCCATGAGCTCTCCTGAACAAGCCATTCCTTTTTCCATCCCCGCCAGGCACCGCAGCCTGCAAGCCCAGGTGCGTTGGGGCGACCATGTGGTGACCGTGGGCGGCGACGCGCCGGTGCGTGTGCAGTCCATGACCAACACCGACACAGGCGACGCCATCGGCACCGCCATCCAGGTGAAAGAACTGGCGCTGGCCGGTTCAGAGTTGGTGCGCATCACGGTGGACACGCCCGAGTCGGCCAAAGCCGTGCCCTATATCCGCGAGCAGCTCGACAAAATGGGCGTGCATGTGCCCTTGATTGGCGACTTCCATTACAACGGGCATCGCTTGCTGACCGAATTCCCCGACTGCGCCCAAGCGCTGTCCAAATACCGCATCAATCCTGGCAATGTCGGCAAGGGCGACAAGCACGACAAACAGTTTGCGCAAATGATCGAAGCGGCTGTGAAGTACGACAAAGCCGTACGCATTGGCGTGAATTGGGGTAGCTTGGACCAAGAGCTGCTTGCCAAATTGATGGACCAAAACGCCTTGCGCGCATCGCCCTGGGACGCCAAACAGGTGATGTACCAAGCCTTGGTCACTTCAGCGCTGGAGTCTGCGGAATTGGCCGAGCGCCTGGGTTTGCCGCGCCACCAAATCATCCTCAGCTGCAAGATGAGCGGCGTTCAAGACCTGGTGGCGGTTTACCGTGAACTGGCCAAGAGAACCAACCATTCCCTGCATTTGGGTCTGACCGAAGCCGGTATGGGCACCAAAGGCACGGCAGCGTCCAGCGTGGCGCTGGGGCTTTTGTTGCAAGAGGGCATTGGCGACACCATCCGTGTGTCGCTCACGCCCCAGCCTGGCGAAGCCCGCACACAGGAAGTGTTGATTGCCACCGAAATTTTGCAGGCTTTGGGCTTGCGCACCTTTGTGCCCAGTGTCACAGCCTGCCCCGGTTGTGGTCGCACCACCAGCACCACCTTCCAAGAGCTGGCGCAAGAAATCGACGACTTTTTACGCCAGCAAATGCCCGTGTGGCGTAAGCAATACCCCGGCGTGGAAGGCCTGAAAGTGGCGGTTATGGGCTGTATCGTCAACGGGCCAGGCGAGAGCAAACACGCCGACATCGGTATCAGTCTGCCGGGCACGGGTGAAGCACCTGCAGCCCCCGTCTTCATCGATGGTGAAAAAGCGCTCACCCTGCGGGGCGACAATATCGCCAAAGAATTCCACGACATCGTCGAAAACTACGTTCATAAAAAATTCGCGGTCAACGCCTGACGCGCGCCGCTTTCAAACACCATGGCCGACAAATTAACCGCCGTCAAAGGCATGAATGACATATTGCCGCCCGATTCCTCACGTTGGGAGGCCTTGGAAGCTGCGGTGCGTGAGGTCATGCGCGTGCACGCTTACCGCAACATCCGCACCCCCATCGTCGAGCCGACCGCGCTGTTCATCCGCGGCTTGGGCGACGTGACCGACATCGTGGAAAAGGAGATGTACTCTTTTGAAGACCGTTTAAACGGTGAGCAGCTCACCCTGCGCCCCGAGTCCACGGCCGGCGTGGTGCGGGCGGTGGTCGAACACAACATGTTGTATGAAGGTGGCAAGCGCTTGTATTACATGGGACCGATGTTCAGGCATGAGCGTCCACAGCGTGGCCGCTATAGGCAGTTTCACCAAATCGGCGCGGAAGCGCTGGGTTTTGGTGGGCCCGAGGTGGATGCCGAGCTGATTCTTTTGGCGTGTGCCTTATGGAAGGCTTTGGGCTTGACCGATGTGCGTTTGGAGCTCAACAGCCTGGGACAACCGCCTGAACGGTTGCAACACCGTGCCGCCTTGATTGCTTATTTTGAGCAACACGCAGACCAGTTGGACGAAGACGCCAAACGCCGTTTGCACAGCAACCCGCTGCGGATTTTGGACAGCAAAAACCCCGCTATGAGAGCCTTGAACGAAGCCGCACCCAAGCTGCTGGACTTTTTAGGCGAGCAAAGTCTGGCGCATTTCAACGCAGTCAAAGCCATCTTGGATGCCAATGGCGTGGCTTACAGCATCAACCCGCGCTTAGTCCGCGGCATGGATTACTACAACCTCACCGTGTTTGAGTTCATCACCGAACGCTTGGGCTCGCAAGGCACGGTGTGTGGCGGTGGTCGTTACGACTACCTGATCGAAGAAATGGGTGGCAAACCGGCCCCTGCGGTCGGTTGGGCATTGGGTGTGGAGCGGGTGCTGGAGTTGTTGAAAGAGCAGGGCGCCTTGGCAGCCGATGTGACCCCTGATGTTTACGCCATCATCCCAGAGACCGCCGCTTTGCCCGCAGTCCTGCCTGTGCTGCAAAGCCTGAGGGGCATGGGTGTATCGGTGCAAATGCATGCACCCGCCAACAGCAGCGAGGGCATGGGCAGCATGAAGTCGCAGTTCAAAAAGGCAGACGCCAGCGGTGCAGCGTTTGCCTTGGTTTTTGGCCCTGACGAATTGGCCCATGGCCAGGTAACCATCAAGTCTTTGCGTGACGGGCAAGGGGCCCAACGCAGTGAGGCTTTGAGCCAAATTGCCGCATGGGGTCACAGCCTACAATCCACGCTTTAGTTTTACTGCCCTAACAGGAATACCATGGCCTCGCATCTCGATCTTGAAGAACAAGAACAACTCGACCAAATCAAATCTTTTTGGACCCAATGGGGCAACCTGATCACCACGGTACTGACGCTGGTGTTGTTAGCGTTTGCATCTTGGAATGGCTGGAACTACTGGCAGCAGCGGCAAGCAGCGCAAGCGGCGGTGTTGTTCGATACCTTTGAAAATGCCAGCAAACAAGGTGACCTGACATTGCTTGCACGTTCATTGTCAGATTTGCAAGACCAGTTTCCCCGGGCCACCTTGACTGCACAAGCCTCCTTGCTGGCTGCCAAAACCTATTTTGACAAGGAACAACCTACAGATGCGGAAAAACCGCTGACTTGGGTGGTTGATCATGCTTCCGATGAGGCGTATGTGGCTTTGGCCAGATTGCGTTTATCCGCTTTGGCTATTCAGCGCAAAGACATGGCCAAGGCCCGCAGCTGGGTCGAGAGTAAAACCCCGCCAACAGGCTTTCAGACCCTGTTTGACGATCGACTGGGCGATATTGCTTTGATCGAAGGAAAGCATGACGAAGCCAAATCCCGATTCATCAGCGCTTACAAAGCCATGGACGAGTCTTCAGAGTATCGTCGCTTGATAGAGGTCAAACTCAGCACCTTGGGCGTGGATGTGGGTTCAGCTGAGTTCAAGAAATGAAAATATTCGCTTGCTCGCGTTGGATTTTGGGTTTGCTTGCAGCGGTCATGCTGACGGCTTGTGGATCGCCTAAACCCAAACCCGCCCAAATTCCACCGATCAAAGCAGACAAACCCATTCAAGCCCTGTGGCAGTTCAAGATGGGTGACGACATTTCCTTTGTGCAAAGTTTGCAAGTAGTGCAAGAGCGTTTAGCCCTGACTTCAGACAATGGCAAGATCGCTGTGGTGAACGTTCGCAATGGACAAACAGAGTGGCGCTTTGAGCTGAAAACCGCTCTCAGCACTGGCGCTGGTTTTGATGGTGAGCATGTGGCAGCGGTCACACTGAATAACGAGTTGGTGGTATTGAAGGCGGGCAAGTTGTTGTGGCGCAGTCGCTTAACCTCGCAGTCTTACACCCAGCCCTTGGTGGCGGGTGAACGTGTATTCATGTTGATGGCGGATCGCTCCATTTTGGCTTTTGACTTGGCCAGTGGCCAACGCTTGTGGTCTCAACAACGCCCTGGTGAACCTTTGGTCTTAAAGCAAAACGGCGTGCTGATGCCTTTTCAAAATACCTTGTTGGTGGGTTTGGGAGGTCGCTTGACCGCTCTCAATCCTGACAACGGACAAGTCAAATGGGATGTGGCTGTGGCCAACCCCCGAGGCATTAACGACCTAGAGCGCTTGGTTGATTTGGTGGCCAAGCCTTCACGCGTTATTAACTCGGTGTGTGTTCGCGCATTCCAATCGCAGGTTGGTTGTGTGGACGCTTTGCGTGGCAGTATTGTCTGGACCCGTTCATCGGTGGGCTCTCAAGGGCTTGATGGCAACGACAAACTGCTGATCGGCACCGAGTCCAACGGCATGGTGCAAGCTTGGAGTCGCATCACTGGCGATCGTGTTTGGGACACTGACCGTTTGAAATACCGCGATTTAACTGGCCCTTTACTCACCTCCAAGGGCATTGTCATTGGCGACAGCGGCGGCTGGCTTTACTTGCTCTCTGTTGCAGATGGCAGCTTGATCAACCGCGTGCAAACCTCTTCGGATGGTTTGGCTTCTACGCCCACTGCTTTGGCCGAGGGAGGCTTTGCGGTATTGACACGCGACGGCTTGCTGCAGGCTTACCAATTACCCTGAACAGAGAGGCGTCGCTGTGAAACCGGTGATTGCGTTGGTGGGCCGCCCCAATGTGGGTAAATCCACTTTGTTTAACCGCATTACCAAAACGCGGGATGCCATCGTGGCCGATTACGCTGGTCTCACACGCGACCGCCACTATGGCAACGCCAAGCATGGCAAACAAGAATTCATTGTTATCGATACCGGTGGTTTCGAGCCTACAGCCGAAAGTGGCATCTTCAAAGAGATGGCCAAGCAAACTCGCCAAGCTGTGGCTGAATCAGATGCCGTGATCTTCGTGGTTGACGCCCGACAAGGTATCAGCGCCCAAGACCACGATATTGCAAATTACTTGCGCCGCTTAGGCAAGCCCTGTTTGCTGGTGGCCAACAAAGCCGAGGGCATGCAAGAAGGGCATCGCTTGGTGGAGTTTTTTGAACTCGGTTTGGGCGAAGTCATGCCCGTATCTGCCGCCCATGGCCAAGGTATTCGCAGCATGTTGGATGCCTCTTTAGGGGCACTTAACCTGCCTGATGAAGATGAAGAAGACGACGGTTCACCCAAGCCTTTGAAGCTGGCCGTGGTGGGTCGTCCCAATGTGGGTAAATCCACTCTCATCAATACTTGGTTAGGCGAAGAGCGTTTGGTAGCGTTTGATTTACCAGGTACCACCCGAGACGCCATACACATCCCTTTTGAACGCGAGGGGCAGCAGTTTGAATTGATTGACACGGCAGGTCTGCGGCGCAAAGGCAAAGTCTTTGAAGCGATAGAAAAATTTTCAGTCGTGAAAACCTTGCAAGCCATTGAATCAGCTAACGTTGCATTGCTGCTGCTTGACGCCACCCAAGGTGTCACCGACCAAGATGCACACATCGCTGGCTACATATTGGAGACCGGCAGGGCGGTGGTGTTGGCTGTCAATAAATGGGATGCGGTAGATGCCTACCAACGCGAGTTGCTTGAACGCTCTATTGAAAGCCGTTTGGCGTTTTTGAAGTTCGCTAAATTGCACCATATTTCTGCCCAAAAACGCCAAGGCTTAGGGCCCGTATGGAAGTCCATCGCCCAAGCCCATGCGGCAGCCATGTGCAAAATGAGCACGCCTGTATTGACGCGCTTGCTGTTGGAGGCTGTTCAATTTCAATCGCCTAAACGTGCGGGTATGTTCCGCCCAAAATTGCGCTATGCGCACCAAGGAGGCATGAACCCGCCTGTGATCGTGATTCATGGCAATTCACTTGAACACGTGACCGATGCCTACAAACGCTTTTTGGAAGGTCGTTTTCGCAAAGCCTTTGCGCTGGAAGGCACGCCTCTGCGTATCGAGATGAAAACCGCCAACAACCCTTATGTAGACAAGGAAAACTGATCGGACAACGTTTGTCTTTTCGTATGTGTTATCTTACAAACCATCAACAACACGGAGAATATCGTGAACCAAAAAGGGCAACTTCTACAAGACCCCTTCCTCAACATCCTGCGCAAAGAACACGTCCCTGTGTCTATTTATTTGGTCAACGGCATCAAATTACAGGGTCAGATTGAATCATTCGATCAATATGTAGTGCTTTTGCGAAACACTGTCACCCAAATGGTCTACAAACACGCCATTTCAACCATTGTGCCTGGGCGCCCCGTGAATTTTGCCCAAGAGGGTGGCGAAGACGCGCCCGCTTCCTGATGCATCTGCTTTGACGCAAGTTCCATCTGAAGTGTCCGCCAACGCTTTACTGGTTGGCGTTGACTTAGGGCTCCCCCATTTTGATGATGAGCTCGATGAGCTTGCCCAACTCGCCAGCACTGCAGGCTTGCATCCCGTCGCTCGGTTGACATGCAAACGCCGCGCACCAGATGCGGCTTTGTTTGTGGGGTCTGGTAAAGCACTGGAAATCAAAGAATTAGCCATGCTTCATGGTGCCAGCGAAGTCCTGTTTGACCAAGCGCTCAGTCCGGCTCAGCAGCGCAATTTAGAGCGTTTACTGGACATGCCCGTCAATGACCGCACCATGCTGATTTTGCAAATATTTGCCCAGCGTGCGCGTAGCCACGAGGGTAAGCTGCAAGTTGAATTGGCACGACTGCAATACCTCAGCACTCGTTTGGTCAGGCGTTGGTCCCATCTAGAGCGTCAGCGTGGCGGTATCGGTAACCGTGGTGGCCCAGGCGAGACCCAAATTGAGTTGGACAGGCGCATGATTGGGGAGTCCATCAAACGCACCAAAGAACGCCTCGATAAAGTCAAAAAACAGCGTCATACCCAGCGCCGCCAGCGAGAACGCAACCAGATTTTCAATGTATCCTTGGTTGGCTATACCAATGCCGGCAAATCCACGTTGTTCAATGCCTTGGTCAAGGCAAGGGCTTATGCGGCGGACCAATTGTTTGCCACTTTAGATACAACCACCCGACAACTTTATGTGTCGGATGGCCAAGCCCAGGGTTGCCAGATTTCTCTCTCAGACACCGTGGGGTTCATCCGTGATTTACCGCACGGACTGGTTGATGCATTTGCAGCGACTTTGCAAGAAGCCACCAGCGCGGATTTGCTGTTACATGTGGTGGACTGCTCGCACGATGATTACCCGGAGCAAATTCAACAGGTTCAATCGGTGCTGGCTGATATTGGTGCAGCGGATGTGCCCCAATTGCTGGTATTTAACAAGATGGATGCTTTGGCCTCAGACCAGCAACCTCGCTTGTTACACGATGTTTTCATTGTCGATGGCATTGCCTTGCCGCGTATTTTTGTCAGTGCCCGCGCTGGTATGAATCTGGACAGTTTGCGCCAGCGCTTGCTACAAACCGCATTGCAGCAGGCCTCTGCTGCTTTGCCCCTGTCTTTTGTACCGTTAAATGCGTGATGCCAAAGTATGGCTTCAGGTTTAGGCACAATGTCGACTTGCCACTTTTTTTGATTGATTGCGCATGAACTTCTTTACATGGGTTTGGCCCTTACGACGTCGCTTGGCGGGCATGTTCAATTTGAACGATGGCCGTTGGGGCAGAGGCGAGGAAGCTCAACACCAGCACAATGGCTCAACACCCCCGCCTGATGGGTCTCAACAGCCCCAAGACGATAACAAGCGGCCCCGTCCCTCCTCATCCAATGGTCCTCCCGATTTGGATGAACTTTGGCGTGAACTCAACAGAAAGTTGGGCAAACTCTTAGGTCAAAATCGGGGTGGTGGTAATCCGCCTCCCAATGGTGGCGGTGGATTTAACCCCAATTACAAACAAGCCGGTGGCTTGCTGGGCGTGGTGCTGGCTGTACTCGTACTGATTTGGCTGGGTACCGGTTTCTTCATTGTCCAAGAAGGTCAGCAAGCTGTGATCACCCAGTTTGGCCGTTACCACAGCACCGTAGGCGCAGGCTTTAACTGGCGCATGCCATACCCTATACAGCGCCATGAGGTGGTGTTTGTGACACAAATTCGTTCGATTGATATTGGAAGAGACGCCATCATCAAGGCCACGGGTTTGCGTGAATCGGCTATGTTGACCGAAGACGAAAACATTGTGGAAATCAAGTTCGCTGTGCAATACCGGTTGACGGATGCACGTGCGTATTTGTTTGAAAGCAAGAATCCCACAGATGCAGTCATGCAAGCGGCTGAAACCGCTGTGCGTGAGGTGGTTGGCAAGATGCGCATGGATGCGGCACTTTCCGAAGATCGAGAGCAAATAGCGCCAAGGGTGCGCAAGATCATGCAAACCATTTTGGACCACTACAACGTCGGCATAGAGGTGGTTGGTATCAACTTGCAACAAGGGGGGGTGCGCCCCCCAGAGCAGGTACAAGCCGCTTTTGACGATGTGCTCAAAGCGGGTCAAGAGCGCGAGCGCGCCAAAAATGAAGCGGAAGCCTATGCCAATGATGTAATTCCACGTGCCGTTGGCTCTGCTTCACGTTTAAAACAGGAGGCTGACGCCTACAAAGCCCGCATCATTGCCCAAGCACAGGGTGATGCCCAGCGGTTCCGTTCTTTGCTGGCTGAGTATCAAAAAGCCCCGCAAGTAACCCGCGACCGTCTCTACATCAATGCCATGCAGGAGATTTACAGCAATGTCACCAAGGTCTTGGTGGAGTCCAAGCAGGGCTCGAACATGCTGTATTTGCCTTTGGACAAAATCATGCAACTTCACAATTCGCCAGCCAATGGCCCTGTGACGCCTTCACCTGGCTCGTCCAACACCTTAGAAGGCAATGCTTCGGTTCCTAGCCCAGTAATGCCATCTTCCCCGACTGATAACCGTGGCCGCGACAACCGTCAGCGAGACCGCGATTTGCGATAAGACTGCCATGAACAAAATCGGTTTTTATATCTCTACCTCTTTGCTGGCTTTGCTGCTGCTGAGTTCCACCATTTTCGTGGTGGACCAACGCCAGTATGGTGTGGTGTATTCCTTGGGTCAAATCAAAAAGGTCATCACAGAACCGGGTCTGAACTTCAAATTGCCCCCGCCTTTTCAAAACGTCAATTTCATCGACAAACGCTTACTGACTTTGGACAACGTTGACTCCGAACCCATGCTGACAGCTGAAAAGCAACGCATGGTGATTGACTGGTACGTGCGTTGGCGCATCTCTGACCCTTCACAATACATCCGCAACGTCGGTTTGGACGAAAAAGCCGGTGCACAGCAACTCACCCGTGTGGTGCGTAACGCCTTTCAAGAAGAAATCAACAAACGCACAGTGAAAGACCTTTTATCGCTCAAGCGCGAGGCTTTGATGGTGGACGTTAAGCGAGAGGTCTTGGAAATCGTGAAAGGCGAGAAGCCTTGGGGCATTGATGTGGTGGATGTGCGCATCACCCGTGCAGACTACGTGGACACCATCACCGAGTCGGTTTACCGACGCATGGAGGCCGAGCGCAAGCGTGTTGCCAATGAATTGCGTTCAACCGGTGGTGCTGAGGGCGAGAAAATTCGGGCTGATGCGGATCGCCAACGTGAAGTGACTTTGGCCAACGCTTACCGCGACGCCCAGAAAATCAAAGGCGAAGGCGACGCTGAAGCTGCCCGGTTGTACGCCGAAGCGTTTGGCAAAGACCCCCAATTTGCGCAGTTCTACCAAAGCATCGAAGCCTACAAAGCCAGTTTCAACAAAAAATCGGATGTGATGGTTTTAGACCCCAGCACCGATTTCTTCAAAGCCATGCGCGGAAGCGGTGCTGCCAGCGCAGCCCCTGTCAAAAAATAATCCGCCAGTATTTCAATGGACAACCACACCTTGTGGATGGCTTTGGCCTTGGTGCTGATCATTGAGGGCTTGTTTCCTTTTGCTTCCCCGCAGGCCTGGAAAAAGGCCTTTATGAACATACTGCAACTGGACGATGGCCAAGTTCGGTTTATTGGATTGAGTTGTATTGTGGCCGGCATGTTGCTGCTTTGGTGGTTGCTCTAGTGTCCCAGTAGAATCCTTTTTTTAACAGCCATACACCTCATGACTGCTTGGGTCTTGCCAGATCATATTGCCGATGTTTTGCCCTCCGAAGCTCGGCACATCGAAGAACTCCGCCGCCTTTGTTTAGACACTGCGCGGGGTTTCGGCTACGAGCTTGTCATCCCCCCCTTGATTGAGCACATAGAGTCGCTGCTGTCAGGCGCTGGTAGTTCGCTTGACCTGCAAACCTTCAAAATGGTGGACCAGCTTTCTGGGCGCACCTTGGGTTTGCGTGTGGACACCACGCCCCAAGTGGCGCGTATTGATGCCCATTTGCTTAACCGTGCAGGTGTCACCCGACTTTGTTACTGTGGGCCAACCCTGCATACCCGGGCCCCTGGACCTTATGCCACCCGTGAACCTTTGCAGTTGGGTGCAGAAATTTATGGCCATTCAGGTTTAGAGGCCGATTTGGAAATTTTGCAACTGGCCTTGCAGTGTTTACAGGCCAGTGGCATGTCTGACTTACATGTTGATTTAAGCGATGCACGTATTCTTCCTGCGTTGTTGCGTGACCAAGGCTTGAACCCTTCTCAGCATGACGCGATCTCTCAAGCTTTAGCCCACAAAGACATCAGCGCCATGCGCGCCATAGGCGCATCTTTGCCAAAAGCCTTGAAAGACGCCTTGGTTGCTTTGGTCCAGCTTTACGGCGATGGGGGTGTTCTTGACCGTGCAGAGGGCTTGTTTAAAGCCTGGCCTGCGGTTTTGTATGCCTTGTCACAGTTGCGTTGGTTGGCCACGCATGCGGGTCATCCTGTCAGCATCGATTTAGCCGATTTGCGAGGTGCGGCTTATTACAGCGGTCCTCGGTTTTCTATGTTTGCACCTGAGGGCAGTGATGCACTGGTACGCGGCGGACGCTACGACGAAGTAGGGGCACTGTTTGGACGTAAACGTCCTGCCGCAGGTTTCAGCCTTGATATCAAAGCTTTGGTCAGTCTGCTGGCAAGGCCTGCACCGCAAGCAGCGATTCGAGCCCCTTGGGGAGAAGACGCGAGCTTGCAAAAAACCATTTCACTGCTTCGTGAACAAGGCCATACGGTGGTCTGTATGTTGCCTGGGCACGAGAGTGAAGTCGATGAATTTCATTGCGATCGCGAACTTGTGCTAACCCAAGGCCAATGGACGCTTTTACCCTTAGCTTCAACTTGAATACATCACATGAGTAAACAGCACGGTCGTCATGTCGTCGTCGTTGGCACCCAATGGGGCGATGAAGGCAAAGGCAAATTGGT
>DAIQOH010000020.1:5001-12647 GCA_036787995.1 Limnohabitans sp. | reverse complement strand
GACAAAATTGCGCGACGTGCGCTTCGTGTTCAAGACCTTAAGCACCCTCAACGTTTTGCCAGCAAGCTACGCGAACTTTTGGACTTACACAACCATGTTTTAAGAACTTGGTTGGGCTCTGAAGCATTCGTTTTTCCTGATGCGCTAAAGCCCTTTATTGCCAACGGCGAAGTGCAATTCCAGCCTGTCTTGGATGAGGCCATGGCACATGCTGCACAAATCTTGCCCATGGTGGCCGATGTGTCGCGTGAACTCAATGACGCCCATCATGCGGGCGCCAACTTGCTGTTTGAAGGTGCCCAGGGCACTTTGCTCGATATTGACCACGGTACTTATCCATTCGTCACTTCTAGCAACTGTGTGGCTGGCAATGCAGCGGCGGGTTCGGGAGTCGGACCCGGTTTTTTGCACTACATCTTAGGCATCACCAAAGCCTATTGCACCCGTGTGGGTGGGGGGCCTTTCCCTACAGAACTTGACTGGGATGTTGAGGGAACGCCCGGCTGGCATATGAGCACTGTTGGCGCAGAAAAAGGAACCACCACAGGGCGTTTTCGTCGTTGCGGCTGGTTTGATGCTGCACTGCTCAAACGCAGTGCCCAAGTCAATGGTTTGAGCGGTTTGTGTATCACCAAACTGGATGTGCTGGATGGTTTAAAAGAACTTAAGCTCTGTACTGCTTATGCATTGGATGGCACCACCATCGATATATTGCCTATGGGTGCGGATGACATCGCCCGCTGCACGCCTATTTACGAAACTTTACCTGGTTGGTCAGACAGCACGGTGGGCATCACCGATTACGCCAAACTCCCGCTTCAAGCGCGTGCTTATTTGGAGCGTATTGCCCAAGTCACTGGCGTTCCTATCCATTTGATTTCCACCAGTCCGGACCGTGACCATACCATCATGGTTAAACATCCCTTTCACGATTGAACCTTCGCAGGAAAGCACCACCATGTTGACTGAAGACGGCAAGCATCTGTACGTGTCCTACGACGAATACCATAACCTCATCGAGAAGCTTGCCATCAAGATTCACCAATCGGGGTGGGAGTTCGATACGATTTTGTGTTTGGCACGCGGCGGCATGCGACCAGGTGATGTTTTGTCACGTATTTTTGACAAACCATTGGCCATCATGTCTACCAGTTCCTACCGCTCTGAAGGCGGTACGGTTCAAGGACATTTAGACATTGCACGCTATATCACCACACCCAAAGGCGAAATCGCGGGCCGCGTGTTGTTGGTCGATGATTTGGCTGATTCGGGTCACACCTTGAACGCTGTATTGGATATGTTGCGTAACAACTACTCACCGATCACCGAGTTACGCAGCGCAGTGATTTGGACCAAAGGTGTGTCCAGCTTTACCCCCGATTTTTCTGTCGAATATTTGCCAACCAACCCTTGGATTCACCAGCCCTTTGAGGCATACGACACCACCCGTCCTGCCAAGTTGCTGGAGAAATGGCGGGTTTAATCCATGAAGCCTGTCACTGCGCTGATACACCACGGCTACCAAGCGCCCGCAGAATTTTCAGCGCCTCAAATTGCTGTTCATAAAGCTTCTACGGTTATTTTTCCCAATGTGCAAGCCATGCGTGCGCGCACATGGTTGGACAAAAAAAGCTATACCTATGGCCTGCATGGCACACCCACCACTTTCACCTTAGAAGAGCGTCTTTGTCATGTGGAAGGTGCCCAACATGCGGTTTTGGTGCCCAGCGGCCTGGCGGCAATCGCCTTGGCCAATATGACATTTCTCGAGCATGGCGATGAAGTTTTACTGCCCGATAACGTTTACGGACCACACAAAGCGTTTGCGGAGTCTGAATTAAAGCAATGGGGCATTCGTTACCAGCTTTACGACCCGATGAATATCGAGGATGTGGCTTCTCGTATCAATGCGCATACCCGGTTGTTGTGGATAGAAGCTGCTGGCTCAGTGACACTGGAGTTTCCCGATGTCGTGGCTTTGGTTGGTTTGGCCAAAAGCAAAAGTGTTTTGACCGCGCTAGATAACACCTGGGGTGCAGGTTTGGCCTTTGCCCCTTTTGATCTAAGGCCTGGCCTAGGCGATACCCGTTTGGGGGTAGACATCAGTGTGCATGCTTTAACCAAATACCCCAGTGGCGGCGGCGATGTATTGATGGGCAGTGTCACTGCGTGTGATGACGATTTGGCCAAGCAACTCAAACTCTGTCATATGCGCTTGGGTTTGGGCGTCGGTGCCAATGATGTTGAATTGGTGTTGCGTTCTTTACCCAGCATGGACTTACGCTACAGGCAACACGATGCAACAACGCGAACGCTGGCTGCTTGGTGCTTGCAACAAACCGCATTTGCACAGGTCTTGCATCCTGCTGTGGTGGGCTCGCCGGGCCATGAACACTGGCGGCGCTTGTGTGCAAAAGATATGCCTTCAAGCAGTGCAGTGCATACCCAAGGATTGGCAGCGGGCTTGTTGAGCTTGCGTTTTTCTCCCCAATACAGTCCATCGCAAATCGACCAATTTTGTAATGGCTTGCGCTTATTTAAACTGGGCTACAGCTGGGGCGGACCTATGAGTTTGGTGGTGCCATACCGCTTGCAAGAGTTGCGGCAAATGGCAAGCCCGTCTTTGGTGCAAGGTGGTTTTGTGCGTTTATCGGTGGGCTTAGAGGCAGCCAGCGACCTCATCGATGATTTGGCGCAAGCCATGGCTCAAGCCGGTATGTGATGGGTTTGTATCAACTGCTGGGCCAAGTCTTGCAGCGAATGAGGATGACGGTCTTTCAAATAAGCTGAATGGGCTTGAGGCCAACGACGAAAGTTGCGCTCGACAGACCGTGCATAGGTGGGGTCGTAATGCTTTTGCAATAAAGCTTCCACCACCTCCTGGGTTTTTCCTGCGTGCACCATTTGCTGCCACTGCGCTATGGTTGGTTTACCGCAGGCTTGTACCAAGGTTTGTAAACGGTCACAAAAAAGCGCTGGATCTTGTGCAAAAAACGCATAGTCTTCCATGAGCAAGGCGACCCTCTCTGGCAATTCAAGCGACAGATCAATGCACTCGCTGGCACGCATGGTCTCTATCAAGCTATCGGGAACGCTGACATTGCCTACTTTTTTGCTTTCAGCTTCGACGTAAACCACTTTGTTGGCATCAAGCTGCCGTAATGCATTCCAGACTCGCATATCAAAATGCTTTTGGCTGGGCTGCGCTTGACCCGGAATACGGCCCAAAACAGAGCTGCGGTGTACCGCCAGTGCTTCGAGGTCTAAGACTTGTGCGCCTTGGGCTGCCAAAGCATGCAGTAAACGTGTTTTGCCCGAGCCTGTAGGTCCTGTGATGACTTTGAAATGCAAACCCAGTACCAACTGACTGGTGTGCTGCACGACAGCAGCACGAAAAGCCTTGTAACCCCCTTCAATCACGCTGACCTTGAAACCTATTTGTCCCAAAACCAATGCAAGCGAGCCGCTGCGTTTGCCTCCACGCCAGCAATACACCAAAGGGCGCCAGTTTTTGGGCAAATCCATGACACGGGTTTCAATGTGCTTGGCAATATTGGTGGCTACCAATGCAGCACCTAATTTATTGGCTTCAAACGCACCTACTTGCTTGTACAGCGTTCCGACACGAACTCTTTCTTCGTTTGACAAAGAAGGCCAGTTTTGTGCCTGTGGCAAATGGTCGAGCGCAAATTCATCTTCACTGCGTGCATCGATGATGCAGCTGTAGTGATTAGCATTGCCCATGCTTGCCATGGCTTGTTCAGCGCTGACAAGTTCGACAGGCATCAGAGTAACTTTTTCAAGACGGGCCACACATTGGCCAATAAACGTGGATGCGCTTCAGATTTAGGGTGAATACGGTCTGCTTGGAACCATTCGGTCGGGTTGGGGGCATCGGCTATCCCTTTCAAAAAGAACGGTACCAAAGCTGTTTTATGCTTTTTGCTCAACCGCAAAAAGACTTGGGAAAATTGTTGGGCATAGTCGGCGCCGTAATTCGGCGGAACTTGCATACCAAGCAACAATACTTTGGCATGGATAGCTTGGCAGGCCTGAACCATCTCTTGCAAATTGTCTTCCGTCATGGCCATGGAAAACCCCCTTAAGGCATCATTGCCTCCCAGTTCAATGACGACAATTTGGGGTTGGTGTTGCTTTAGCAGGGCTGGTAAACGGGCACGGCCACCAGCGGTGGTTTCGCCACTGATGCTGGCATTGACCACACGCCAAGCCAACTTGTCCTTCAAGAGTTGTTGTTCTAGCAATGCAACCCAACCGGTGCCACGTGCCAAGCCGTATTCAGCGCTGAGTGAGTCACCCAATACCATCACTGTCGGATCGGCGGCATGGGCCAAAGGCTGGCAAACACCTTGAACCCATAGGCTTATGCCTAGCAAGTTAAAGTCACGTCGTTTCCACAATGGCACTGTTTATGTCCTCCAGCCTGATTGCTGTCTCTCATGTTTACAAGTCTGTCACGGATGCCACTGGCACCTTGGACATTCTCCGCGATATCGATTTTTCATTAAAAACCAAACAAACGCTGGCGATTGTCGGGGCATCTGGCTCAGGCAAAAGCACCTTGCTGGCCATCATGGCGGGTTTGGACACGCCTACACAGGGCACGGTGCATATAGCCGGCGCTGACTTGTTTGCTTTGAACGAGGACCAACGTGCTGCCTTGCGTGCCAAACACATTGGTTTTGTTTTCCAAAGTTTTCAGCTGTTAGCTCCACTCACGGCTTTGGAAAATGTGATGTTGCCACTGGAGTTATCTGGCCACCCCGATCCCAAGCCCGTTGCCAAAGACATGCTAGCCCGCGTAGGTTTAGCGGATCGACTAAACCACTACCCCAAAGTCATGAGTGGTGGCGAGCAACAACGTGTGGCTTTAGCACGCGCATTCGTGGTGAAACCTGATGTCTTACTTGCCGACGAGCCTACGGGTAGCCTTGACCATGCAACGGGTGAAAAAATCATGGCCTTGATGCTGGAACTCAATCAAGAATTGGGCACCACCTTGGTACTGGTAACCCACGATGTCGCACTCAGTCAGCGATGCGATCAACGCTTGTCTATTGAAGCGGGACGTGCCCACATGCAGGTGTAGCCAGCATCAGCGCGTGCGATTTTTCATGGCGCGCTCAACCTCACGTTTGCCTTCGCGGTCTTTGATGGTATCGCGCTTATCGTGTTCTGCTTTTCCTTTGGCCAAGGCTATTTCGCATTTGATGCGTCCGTTTTTCCAATGCAAATTCAAAGGCACCAAGGTATAGCCTTTTTGCTCTACCTTGCCAATCAAACGGCGAATTTCATCTTTGTGCAGCAGCAGTTTGCGTGAACGAATCGCGTCTGGATTGACATGGGTGGAAGCCGTTTTAAGGGGATTGATTTGGCAACCAATCACAAACATTTCGCCATCGCGAATAACCACATAGCCATCGGTCAGTTGCACCTTGCCTTCGCGTGCAGCTTTCACCTCCCACCCTTCCAAGACCATCCCAGCCTCGAGACGTTCTTCAAAAAAGTAGTTAAACGCTGCTTTTTTATTGTCGGCAATGCGGGTAGGAGGAGCGGTTTTGCTGGCCATAACAGGGTAAAAGGAGAAAGGCGAGGTCTTTACAATCGCCACCACCGCCAACTTGGCAGAGCCCCCATTCTATGAAAACCATCGAGAAGTCTGTACTCATCTGGTTTAGCGCACAAGAGATGTTCAATTTGGTCGTCGATGTCAGGAGCTATCCTGCATTTTTGCCTTGGTGCGACAAGACCGAGGTACTAGAAGAAACACCTGATGGCATGACTGCACGCATAGGCATGGCTTTAGGTGGCTTGCACAAAAGCTTTACCACCCATAACACCCACGTAATGGCACGCCAGGTCCAGCTTCACTTGGTAGATGGGCCGTTTAAATATTTGCAAGGCGAATGGAATTTTGTTCCTTTGGGAGAAGAGCGTGCCTGCCGCGTTGAACTCAAGCTCTCGTACAGTTTTGACTCTGTGTTCGGTGCTTTGGTCGGGCCTGTGTTTGATCGCATTGCGGCCACCTTGGTCGATGCTTTTGTGAAACGCGCTGAAATGGTTTACCCCTCATGAGGATTGAAGTAGTGGTTTCCACTGGACCGCGTCGCGTGAGTACCACGCAAGTGGATTGCAGTAGCGCAACCAGCGCAGTGCAAGCAAAAAACTTGGCGTTGCAGCAACTGGCATTGGATACAACTCTTTATGCTTCATGGCGCTGCGCTGTGTGGGGTAAGTCAGTGAAACCAGACTACGTGATGGTTGAAGGAGATCGGTTGGAGATATTGCGTGCTTTGCTGGTCGACCCCAAAGAAGCCCGGCGATTGCGTTTTAACCAACAAGGAAGCCGTGCTGCGGGACTGTTCGCCAAACGTCGTCAAGGGTCTAAAGCCGGCTATTGATCAGTTGTGATGTTTGTTAAAAAGCAATTTTTCAATGACTTCCATCAAAGCTTGTCTGTCATAGGGCTTGAGCAAAAAGTCATTGGCACCTGCTTGAATAAATCGTTCTCTGTCAACGGCGTTGACGTTGGCTGATAAGCCAAGAATAGGGGTGTTTGACTCCTCTTTAGACAGTTCTTGGCGTATATGCTGTGAAGTTTCAATGCCATCCATGTGAGGCATGATCATGTCCATGAAAACCACATCAAAGTGTTGAGATTGCAGCGCCTCTAAAGCTTGCACACCATCGGACGCTTCTGTCATCGATGCTTTAGGGAATTCAAGTGTCAAAATTTGCCGCAATAACAAGCGGTTCATTGCCACATCGTCCACAATCAAAAATTGCCATGCGCCTTGTTGTAAATCCAGTGAGCGCTGGGCGTTGGCAAGCGCTGGTCGTTGGGGTTGGGTGGCCACCAAAGGAATCTTGAACCAAAACAAACTGCCTTGTCCCAGTTTGCTGGTGACCCCGATGCTGCCACCCATGAGTTCCACCAAACGTTTGGAAATGGCCAAGCCTAAGCCATTGCCACCGTATATGGTTTGGGTTTGAGCGGTGGCTTGAGAAAAGCGTTCAAAGACTCGGGAGAGTTGTTCGTCTGAAATACCAATACCTGTGTCTTCCACTTCAAACTTGACCATGTCTAGGTCTTGGGACACACGCAAATGAACATGGCCAAGTTGTGTGAATTTCAGCGCGTTACCCAGTAAATTGACCAAAATTTGCATCAATCGATGCCGATCTGCCACCATCCATTCGGGCAGATCCTCAGAGACATGACTTTCAAATACCAAGCGCATGCTTTTGACGCGGTTGGAAAATAAGTCCATGGCGTGGTTGACGGTTTGACGCAATTCGAAAGCCTCTGGGTGTATACCCAATTTACCGGTCTGAAATTGCGAGTAATCCAGTACATCATTGATAACCGTTAGTAAATGCTCACCTGACTGCTTGGTGAGTTGGAGTATTTCAATAGCCTTGGGGTTGTGTGCTTGGGATTCTTGAATCAAATCATTAAAACCCATGATGGCGTTCATGGGGGTACGTAGTTCATGGCTGACCGAGGCAATGAATTGATCCCGAATGTCAAGTATGGATTGCAATTCTTGCCTTTTGAGCTCGAGTTCTTCATTACGAAGTTTTATTTCATTAATGGCTTTTTTGGTGAAGCCTTGGTAGATGAG
>DAIQOH010000020.1:0-4901 GCA_036787995.1 Limnohabitans sp. | reverse complement strand
GGTGATGGCATTCATTCCTGCTTCCAGGCATTGGGCGTGGTCATTGGCGTTGCTGCTGGCGGTCAGACCAATGACTTTGACATGGCGAATGTCATTTTGCAATGCGCGAATGCTTTGAGTGGTTTGCAAGCCATCCATCTCAGGCATGAACATGTCCATCAACACCATATCCACAGTATTGGCGGCTAGCCAATGCAAAGCCTCGTTACCACTGGTAGCGGTATGTACCCGCGCAAGAGGCCATATTTTTTGAAGCAAGCGTTGCGCGACCAGCAGATTTACCGCTTGATCATCCACCACCAAAAAGATGCGGGGTTGTACCTCAGCAGCAATCCCTTCAACGCTGGTGTGTGAGGACTGCTGAGGCGCTTGGGTAACGACCAGCGGAAGTTCAATCCAAAACAAGGAGCCTTGGTTGCAGGCACTTTGCACACCCATTGCACCGTTTTGTAATTGAACCAATTTTTCACATATCGATAAACCCAGTCCTGTGCCGCCATATAAATTGACTGGGCCAGAGTCTGCTTTCTCAAACCGTCCAAAAATATGCGATTGCTGCTCTGGGGTCATACCAATGCCGCTGTCTTGAACTTCAATTCGTAGGCCCATTTCACAGCTTTGAAAGCGTATGGCAACGAAACCTTTGTGGGTGAACTTCAGCGCGTTTTCCAGCAAGTTGTGGATGAGTTGTTCAAACCGTTTGCTGTCTATAAGTACCCAATCCGGTAAGTGATGATCAAAATAAATTTGGCTTTGCAGGCCTTTGGCCGCAGCTGTTTGGTGAAGTTGTTGAGCTATGTCGGAAAACCTTTGCCGCAAGGGGTAGGCTTGGGATCCCAAGGCCATGCGTTGAGCTTGCAACTGAGAGAAATCCAAAATATCGTTGACCAATGCCAGCAGGTGTTGCGTTGACTCTCGGATCATGTCAACCCGTTCGATATCTTGCGGACTTGCCGCGACTTGGTCACGCAAAACGGTGTTCAATCCAAGGATTGCATTCATAGGTGTGCGCAATTCATGGCCAACAGATGCAATGAATTCATCTTTATGGCTTTGGGCGCGTATCAATTCTTGGTGAAGATTGCGTAAATCATGACCGCGAGTTTGCAAATTCTGCAACTGTTTCTGTTGGCTGCGATCCAGAAAATCCAAAATGATAATCAATGCCAATGCGGCAAGCATTTTGTTGGCGAAAGCCCAGAACACCATGTCTTCGGAGGCTATGGTTTGGGTATCTATCCACCCCGCTTGGGAAGCCAGCAAAATGAGAAACAAAGCATTGGTCTGCAAAATCAACCATGTCACAGCTGCTTTGGTACTGAGTAGCATAAAGGGCATCAATGAGATACCGGTAATCCAAATCATGATCACCGATACCGTGCCACCCGTGACGATGATCAAGTAAATCAGCAACAGGCTGGCAATCAACATCAACAAGTTGACTACCCAAACAAAACCCAATCCACGTTTGAATGCCATCCATAAAGCCGCAAAGCATGCTGCACCCGAAAAAAGTACAGATGCTTGGTAGTGGCTGTTAGGTATCCAACCCGTGGTGAAGCACACCAAGGCCCCAATCAGCGAAAAAAGTTCTATAAAAACATGCTTCCAAGCTTCTTCAGTATGACTTTTTTTATCTAACAGCTGAAGAAAGGGGTGGAGCAACAACTTGGACATAAGAAAAGACGGGTAAGTCGCTTGTAAAAGTTAGTTGGTTTGCATGCCGGTATGATCGCATTTTTGGAGACATACCATGCGCCTGCTCGGCAAAGCGCTGACCTTCGACGATGTGTTGTTGGTCCCAGCCTACTCACAGGTCCTGCCCAAGGACACCCACCTCTCAACACAGTTTTCGCGTCATATCGCTTTGAACCTGCCTTTGGTATCTGCAGCCATGGACACAGTGACCGAGGCAAGACTGGCTATTGCCATTGCCCAAGAGGGTGGTATGGGTATCGTGCATAAAAACTTGACTGCGGAGCAGCAAGCCGCGGAAGTAGCCAAAGTCAAGCGCTACGAAAGCGGGGTTTTGTTAGACCCTGTGGTCATCACCCCTCAACACACCGTACGACAAGTCATGGCTATGTCGGACCAAATGGGCATCTCTGGTTTTCCAGTTTGCGATGCTGGCAAAGTAGTGGGGATTGTGTCTGGACGTGATTTGCGTTTTGAAACCCGATATGACGTTCAAGTCAAAGACATCATGACGCCGCGTGAACGCCTCATAACCGTTCCTGAGGGTACAACACCCGAGCAAGCCAAAGCGCTGTTGAACAAACACAAATTAGAGCGATTGCTGGTGGTGAATGATGCGTTTGAGCTGAAAGGCCTTATCACCGTCAAAGACATTACCAAACAAACCAGCTTCCCCAATGCGGCAAGAGACAGCGCAGGGCGCTTACGCGTGGGTGCGGCTGTGGGTGTAGGCCCTGGTACCGAAGAGCGTGTGGCGGCTTTGGTCAAAGCAGGCGTAGACGCTATCGTGGTGGATACAGCTCATGGACACAGTCAAGGTGTGATTGAGCGTGTTCGCTGGGTCAAGCAAAACTACCCTGATGTCGATGTGGTGGGTGGCAATATTGCGACTGGCGCTGCCGCTTTGGCGCTGGTGGAAGCCGGTGCTGATGGTGTCAAAGTAGGTATCGGCCCAGGCTCTATTTGCACCACTCGCATCGTCGCTGGTGTGGGTGTGCCGCAAATCACCGCCATTGATAATGTGGCCATCGCTTTGCACGGCACCGGTGTGCCATTGATTGCAGATGGCGGTATCCGTTACAGCGGCGATATTGCCAAAGCCATTGCTGCAGGTGCTTCTTGCGTCATGATGGGCGGGATGTTTGCGGGTACCGAAGAAGCACCTGGCGAAGTCATTTTGTACCAAGGTCGCAGCTATAAAAGCTATCGCGGTATGGGCAGTATTGGGGCTATGCAGCAAGGCAGCGCTGACCGTTATTTCCAAGAAGCCACCACAGGTAACCCCAACGCAGACAAATTGGTGCCCGAGGGCATTGAGGGTCGTGTGCCTTACAAAGGTTCCATGGTGAGCATTGTTTACCAAATGGCCGGCGGCGTTCGTGCGGCCATGGGCTATTGCGGTTGTGCCAGCATTGAAGACATGCGTAACCGTGCAGAGTTTGTTGAGATATCAACAGCGGGCATGCGCGAAAGCCATGTGCATGATGTGCAAATCACCAAAGAAGCACCTAATTACAGGGCTGAATAACTTGCTCATGCGACTGCTACCAGTCCAACACCATGTCCCATTCCAAAATTCTGATTCTTGATTTCGGTTCGCAAGTTACCCAACTGATTGCGCGCCGCGTTCGCGAAGCCCATGTGTATTGCGAAGTGCATCCTTGTGATGTCACCGACGACTGGGTGCGTGACTACGCCAAAGATGGAAATCTGAAAGGCATCATCCTCTCTGGCAGTCACGCCAGTGTGTACGAGGTAGACGATCGTGCACCGGATGCTGTATTTGCATTGGGCATCCCTGTATTGGGTATTTGTTATGGCATGCAAACCATGGCACACCAGCTGGGTGGCAAGGTCGAAGCGGGCCATACCCGCGAGTTTGGGTATGCCGAAGTGCGGGCCAGAGGACACACAGCGCTTTTGAAAGATATGGCTGATTTCACCACGCCAGAAGGCCATGGCATGTTGAAAGTGTGGATGAGCCATGGGGACAAAGTTACCGAGTTGCCATCGGGTTTTAAGTTGATGGCCAGCACCGACAGTTGCCCCATCGCTGGTTTTGCGGATGAATCACGCCATTTTTATGGTGTGCAATTCCACCCCGAGGTCACACACACGGTGCAGGGCAGAGCCATGCTTAACCGCTTCGTGCTTGGTATTTGCAAAGCCTCACCGGATTGGGTGATGGGCAACTATGTGGATGAAGCTGTTGCAAGTATCCGCAAGCAAGTTGGTGATGAAGAAGTCATCTTAGGTCTTTCGGGCGGTGTGGACTCTTCAGTTGCTGCAGCACTGATTCACAGGGCCATCGGCGATCAATTGACCTGTGTATTTGTAGACCATGGCTTACTGCGTTTAAACGAAGGCGACGCGGTCATGGACATGTTTGCGGGGAAGTTGCACGCCAAAGTGATTCGTGTGGACGCCAGTGATGTGTTTTTGGGTAAATTGGCTGGCGTGTCAGACCCCGAAGCCAAACGCAAAATCATCGGTGCGGAGTTTGTGACGGTGTTCAAGCAAGAAGCGGCCAAACTCAAAGCAGGTTCGGGTGGACACAAAGGCGCTACCTTCTTGGCCCAAGGCACCATTTATCCCGATGTGATTGAAAGTGGTGGCGCCAAAAGCAAAAAAGCTGTCACCATCAAAAGTCACCACAACGTGGGTGGACTGCCAGAGCAACTAGGGTTGAAGTTGCTTGAGCCATTACGTGATTTATTCAAAGACGAGGTACGTGAATTGGGCGTGGCCTTGGGACTGCCCTATGACATGGTTTATCGTCACCCTTTCCCCGGCCCAGGCTTGGGTGTGCGCATCTTGGGTGAGGTGAAAAAAGACTACGCCGATTTACTGCGTCACGCAGACGCCATCTTCATTGAAGAATTGCGCAACACCCCGTTCGAAGGTGATCCCTGCACAGTGGCGTTTGGCGGATCGCAAGCGCCGCGCAATTGGTATGAAGCGACCAGCCAAGCTTTTGTGGTGTTCTTACCCGTCAAGAGTGTGGGTGTGATGGGGGATGGCCGCACTTACGACTTCGTGGTGGCCTTGCGTGCGGTGGTCACCAGCGATTTCATGACCGCTGACTGGGCCGAATTGCCCTATGCCTTGCTGAAGAAAGTATCTGGTCGCATCATCAATGAAGTTCGCGGCATCAACAGAGTGGTGCTTGACGTGAGCTCTAAACCCCCCTCGACCATAGAGTGGGA